>CAWDOZ010000015.1:0-3293 GCA_963803935.1 uncultured Fibrobacterota bacterium | reverse complement strand
ATGTATTGCTAGCAGGAACCGCGCGCCGCGAAACCCGAGGAACGGATTGGCTTCCTTTTTAAGCCGCAGGAACGGCAACGGCTTGTCGCCCCCGATGTCGAGCATCCGGAAGGTGACCGGCGATCCGGTCATGATGTCCGCAACGCTGCTGTAAAACGTGTGCTGTTCCTCCTCCGAAAGCAGGCGCTCGGCTCCGACGAACAATATTTCGGTACGGAACAGCCCGATGCCGTCGGCACCCAGGGATCGCGCAAGCTTGACATCTTCGAGGGAACTTGCGTTGGCGAAGAGCTCCATCCCCCGGGGCGTGGCAAGGGTGACCTCCGGTTCGCCCGCCTCTTCCGATTCGAGCGCTACCGCCCGCACCGCCGCAGTTTCGGGATGCAGGGTGACGTCGCCGGTATCGCCGTTTATGAGTACCGTATCGCCGCAGTTTATGTGCTGCATGATGCCGGATATCCCGGAAACCGCAGGAATCCCGAGCGACCGTGCGAGGATCGCCGCGTGGCTCGTGACTCCGCCGTGCTCGGTGACGAGCCCCAGGACCCGGTCCATCCGCATGTTGACGATCATATCCGTCGTCAACTCTTCTGCCACGATGATGCGATCGGCCCCCTGCCGGCAGTGGGACTGTCCCTTGCAAATGAACCCCGCCTGCGTGTTGGTAAGGCGGTTAAGCATGCGCCTCCTGATTTCACTGATGTCGCTCGACCGTTCCCGCAGATATTGATTGTCAAGGGATGCCATCATGTCTTCGAACCCGAGGAGGGCCCGGTTCACGGCCCATTCCGTGTTCTTATGCTGCGCCGTAATGATGAGCGAAATGGCGTCGACCACCTTCGGGTTGTTCAGGATATGCTGCTGGGTGATGAAAATTTCCGCTTCTGCCTTGCCGATAGATGTCTCGACATTTGCCGCGATGCGGGCGAGCTCTTCGGAACATTGGACGCGCGCGGCGCTGAACCGGCGAAGCTCCTGGCTCACCGCCTCTTCGTTTTCGAGGGAGTACTCCGGGATGAGCTTCTGGCGGCCGATGGAGAACAGGCACACCTGCGTCGCCACCTTTCCGGCGCTTATCGGGATGCCCTTGAAATCCCGGGGAGGTTTACTTGCCATTACATCCTTGTCCATCATGCCGCTTCCCTTCTGAAATCCACCATGCCTGCCCGGCACAGCGAAAAGTCGTATCGAACCGGGTCGGCGCCGTCGCACGCCCGGAGCAACCCGGTAATCTCCTCGGCCATACGCCAGTCGACCGATGCCCTTTTTGTCAGCCCCAGCCGCCGCGAAATCCGGGCGACGTGGGTGTCTACCGGCATGATGAGGCACGAGGCGGGAATGGTTTTCCAGACCCCGAGATCGATCCCGTCATTTTTCCGGATCATCCAGCGCAGGTACATATTCAGACGTTTGCAGGCGCTCCCGCCGGCCGGGGAGGCGAGGAGGTACCCGACACCCGCGTCGCATGAAGGCGCCGATGTGCCCGCAATCCTCCGCAGAGCAGCCGTAAAATGTTCAAGTCCATGCCTGATCGTGGTATCGGTCTCCCTGAAACCTTCCGCAAACAGCATTTCGAGGGAGCCTCC
Source organism: uncultured Fibrobacterota bacterium (assembly GCA_963803935.1). Taxonomy (GTDB): domain Bacteria; phylum Fibrobacterota; class Chitinivibrionia; order Chitinivibrionales; family Chitinispirillaceae; genus BOG-1184. The sequence goes on along the minus strand of CAWDOZ010000015.1, from coordinate 1,707 downwards.
CGCCAACCGGACATTTCCAATGCTGTGAAGAAGCGCCGCGATATCGTCGCCCCCGGTGAAGCGGTGCCTGAAGCCGGAAAAGCAACGCGTTTTCTCCGCAAGCGTCGTCCCGGCGGCAAAGGCGGCAATGGACCGCCCGGTTCTGCCGAATATCTCGGCTACGTTGCGAATGATCGTCTCGGCCCTGCCGTACGAAAGCACCGCCGCCACGAGCGCCGCGGTCTCGATATCCTCGGCGCGCTCAAATGCCGCAAGGCATACCAGAGGATCCATCCGCAGGTATTCGGGCCGGTGAAAGGCGCGATACTGGACTTCGAGATAGTTTTTCAGCGCTTTATGGTTCATGGTTATTCCTGCATCCCTACCCACAAAAATAATATAGTGTATCGAAATAGAGGGGAGGGTTTTTAGACAGGTCCTTAATAATAGTAAAAGAGTTTTTTTAGTGGGTGGGCAAAGCTTAATTCAAAGGCCTCTGGTGGGAAAACCTCGCTACGCGGGTTTTCCCTGGCCCGAAGCCGCCAAAGCACGTCTTCGGGCACACCCTTTCCTGCGGAAGGGGGAGGCGATGTCTGCCTCTTGCAGACGCCTTCCCCCTTCCGCAACGCCATCTTCTAAGGTAGAAAACACAAGGAAAGGCAATTCATTTTTTCTGCTTTTTTTGCCTTTCTGCCTTCCCCCTGCCTTCTTCTCATCTGCAAACAATAAATCTACTTGACATTTATTTTTAGATAATCCCCCATTTCAGGGGGGTTTTGACCCACTGTAGAGTATAGGATGGGCCAAAACTCCAAGGCGCTGAAAAATGGACCGATAGAACGGAATTTCGCGACCCGTTTCGTAAATTCGATGGGCCAAAACTCCAACAGTAAAGAAATCGGGATGAATGATAGTTGATAGAAGAAAGATATTTGAGTATGACATGCGAGATATTCTGAACGATAAGACAAATAATTACAAAGACTTGGCGATCCAGGGACAGCTTCACTTAGGTGAATATTTATGAGTTGGCAAAGGATATTAAATGACTGCCGCATGGTAAAAATCTCCGAAAACCGGGTTAATTGCGGGTATAGCTCACGCAAGGCTCCTTCGCCTCGCCCCGGACCTCACCTCACCCCGGCCCAAGGCGGCCGGCCCTCTGACCTCTCCCCGTTCCCCTCCCCTATTGTACAAGCCGGGGACATAGGTAACATACGTTCGGAGACATAGGTAACACTTTTTCTTCACTGAATGGGATGATTAAGCTTCCACTAAAAGGAGGCTTAATATGCCCTGGAAGGAGTGTAATCTGATGTCTGAACGTAAGGAATTTGCCATGTTTGCGATGCAAAACAAGTTGTCGATGAAGCAGCTTTGTCTCCGGTATAGTATTTCTCGAAAAACCGGCTACAAAATTCTTGCAAGGTACCGCGAATCGGGAGAAGCTGGTTTGGCAGATCGATCTCGTCGACCTGATCATAGCCCATTTCGCACCCCATCAGATATGGAAGACCTGGTTCTTTCGGTTTATGCCGAGATTCCATGGGGAGGAAGGAAGATCCGAAAGGTTCTTGCCAATCTTGGAATTGCTAAAGTTCCCTCTGCAAGTACAATTACAGCTATACTTCATCGTCATGGCTGTATAAGCGAGAAAGAGGCTATTAAGCGGCATCCATGGATCCGTTTTGAACGCCCGGAACCGAACGATTTGTGGCAAATGGATGT
>CAWDOZ010000014.1:0-11763 GCA_963803935.1 uncultured Fibrobacterota bacterium | reverse complement strand
GGCCATTCATAAACAAAATCACTGCTAAAAAATGACCCAACTTTTCCCTTGTTGAGGATTGCGAAATTCTCAAATCCTTCCGGCGGAAGGGCGTAGCTAACGCTTGTGGTCAATGTCAGGAAAAGTGCTAACGCCCGGAGCATGGAATACCTCAAGACTATAGTATAAATAACCCATGACACTGGTTCAAAGTCGAACTAAAAGTCCTGGTCTAAAGACTGAAGTTTGAAGGAGATATGTATGATCGTTGGGGTGCCAAAAGAGATTAAAATTAGTGAAAACCGTGTGGGAATGACTGAGAGCGGAGTGAAGCAATTGATCCGCGAAGGGCAAAAGGTTTTTGTAGAGCGTGATGCTGGCGTTGGTAGCGGAATTTCAAACGAAGAATACGTCAAAGCTGGAGCCACAATTCTGGACACCAAGCGAGAGGTCTACGACAGGTCCGACACTCACCCAAAGGTCAGGAGCCTCTCCCAGAAGAGTACGACATGATGAAAGAGAATCAAATTCTTTACACCTACCTGCACTTGGCCGCTGAACCTCAACTCACAAAAGTGCTTTGCGAAAGAAAAGTCAAAGCAGTGGCCTATGAAACCATTCAGTTAGACAACGGAAGCCTTCCTCTACTATCTCCATGAGCGAAGTGGCGGGAAGAATGGCCACTCAAATTGGTGCTTATTATTTGCAGCGCGATCATGGCGGGAAGGGAATTTTATTGGGCGGAGTGCCCGGAGTTCGCCGCGGAAAAGTGACCATCATCGGTGGTGGTGTCGTGGGTGTGAACTCAGCCCAAATGGCAGTGGGCTTGGGCGCAGATGTAACTGTTCTCGATGTTGATTCCGCTCGCTTGGAGTATTTGGATCATATCTTTAGCGGCCGCGTGGCGACGCTGTTTTCGAATATCAAAAATATAGAGGAAAGCGTTAACAATTGTGATCTCTTGGTGGGTGCGGTTCTCTTGACGGGTCGTAAGGCTCCGAAGCTTGTCAGCAAAGATCTGGTGGAAACCATGGGGACTGGAAGCGTGGTAGTGGATGTCGCTGTTGACCAAGGCGGATGCATCGAAACTTGTAAACCCACAAGCCACAAAAATCCCACATTCGATGTGGAAGGCGTAATTCATTACTGTGTGCCCAATATGCCCGGTGTGGTTTCAAGAACTTCTACCTATGCTCTGACCAATGTGACCTTTAAGTATGCGTCCATACTGGCAGCTCTCGGTGTGGAAGAAGCCGTTTCAAAAGATCGCGCTTTGTTGAAAGGTCTCAATTGTTACAAGGGTTATGTGACTTACGAGCCCGTGGCACGAGATCTTGAGATGGAGTATCGTCCCTTTTCGGCACTGACCTAATTTCCTAATCCTCAAAATGCAAATTCCCCCAGCTCTCGGTTCTGAGCAGGGGAATATGAGCCTTGCGCAAGCGCTCGATCACCTCATCATGGGGATGACCATATTTTGCTTTTCGAGCTGAGGCGATGGCCATTTTTATTGATCTGAATGCTCTCAGCAGATTTTCTGAGGTTCCTGTGCGGCTTCCGTGATGGGCCAGAACAAGGATTCTTGGGTAGGCGGGAACGCCAGGTCACCCAAAACTTCTCAAATTTTTTCGGTGAGTCTCCAGGGTAAAGCAGTTCTCTATAATAATAGACACCGCTGGAATCGTTGGCAGAGCGAACTTGAAATCCGGGATGCCATGACCATTCCGGTTCGGTTGTTGAGCACACTTCTATGGAGCGCAAAGATTTTTTTAATTTATCGTCGGGTCCGTAACGGCAAAGTTTCGGAAAAAACTTGTGGAGCTGCCAGGCGAAAGAAATATGGTCCCAATCACTATGGGAAAAGAGAACAATATTCTCTTTTCCTCGACAGGATTTCACGACACCAGAAGGGAAGGGCCGATCTCCACCAGCATCGAAATGAATGCACCTGTGCGTCTCTACACGTGTAATAAAGCTTCCCTGCCCGATATTCCAAACTATCCACTCGTTAGGAAATCTTTCTGCCACATCGCTGCTCATCAACAACAGAATCAAAACCAATATCAAAAATTGGATAAGTTTCTTGCCGGAAATTTTAGCGATCGAAGATATAAAAATAAATGAGCCATCCATATCAAAATCCAAATCCTTAAAGTGCCAATATCCGAAGACGGAAACATAAGATTTCCATTCGGTAGCCACACCGACAATAGATGCCTCGCCAAAGCCAATCGACGGGCACCGTGAGCGACGGAATCAGGAAACAAACGGCGGAAAGCGGAAATAAAATACTTCCAATCAAGGGAGCGAGTACTGCGTTAAAAATTAAGGAAATTGGATGTGGCCAGTGAAATTGGGCAAGGATAATTGATGTTGAAAAATACATCACAGTCTACCGTGTAATCACGCTACGACCTTGTGTTAGACATAAAGCAAGGGCGCATATCCAACTGAGCTGAAAGGATATCGAGTTGATCAATTGGGGTTGATGCTCCAAGTCAAAAGACTGCTTACAAAAACGCAATTCAGATTTGACCACTTTAAATTATATTTTTTGACAAAATGTTGAACGAATACCTGGAGAAGAAGCTCTTAAAACCGGTGGTTGAAACCCTGTTACAGCGCCATAAAAAATCAAAAATGGATATTGAACCCAGACATTTGGGAAAAATTCCTTAATTAAGATGAGATGAGAACCCGAAACCACAAGTATGTGGATAAGTCCGGAATTCTGAAACGCTTGAAGGAAATACGGATTTTTGAGGTTTTCGCCGCAAACGATGGCCCCATAGAGTTCCTGAAATTGAGAGGGCGGCGACAAGTTTAAGCACCAGCGATGGGGGGAGCTCCAAAAATTTGTGCTAAAATTAAGCAGATTCCCACATTCTTGAAAATTAATAAAATGAAAGATAGGATCACGGTGACGGGCATTCACTTCGAAATAACAATAAGTGGACCACCATGGCTGACCTGTCGCTTCGTCGTCGAGAATGAGGATGCGGGCCTGAGCGGCCAGGAGCGCCCGCGCCAGCGCGAGCCGCTGCTTCTGCCCGCCCGAGAGCATGACCCCGCGTTCGCCGATCCGGGTATCGTAGCCTTCGGTAAATTTGGCGATGTCCCGGTCTATGACGGCGAGCTGCGCCGCCTCTTCGATCGCCGCCTGAACCTGCTTGTCGTCGTCGAGGCCGAAGGCGATATTGGCGGCGATGGTATCGGAGAAGAGAAACGAATCCTGCGGCACATAGGCGATCGATTGACGGAGGGTATCGAGCGGGAAATCGTTGATGTCGCGGCCGTCGATGAACAGGCACTCCCGGTCAAGCGGGTAGAGGTGGAAAAGCAGGGATGCGAGCGTGGTCTTACCCGATCCGGGTTTCCCGATGATCCCGAGCGACGATCCTTCGGGGATGGTGAGCACGATATTGCGCAATGCGGGGTCGTTCTTTGCGGTATACCGGAAGGTAAGGGAGCGGAACTCGATACTGCCCGCCGATACGGGTTCCGTCGTGGCCCGGCTTTTCACCGTTACTTCGGGCTGCGTTTCGAGGATTTCGAGAATCCGTTTCGTTGAGGCAATACCGCGCTGGACCAGGTTGAAGACCCAGCCGGTGGCTATCATGGGCCATACCAGCAGGTTGATATAGAAGGTAAAGGAGACGAATTGCCCGATGCTCAGCTTCTCGGCGAGCACCAGCCTGCCGCCGAACAGCAGGAGGAGCGAGAAGGAGAGCGATGCAAGAAAGGTAATGGTGGGGAAGATGAGGCCCCAGATGCGGGTAAGCGCCATGTTGTGGTCCACGTACCGGTCGCAGGCAACGCGGAAGCGGACCTCCTCGCTCTTTTCACGCGCGAATCCCTTGATGACCCGGATGCCGGAAAAAGACTCCTGCGTGTGGGTCGAGATGTTTGAAAACGACTCCTGGACGAGCGTATAGCGCGTTTCGATGATCCTGCCGGCGCGAATGAGCAGGATGATGATGAGCGGCAGCGGCAGTGCTGTAAAAAGCGTCAGCCGCGGGCTTATGGCAATCATGAAGGCGAGGGACATGATGCTCATGAATACCGCATCGAAGAGGCCGATGAGCGCCATGCTGGTAGCCATCCGGATGGCGCCCAGGTCGTTGATAAAGAGCGCCATGAGATCGCCGGTTTTCGTTCGGTTGTAAAAGGGGGCGGAGAGCCGTTCGATGTGGCTGAAGAGGTTGTTGCGCATCCGCTCTTCGATCCGCCGCGATGGCTTAACAATAAAGAACCGCCAGAGGAACCGCAGGGCCGCCATGCCGGTAGCCATGAGGAGAATGAGCAGGCCGGTCTTCAGGATGAACGCGGCGTCGTAGACGGCATTGCTCAGGCGGTCGAGGGCGCGCTGGATGAGGTGCGGGATGAGGAGCTGCTGCAGGTCCACCCCCACGAGCACCACGAATCCGGCGCAGAGCGAGAGCGCATGCCGTTTCAGGTGCGCTGCCAGGTAACGGAGCGCGTGTGCAGTGGATATGGGGGAACCGGTCATGAGGTGGAGAAAAATACACCAAAAGTCGGCGGTCCGGTCGGCCACCGGGCCGGGCGGATCAGAACGGGGAGCGAAACACCCTGAGGAGCGGCCAGGCCGAGTCCCTGCCCGAGAGCACGGGATCGGCGACCGGCCAGGCGATGGCGATATCCGGGTTGTTCCACCGTATGCCGGCGTCGGAGGCGGGGGCATAGAGGCGGTCTACCTTATATTGCACCTCGGTGTTCTCGGAGAGCGTACAGAACCCATGGGCAAAACCGGCAGGCACGAAGAGCTGACGGAAGTTATCGGCCGACAGCTCGAATCCGCGCCACTGCCCGAAGGTGGGCGACGCGGTGCGCAGGTCGACAACGACATCGTAGATGGCGCCCCGGGTTGCGCGAAGCAGCTTGCTCTGAGCGTGGGGCGGCAGCTGGAAGTGCATGCCGCGCAGCACCCCTTTGGCAACGGAGAGCGAATGGTTGTCCTGGACAAAGGTCACGCCGATACCGCCCTTTGCAAAGGACTCGACGGAATAGCTTTCGACGAAGAACCCCCGCGAATCGCGGTGGACATCGGGTTCAATAAGAAAAACGCCCTGCAGGTCGGATGGGATGAAGTTCACAGGTTGTGCTCCAAAGGATTCGGGTCGTCGGCGATTTCACGGAGGTAGGCGCCGTAGTCGTTTTTTTCCATCGGCCTGGCAAGGGCTCGCATGTCGTCGGGTCCGATGTAGCCCAGCCGGAAGGCGATCTCCTCGGGGCAGGCGACCTTGAATCCCTGCCGCGCCTGGATGGTGGCGACAAATTGGGCAGCCTGAAGCATGGATTCATGGGTCCCAGTGTCGAGCCAGGCGACGCCGCGGCCAAGCGTGACCACGCGAAGTTCACCCCTGTCGAGGTACAGGCGGTTGAGATCGGTGATCTCCAGCTCGCCGCGCGGCGAAGGCTTGAGCCCGGCGGCGCGATCGCACACGGTGTTGTCGTAAAAGTACAGGCCGGTTACCGCGAAGTTGGAACGCGGTTCGGACGGTTTTTCCTCGATGCTCAGGGCGGTGCCGTCGCCGGAGAACTCGACCACACCGTAGCGCTCCGGGTCGGTGACGCGATAGGCGAACACGGTTGCGCCGTGCGGATGGTCGATGGCGCACCGCAGCCGGGCCGTAAATCCCTGGCCCCAGAAGATGTTGTCGCCGAGGACAAGCGCCACCCGGTCGCCGGCGATGAACTCTTTACCAATAATAAATGCCTGCGCGAGACCTTCGGGCTTCGCCTGTTCTGCGTAAACCAGGCGGATTCCCCACTGGCTGCCGTCGCCAAGGAGCCGTTTGAAATTCGGGGCGTCTTCGGGGGTGGTGATGACGAGGATCTCCCTGATGCCGGCAAGCATGAGGATAGACAAGGGATAGTAGATCATCGGCTTGTCGTAGACCGGCATGAGCTGCTTGGAGACACCGCGGGTAAGCGGAAAAAGCCTGCTTCCCGAACCGCCCGCGAGAATTATTCCCTTCATCGGTGCCACCCTTCCGGAGTGTGGAACTGGCGCTTAAACGGAGAGAAATATACTTTTCAGCCTATGACAACGGACCAGACGGCTGCCCGGAACCACCATGGCTCGCTCGCCGCGGCGTATTCCAGCTTTTACGACTGCATCGAGAAGGAGAAGGGGTTTTCGCCGAACACAGTGGCGGCTTACCGGAGGGATCTTACCGAGTTTGCCGTTTTTGCGGCCTCCAGGAATATCGAGCCGCTCCTTGCAACCACGCTCGAAAAAAAGTTATTACGAAGTTTCACCTTTTCCCTTTCCGTCAAAAAGCTCAAGCCCCGTTCCATCGCCCGGAAGATCGCCGCGCTCAAATCCTTTTCGCGCTTCTGCGCACGGAAGGGCCTCTTGCCGAACAACCCGGCAAAGCTCATCTCTGCGCCACGGCTTGACAAAAAACTTCCGGTATTCCTTACCGAACAGCAGGCCGAAAAGCTGGTGGCGCCCAGGGGGGGGAAGGACCCCGAAAAGGAGTGCCGCGACCATGCGATCATCGAATTCTTCTATGGCAGCGGTATCCGGCTCTCCGAGCTCTGCTCGCTTACCGTCGGCGCGGTCGGCGGCAGCACGGTTCGCGTTATCGGGAAGGGGCGAAAGGAGCGCATTGTCCCGCTGACCGGCACGGCGGTCGAGGCCATGGAACGCTATCTCCTGCTCCGTAAAACGGCTCATACTCCGGACCTGCCTCTTTTTGCCAATGCGCAGGGAAAGAGCATGTCGGCCCGGCAAGTCGAGCGCATCGTTGCGCGGGAACTGTCGGTTGTCAGCCAGCAGCGGAAGCGCAGCCCGCATGTGCTCCGCCACTCCTTCGCGACGCATCTCATCGACGCCGGCGCGGACATCCGCGCAGTCCAGGAGCTCCTCGGCCACTCCTCGCTCGCAACGACCCAGATCTATACCCATATCTCGCGCGAACATCTCCTGAAAGCCTACCGGCAGGCGCATCCCCGGGCGGAGAGGGAGAAATAAATGATAAAGATTACTGCTCAGGTGGGGAAACCATTACATGGTTTCCCCTGGCCTGAAGCCGCGAAAAGCGTCTTCAGGCACACCCTTTCCAGCGGAGGTGCGAGGTGATGTCTGCCCTTGGCAGACACTCTCGCACCCCCGCAACGCTCCCCTCAGGTAGTAAAAACATGTACGACATCAACATCTTGACATGCCACACGTTGACCCCCTTAATAAGGGGGCACCTAAGGCAGGGGATTCTCAGCGAAACTAAGCAAAATTTCCTCATATCTGTGTAGTAACGGATGAAGGATAAAAAAGGCTAGGTAAAAAGATCTATCGATAAAGAATCGGGGGAGAGGAAGCCCATGCGCACAGTCCAAGATTTCCTGCAAAGAATCATTGACTACCTCTTCCCCGCTCTCTGCATCGTGTGCGACAAGCCACGGCCCCGGGGTGAAAAGTGGCTCTGCCGCGAGTGTGAAGCCGCCCTCATCAAGAATAACCGGTACCGCGATCCCTGCCCGCGCTGCGCCGCAAACCGGACGCTTGGTCCCTGCGAGTGCAGGCCCGACATTGATTTCCCTTTCGACCGGGCGTATTCGCTGTTCGATTTCGACGACCCGGTCCGCTCGGTGCTTCACCATGTTAAGTACGCGGGGAAGAAGCATCTGGCGTTCGATCTCGCCCGGCGATTCTCCCCCCTTGCGCAGCAGGATTTTTTCGAGGGCATCGACGGGGTTGTCGCCGTGCCGCTCCACGCCTCCCGCCGCCGGAAGCGCGGGTACAACCAGGCCGATTACCTGGCGCGGGGGCTCGCCGAGGGAAGAGGGTTGCCGCTCATCGAGGGCGTCCTGACGAGGGTCCGTAAGACCGCAACGCAAACCACCCTGAACCGGCCTGCCCGACGGAAAAACATGAAGGGAGCCTTTGCCGTGCCGGCAGGCGCATTGGAAAGGATCAGGGGAGCGACGCTCCTTCTGATCGACGATGTAATGACGACAGGATCGACGACAGGAGAGGCGGCAAAGGCGCTGATTCGGGCGGGTGCTGCATCGGTGCGGGTGCTTTCATTCGCGAGGGATTAGGAAAATGGTAACCTGACAGTCTAGCAAAACCATTTGAAATGGCTTTTTTAAGGATATTAGCAAGATTTGGAGGATATCGTCAAGATATATTCCAAACAAATTTAAAATTTTTTCAGAGTTTTTTAATCGGTTTTCATACCCATCCTTCTTCGATTTTCCTTGTTCACGCTCTATCCGCACGCCTTTTTTCAAATTTGACAGGAACGGTTCAAAATTGGTATATTGTTAAAGCACAAGGCCTTTGACGAATATAGCCAGGGTAGGAAATAGTGTCAATCTCAGTCACTGTGCGGCATCGTAATGTATTCGAAGAAGTGAGGGCTAAAAATTTAATTCTTATAAGTTTCCCTTTTTCAGCTGAAGGGGGTCCCGGCATGCTTTCAAGGCAATGGGCCACAATTGTGATTGCCGCATTGATGGGAATTTTTCTTGCGTGCTCAAAAAGCAGCAACCCCAGCAGCCCAGCTAACCCTGCATTACTTTCACCGATGCAATATTCTCCGGTAAATAGCGCGAGCAGCCAGCCAATTGCAGTAGAATTGAAATGGACAACCGTGCCCGAAGCGCTTTTATATGAGGTACAGGTGTCCTTAAGCAGTACGTTCTCAAATGTCGGGACAGAGGATTCCTTATCGCTTAATGATTCCGAAAGTTTCGAGAATCTAATAACCAATGCCACCTATTTTTGGAGAGTCAGATGCGAAAACAACTCACAGACAAGTGCATGGTCACGTATATGGAGTTTCTCTACGCTTATTCTAGCTCCGACACCGGTTTTTCCGCATTACGGCGCAATTAATCAGCCTTTGATTGCCAACCTGGCGTGGAATTCAGTAAATGGTTCCGTGCAATATAGTATCCAGGTTTCCACAAGCCAATCGTTTGGCACTACAATTTATTCCGTAACAGGGCTGAATGATACTTTTCAAACAATCGGGCCGTTATCTAATAGCACCTCCTATTATTGGCGGGTGAATGTGATCGCGGGAAACAATACGAGCGCCTGGTCGGCCCTGGATGGGTTTTCAACTATTCCGCTGACTCCGGTAGCGCCGGCTTTGGTTTCCCCGACAAACGTTTCAACGAATGTGCCATTTTGTCCTGCCTTAAGTTGGAGTCCGGTGGCAGGAGCAACCACCTACCATCTTCAGCTATCGACTAATCAATCCTTTTTAAATACGATTATCGATAATCCTGATTGCCTTGGAGATTCCTTGCCGGTTGGGCCATTGGCGCTGAGCCAGATCTATTTCTGGCGCTTAAATGCCCAGAATGCAGGTGGAACGAGTGCCTGGTCGGAGGTATGGGGTTTTTCCACCACCGCAAATCCAATTCCAACTAATGGAATGGTTGCCTATTACCCTTTTAATGGAAATGCGAATGATGAGAGCGGCAATGGAAATAATGGGACGGTAAATGGGGCAACTTTGACACAGGATAGATTCGGCAATAATAATGCGGCATATTATTTTGATGGTGTGAGCAATAGCATTTCGACCTCATTTGTTCCTCCAAATGTTTTCTCGATTTCGCTTTGGTATTTCAACTATGCTAACAGCGGCGGGTGGAACCTTGGATTTTTTTCAACATTTTCAACCAACAGTTACCATGGAATGTTTTATGCCGACAGTGCGGATGCAGAATATATGCGCTATGATAATAACGGATTAACAAAAGAGTTGCCTCTTATAATCGGTTCCTGGGTTCATGTTGTGATAGTCTCCAATGGATCAACAATAGCCTGGTATCGTAATGGAATATTGGATTTGTCGCTGTCCGGAACAACCACCCATGCAAATACCATCGTCTTCGGCAGAAGCAGGTTTAACGGTGATTATAAACAATGTGACCTTGACGATATTCGAATATATAACCGTCCTCTCGATTCTACAGAAATCCAGGCTTTATACCACGAAGGCGGCTGGACCGGTAATTAGTTTTCTGCGAGAAAGGATTTTTAGCCTCGGAATTGGCCCGTCGCGGCCAGATCGCGCATCTGTCGTCTGAATCACTCCGGATATTGAAAAAGTCATTTTTTCATCTTAATGAATATGGCACAGATGGCTATCAAGACCACCGAAACTCCAAAAATAATCCAGGAATACCTAATTGCATGTGCATGGGAAGATATTTTCCAAACATTAATTATACTCATCAAACCAACTCCTATCCAGAAACTAATACCCCATTCCAAATATCTTTCTTTTGTCTCCATCATTTTCAGTTCTCCCTAATTAAATAAGATCTCTTCATTACCATCAAAGATTTGTCGAAAATAAGAATATAAGTATCGGCAAACGCCTGGGAGGTAAAAAGAATTGATAAAGAGGACTTCAAAATTGGTTTGAAAGGAAATGCCTGGAAACCGGTTGAACAGGCATAGCGACCGCGTGGCAGGCCGCTTCGTGGCCCTCGCAAGCTGCTGTGGCTAGCTTCAATATCATTTTGCCCGATCGGGAAAAGGTTATCGCGGGCCAGGGAGTTTTTTTATCCGTATCAGCCCTTATTTTTCCCCATCAAGTATTTTAGATCAAATTATCCCTGGATTGTGCAGAAATACTTCCTTGCGGAGGATTAGGATAATGGTAATCCGACGGTCTTGAAAACCGTCGAATATGCCTAAATCATTGATATTTTGCCCATTTTTCAAAAATATCGTCAAGATATCGTCAAACCTTGACGATATTTCGTCACAGTCTTCCCCCCCCCCCCCTATTGTTGCCTCTATGTAAACTATTAAAAGCTCGTGGGGTATCCGAACTTTATACAAATTTAGCGTTCCCTTCAGATTGGTTCTATAGGACTTTTGTCAATACTTAGCAATGGATGTGAGATAGAGGAATTGAGAGGATTCAAAACCGCAGAATTTCAAAATCAGGTTATTTTTTGCTGCTTCCTGGGCGATGCCTTCTACCAGACCCGGACGTGCCCAAAAAATAATCGAGCGCGGTTTTATCATCTATCGCTAAAAAGCTATTCGCAGGGACGATTATTGATTCATCCCGAGAAATAGCTTCATCAACTTTTTTCCGATCAAATACCCAATGCGCTCCCTCTTTTCGGCCAAAGCGAACAATATATCGCTTCGGCCTCTCGGTCAGGCGGCGATAGATCAGATTTTCAGACTTGCCAGTAATTTCCGCAATTTGTTTGATTCTATAAACCATACATAATATTACAAGCTATACGTTGAAAATTAAAGCAGTTTTATTTTGAAGGAGACGAGGATTTTGCCTGATTTTCAAATCTTCTGAATTCCCATCAAAATCTACAATTAAATTGCTGAGAAGAAGCGAAACTTGAGAGGCAATCCTGAACACAGTCCAGATCATGTTATATTTTTGCTGCGAATTTAATTCTGGCATGATTTCGAAAAGGGCTGCTACCACATCCGATCACCATTAGTTTTTCGCTCCCGCCGACAAAAATTGCATCGACCATAAACTGTTTCCGCTTCTGGATGAGAGAAAGCTGATCGCGAAAGCTAAAAGCGGCGATATGCCAGCCCGACAGAAACAGTTGCTGCACCTGCTGGGATTTTTCATTTCAAGGATCGAAACCACCTTGGAGCCCCCGAAGTTCAACCTGGAAGAATTCATATCCAGCGGAATGCACCCACCTGTAGTCTTTGAATGAGCTTGTTTGTTTCCAACGATCCAACTGAGCAATTGCCCCGGCCTTCCAGAATCCAAGAAAACCGCTGGCAAGGTTGCCTGT
>CAWDOZ010000013.1:0-36519 GCA_963803935.1 uncultured Fibrobacterota bacterium | reverse complement strand
GTCTCAAAAATGAGGAAGACAATTTTATTCTCCGACAGGGGAACTATTTCAAAATGATCTCCGCCTGCGACAGAACTCGGGCAAAAAAGAGTCGCCGCAGCGAGTCCTTCGATGGTAGGCGGACGCCGGGGTATCAGGGCAGCCTGCACCCTGCGGGCAATCAGAATATCGGCATCTGCGCCCTCAAGCAGCGCTCCCGCACTTCCGGGCAGCGATAAGGCACTTCCTGCCGATTCCTTTGATGTCAAATTATGCACGGACGCCCGATTCCTGGAAGGTGTCGTACCATGCCGAGACAGACGTCTCCGGTATGGCCATTTCGCGGCCGGATTTGCGCCGGAAAAACTGCTTCCCGAAAATTAATTATAATATACGGCGGGAATGTTGCCTAATTCTCCCGTGCGATAAGGTGCAATTGTTCCGTCGACCTGCATTGGCACCCCCGTTGATATTCGCCCCCAATCCTGAAGAACCTTTGAAAAATCATTGATCCCTGAGATAGTCGGCCGGAAGGGGTGAACTCCGACATCATTCCTTTTTTTTTATAGTATTTTGATACAAAATGGCGGGTGCGGAATACGCAATGCCCCCTGCCTTGCCTGTAGACACAAGGTCCCCGCAGCTTGCTCTGCGGAGAGCCGCACATCCGGCCCTTCCCCGGCAACAATGGTATGAGTGAGGGGCTAAAACAGAACTACAGTTCATCGTGTAAACCATTGTCAAAGGAACTCCATGAAAGTCCTCGCGATCAGCGGCAGCGCTCGTAAGAACGGCAACACCGTCCATCTCATTAACCATGTTTTTGCCGAACTGCAGGGAGAAGGCATTGAAACCGAACTTATTGAGCTGGCAGGGCACCTGATCCGCGGCTGCACGGTATGCAATCTGTGCATTTCCCGCAAGGATCGGCGTTGTGCCATCGGCAAGGATCCGGTTAACGAGTGCATCGAAAAAATGGCGGCGGCCGATGGCATCATTCTCGCCTCTCCGACCTACTTTTCCGATATCACGCCGGAACTCAAGGCGCTCATCGATCGCAGCGGCCGCGTTGGCCGGGCGAACGATTTTCTGTACAAAAGAAAGGTCGGAGCGGCCGTCGTTGCGGTTCGGCGCGGCGGTGCCATCCACGCCTTCGATACCATCAACCACTTTCTCCATATCTCGCAGATGATCATGCCGGGATCGATTTATTGGAATGTCGGAATCGGCCGCGAAATCGGCGATGTCGAAAATGATGCGGAGGGGGTGGAAACGATGAAAAGCATAGGCCTGAACATGGCCTGGACCCTGAAAAAAATCAATCAGCCTTAATGCATTCTTTCATAAATTCGACCACCCATGATCGACAGGTCATCCTGAGCCCGTCGAAGGATGAACTTAGCAGGCGCTCGTAGTTCGACAGGCTCACCATGAGCGGTTAATTGTCATCGGTTAGTGTATTGCGGTGATCGTTCTACTTGTCACTCTCCGGAAGCTTCCATTGACCGCTTCACCACATCCTGTATGACGAGCCCCGCCATGATGAACCCGAAGGTGCCGGTTATATGCACTGCCGAGCCGTTGATCTGCTTTTTGCGTGAGCACCACTCTTCGTGCGGTTCTCCCTCCCCTTCGCCGGCAACCCGTGCGGGGCAGAGGCATTCGGCGGTACCGCAAAGCATCTCACCCGAAAAACGTCGAACCTCCTCAGGGCTGTACACGCAGGTGACCTCACCGGTGAATCCGGCCTGCCGGAGTCTTTTTCGCACGTATCTGCCGAGCGGACAGTTATAGGAGTCCCACAAGGAACCGACGGCGATCTGGGTCGGGTCAAGTTTTGCCGAGGCTCCGAGGGCCGTATAGACCCGTGCTCCGGCCTTCGAAGCACGCATGATGAGCTCAACCTTGCAGGATATGCTGTCGATACAGTCGAGCACATAATCATAAGCCGCGAGGTCGAATCGGTCGGCAGTGGCCGGACGATAGGCAGCCTGCATCTCGATAATGGCGGCCTGGGGGCGGATCTCGCGAAGCCGACGCCCGAGTTCTGCGGTTTTGGTTTTTCCTACCGAAAGCGACGTTGCCTGTACCTGACGATTGATATTGGTGATGCATACCACGTCTGAATCGACGATGGCAATCGTACCGATGCCGGATCTGGCAAGCGCCTCGGCGCACCAGCTCCCGACTCCGCCGAGTCCGAAGACGATTGCCTTGGTTCGGGCAAGAAGTTCAATGGAATTGTCTCCGGTTAGAAGAGAAAGACGTTGCAGCGCGGGATCGGTTGCCAAAAGTTACAAAACCCTTCCTCAAAGCGTACGTTAATAACTGCTCGATTAATTTAAAAATTACATCATTTGGGATAACAATTCGATCCCGGGCCAGTTCCGGGTTATGTGGCGGCAAATTAGCCGCAATATATATTTCGTTATGTGGCGAATTATGGAATTAACCATGAAGCCCGAAATGGAGAAGTATCAATGGATGCGTTAGTTGCAATCGCCGGTGCTCTTTCCGATAAAAGCCGGGTTCGGGCACTTCTGGCTCTAAGGGGCGGAGAACTCTGCGTATGTCAGATCATCGAACTGCTGGCCCTCGCCCCCTCAACGGTCTCAAAACATATGGCAATCTTGAAAAGCGCCGGGCTCGTCGAAAATCGTAAGCAGGAGCGCTGGGTCTACTACCGGTTGCCCGCTCCGGAAAGTGGCAGCGGAGCGGTACGGGAAGCGATTGACTGGGTGACGCGGTCTTCCGAGAACGACCCGACGGCGATCGCCGATAGCGAGGCTTTGAGCAAGGATCGGGGAAAGGATACGCATTGCACTTGAAAATTCCGATCATGAGCAAACTGAAAATCCTCTTTCTCTGCACCGGGAACTCCTGCCGGAGCCAGATGGCCGAGGGATGGGCGCGGTTCCTTAAGAGTGACGTCCTTGAGCCAAATTCGGCCGGAATCGAAATTCAGGGATTGAACCCCCTTGCCGTGAAGGTCATGGCCGAAGCGGGCATTGACATATCTAATCATCGATCGAAGCACCTTGATGAGCTTAGGGACATTCCATTTGATTGGGTCATCACAGTCTGCGATTCGGCAAACCAAATGTGCCCCTTTTTTCCCGGTAAGGTGCAACGGTTCCACGTGAGTTTTGATGATCCCCCGAAACTCGCAAAAAATGCGAAAACCGAAGACGAAGCGCTTTTTCACTACCGCCGTGTACGCGATGAAATCCGAGATTTTATAATGACGCTTCCCGGTGCGCTGCCGGGTATCCGAAAGGCTGACTGATAAATGGAGAAAGTAGAGGCAAAAAAGCTTTCGTTTCTGGACCGCTACCTCACCGTATGGATTTTCGCGGCCATGGGCCTCGGGCTTATCATAGGTCGCGTGTTTCCTGCAATGTCTGAACTGCTTTCACGAATGAGTGTGGGGACAACTTCAATACCCATCGCAGCCGGTTTGATTATCATGATGTATCCGCCACTCGCAAAAGTTAATTACCGGAAAGCGGGCGGCGTTTTCGCGGATAAAAAAGCGCTTCTTCTGTCGCTTATCCAGAACTGGATTGCTGGACCGGTGCTGATGTTCACCCTGGCCCTCATTTTCCTGCACGGCCATCCGCATCTGATGACCGGTGTCATCATCATCGGTCTTGCCAGATGTATCGCCATGGTTATCGTCTGGAACAATCTCGCGAAAGGAGACAGCGAATACGCTGCGGCACTGGTAGCATTCAATGCGGTGTTTCAGGTTCTCTTTTTTGCCTTGTTTGCCTATATTTTCGTCACCGTGCTGCCACCTGTTTTTGGTCTTGCAGGACAGGCGGTTCATGTATCGATACAAGACGTCGCGGTCAGCGTAGCCATTTATCTGGGCATTCCCTTCGCAGGAGGCTTTCTTACCCGGATGGTTCTTGAGCCTCTCAGGGGCGAGGAATGGTACGTCGGAAAATTCATGCCCAAAATCGGGCCTATAGCTCTCATTGCGCTTCTCTTTACGATCCTGGTCATGTTCATTTACAAGGGAAAGGCTATTATCACCCTGCCGCTCGACGTGGTTCGCGTGGCAATGCCTCTTTGTATATACTTCCTTATTATGTTTTTCGGATCGATGTTTGCCACACGGCAATTAAAAATCGGCTATAAAGAGGCCGTCAGCCTGTCCTTTACCGCCGCAAGCAACAATTTCGAGCTGGCAATCGCCATTGCGGTCGGTGTGTTCGGTATCGGATCGCAGGAGGCCTTTGCCGCGGTCATCGGTCCGCTCATCGAGGTTCCGGTGATGATCGGCCTCGTCAACGTCGCGCTGGCGATGAAAAAAAACTTCTTCAGAGCTTCTTAATTCGCCCCGAGCACCGTCATCGCCGAATCGATGGTCATCACCGGAAGCTGCTGTTGTTTAAGGTATTGGAGGAAACTCCGGAAAATCGATTCGCGCGAATAATAGGTACCTGCAATGGCAGGCGCAGAATCGGTCAGCACCGCATGGAAGCCGATGATCACCAGCGGCGATCCGGCGGCGCGCGCCCGCTCGACCCGGTCGATGAGGTCGGCCGCCGTGTGATTTCCCTTGACGGCATAGTATCCAAGGTCCTGCCGGTTGACGCCGTCGGTATAGAGGTAATCGTGCGCGGTCCTGATATTGGGAAACAGTTTGGCAACCGCCGCCTGAATTGCGGCATTGTAGTTCCCCATCGGGTAGGCGAAGCTTGCATGGTGAAGACCGTTCTTCACCAGGTAATTGTAACAGGAGGTGATTTCCTCTTCCACCGAATCAGGCGTCAACGCGGATAAATCCGGATGATGCCAGGTGTGGCCCGCGGTCTCCCACCCGGCCGCCTCCATAGCTTTCAGGTGGGCAAGGGTAACCCCGGTGCCGTTGGTGTTCGTATCCATGAAAATCATGGGACAGAAGTGGGTGGCACGAAAGTTTGTATCCACCGATCGCATACACGGGAAAGCGACCGTCCAGACGGTCGGGTGCGCATCGTCGAAGGTTATGCAGACAATAGGTTCGCCGGAGGTTTGGACCGGTACCGTGGAGCCGGGAAGACAGGAGCCGACGAGCGCGAGTCCGATACCGGCAATAAAAAGTGCGTTTAGAAGGTGACGCATACATTCCCCGTCAATTCGTAAAGAGGTGAAGAACTGCCGGTCCATGTGCGCTCGATGCCCACGGAGAGCTGGGAGGTGGGATCGGGCGCGGGGGCCAGAAATACGCGCAATCCCGGAGTCCAGGTAACAATTCCCAGGTCATCGAGGCTTTCGGCACCCCCGCCGACACCCCAGATCCGCCCGAGGAACCACCTGCAGTCTACCCCGGTAAATACCTGCATCTGGTTATAATATAGCGTCGTGCGGCGGTAGATGCCAAGCAGGTCCGCAATGAAGCTGCGACAGGGGACCAGTTCCATTTCAAGGAACCCGTTGAAACGATTCCCCGGCACAACGGCGGTCTGGGAATAGAGGGAATAGCCTAAATTTCGTTCGAAGCATAAGGCAGTATGGAGCATGATTGCATCGCTCCCTGCCGAAGACTCAAAACCGAGAGTCACATTATTGTCCTGGTCCTCGAGGGAGTAGGTCTGGAACCCGCCGAGAAACCCGGCTCGAAATGACGGCGTTTCGATGCCTGCAAACGCATTAACCGAACCGTTTTCGCGGGAGTTCATGAGGGCGCACTCCTGAAGAACTGCATACCCGGAATGCCAGGCCATAGATTCCCCGAATCCATAGTCATCCCAGATGATCGGATTCTCGAAGAGCGGGGAATAGGTTGACCAGGGTTTATAATATTCGCAGATCCCATAGCGACTGGTCAGGTACCCGCCGGAAAGCTGCAGGGTACTGTCGCGCCATGAGAGAGCCCCGGTTTCAAGATACGGCTCCGGAAGAGCGTTGTAGCCGCGAATGCCGACCGTAGCATACCAATTGTCAACTATTGCATGGTCAAGTACCGCCCGCAGGAAACCGTTTTCCTCTCCCTTATACCCCGACGGCTCCTGGTAGGTTACCAAGGCATCGCCCGCCACAAACACATAAAGGCTGTCTTCCTGAGATAGTTGAGTCGCTGAGGTTGCAAGGGCGGCTATGAGCAGTATGCCGCTCATTCCGGCGAGAATCAGAATTGATCGGCACAAACCCATCCGGAGAGTATCGAATCTTTGCATGGAGGTACAAAATAATTAAAATTCCATCTGAGCGGGCACAAAATATCTCGGGCTGCTGGTGAAAAGTATTTTTAAGACTGCCCGGGCCTGGTGAGGTGCCCTTATGCCGCTGAACCGAGCCATTTATTCTGCTAATAAAAATTCTGAATCACCCGATCTGGAGATGCACCATTGGGAAAATCCATTACAAGAAAATTGCTGGAAGCTCACCTGGTTGAAGGGTCCTGGGAGTCTGGTGCGGAAATCGGCATCCGCATTGATCAGACCCTGACGCAGGATGCCACCGGGACCATGGCCTACCTTCAATTCGAAGCCATGGGGCGGCCGAAAATTGCCACCGAGCTATCGGCAAGCTACATTGATCACAATACGATCCAAGTCGGGTTCGAGAATGCCGACGATCATGCGTACCTTAGGTCCATAGCTGCCCGATACGGTATTATCCTCTCGCGGGCAGGGAACGGTATCTGCCACCAGGTACACCTCGAACGCTTCGGCAAGCCGGGAAAGACGCTGCTTGGCTCCGATTCGCACACCCCCACGGGCGGGGGAATCGGCATGATCGCAATCGGTGCCGGCGGCCTGGATGTCGCACTCGCCCTGGGCGGCGCTCCGTTCTACCTTCGCTGCCCTAAAACAGTCCTCATTCATCTTACCGGCAGGCTCAAACCCTGGGTATCGGCTAAGGATGTTATCTTCGAAGTTCTTCGTATTTTCGGGACAAAGGGTAACACCAACACGGTTTTTGAATATGGCGGTCCGGGAGTAAAAACCCTGTCGGTTCCCGAGCGCGCCACAATTGCAAATATGGGAGCCGAGTGTGGAGTCACTACCTCGGTGTTCCCGAGCGATGAGGAGACGCGCTTATTTCTGGGCAGGCAGGTCCGCCAGGGCGACTGGAGCCCCATTGAGGCCGATGCTGATGCCGAATATGAAAGGATCGTGGAAATCGATCTCTCTTCAATCGTTCCGCTCGCCGCTACTCCCCATTCGCCGGGGAATATCGCAACCGTCGAATCGCTCCAGGGCATGGCCGTTGACCAGGTCTGTATCGGCTCCTGCACCAACTCTTCATACAAGGATCTTGCAACGGTCGCCCGTATACTCAAGGGCAAAGTGGTTGCGCCGAATGTCTCGTTCCTGGTTTCACCGGGCTCCCGGCAGGTTCTCCAGAGCATCGAAGCGGCAGGCTATCTCGCCGACCTGATTGCCGCCGGAGCACGCCTCGACCAGCCGGTATGCGGATTCTGTATAGGCAACAGCCAGTCACCGGCTTCGGGAGCAGTATCGCTGCGCACCTCAAACAGGAACTTTGAGGGCCGTTCCGGGACCAGGGATGCCCGGGTATACCTCGTTTCGTGCGAAACTGCGGCGGCAGCAGCCATAACCGGAGCCTTTACCGATCCTCGCCGGCTCGGCATGCCCTACCCAGAAATCGACCTGCCCGATACCTTTGTCATCGACGATCGCATGTTTATTTTCCCGGCCTCGATCCCGGATCCTGCGCGGGTCGAAATTGTGCGCGGCCCGAATATCGGAGCTCCCCCGGCGAGCACCCCGTTTCCTGCAGATCTTGCCGGCACGGTCGTCATCAAAGTCGGTGATAAAATCACCACCGATCATATCATGCCGGCCGGAGCGCGGATGAAATATCGCTCGAACATTCCCCGGTATGCCGATTTCGTGTTCGAAGCCCTGGATCCCGGTTTTGCAGCGCGGGCGAAGGGACTGCGTGACAAGGGAAGCCACAATATCATCGTGGGCGGGGGGAGCTATGGAGAAGGCTCTTCGCGCGAGCATGCTGCCATCTGCCCCATGTACCTCGGGGTGCGGGTGGTTCTCGCAAAATCCTTCCAGCGGATTCATACCGATAACCTCGTCAATTTCGGTATTCTTCCCTGCACCTTCAGCGAGGAAACCGATTATGACGCCATTGAATCGGGAGACGAACTGACGGCCACGGGAATCGCCGGGGCAATAGCCGGGGACAGGCCGATAGTTGTCTGGAATAAAACCCGCGACAGGAAGATAGCGGTCGACTATACGTTGACCCCGCGCCAGAAACGCATTCTGCTTGCAGGCGGTGCCCTGGCCCTTCAGAAACAAATCGGCGGGTAGATCAAGGGCGACACACGGCTATGTGCCGGAATGCCCCGCTTGAGCAGGCGGTTTACAGAGCTTATAACTTCTTACGGAGAGGATATTTGAATCATGAGCGCTAAGATCGGGACAAAAAACGTTATCGTCGAAATGGACGGCGACGAGATGACGCGGGTTATGTGGATAATGGTCAAGGAGAAGCTCCTGGCCCCTTTCATCGATATCAATACGGAGTATTACGACCTCGGACTTGCAAATCGCGATGCCACGGGAGACAAGGTTACCTTCGATTCGGCGCATGCCACAAAAAAACACGGCGTTGCCGTCAAATGCGCCACAATAACGCCTAATGCCGAACGGGTCGTTGAATACACCCTCAAAAAAGAGTGGAACAGCCCCAACGGCACCATTCGCGCCATCCTCGACGGTACCGTGTTCCGCTGCCCCATCTTGACATCTAACATCCGTCCCACGGTGGCAACCTGGACAAAACCGATCGTCGTCGGCCGCCATGCTTACGGCGATGTGTACAAGAATACCGAATACCGCGTCGAGGGTCCGGGCACCGCATCTCTGGTTTTTACCGATGCGAGCGGCAATGAGCTCTCCCGCAAAACGATCCACGAGTTCAGCGGTCCGGGAATCGTCCAGGGAATTCACAACGTCGACGCCTCCATCACTGCCTTTGCCCAGGCCTGCTTCGAGTTCGCCCTCGAAAGAAAGATCGACCTCTGGTTCGGGGCCAAGGATACTATTTCCAAGACCTACGACGGCCGGTTCAAGGCCATTTTCGAGCAGACCTACAGCCGGGAATACCGGGAGAAGTTTCAAAACGCCGGCATCAGCTTCAGCTATACGCTGATCGACGACACCATTGCCCGCATCATGCGCTCCGAAGGCGGCATGCTGTGGGCCTGCAGGAACTATGACGGCGATGTGTTTTCGGATATGGTCGCCTCATCGTTCGGGAGCCTTGCCATGATGACCTCGGTACTGGTCTCTCCGGGCGGCCAGATGGAATTTGAGGCGGCACATGGTACGGTACAGCGTCACTACTACAAACACCGGAAAGGCGAAAAAACCTCCACCAACTCTATGGCGCTTATTTTCGCCTGGACCGGCGCACTGCGCAAGCGCGGGACGCTCGACACCACGCCTGAGGTGGTCGCCTTCGCGGACGCACTTGAAAAGGCGTCGATTGCCACCATCGAAGCGGGGTTCATGACCGGCGACCTTGCAAAACTCTCCTCACCGCCGCCGCAAAAGGTTTGCGGCACCGAAGAGTTTATCGACGAAATTGCGCGCACCCTTGAAAAAATCCGGTCCTGAGGGTACAACTATAGTCGGCGTGCAGGAAGCGGTCCTGCAATAGTTGGCGGACCGCTCCGCGTGAATTTAGCACGCCCCGACTACCCTCATGCAGGGACTGCGATCGCCGATGAGCGCTCTTCCAAAAGCGGGCCTACTTAAAAACACCCCCAGTTCCGCACCAAGCGGAATTGCCGGCAGTGCCATTGCGTGGTGTAATCTTGCAAAGGTCCATGCATCGCGAGGCGACAGTGCTGCCGCCGAAAAATTTTTCATTACGGCGCTTTCCCTCAATGGCGACCTCTTCGATGCCCATGCCGGGCTCGGGAGGCTGCGGGAGGCATGGGGCGACCTTGCAGGCGCACGGGATGCCTATTGCAATGCGCTGCGCCTGAGGCCCACCGATGCGCATCTTCACTTTCGCCTCGGGGTGATCATGCGTGCATGGCACCGGCTCGACCGGGCCGCCGCATGCTTCACCAATGCGCTGCGGTTGCAAAGCGACCACGTTCCCGCGCTTGCCAATCTCGGCGAAACACTCCAGGCTGCCGGCGATATCGAACGATCCGAAACCTGCCTGCGCTCCGCCATTGCCCGGGCCGGCAACCTTGCCGACCCCCGGCTGCCAGGCGGACATCTCGCCTGGAGCAATCTTTTCATTTCGATGCAGTATAACCCGGCATATTCCGCGCCTGAGCTCTACCGGACCCACCGCCAATGGGGTGAAGAGGTCGAGGCATGCATACCGGCGATGCCTGCGGCAGCCGGGAGGGCAGACTCCGGCACAAAACTCCGGATCGGGTATGTGTCGGCCGATTTCTGCAGCCATCCGGCGGGAAGGTTCCTCGAACCGCTGCTGCGTTTTCACGACCGGGAACACTTCAGCGTGGCCTGCTATTCATGCGGGAAAATACAGGACGACACAACCATCCGCTTCTCCGGATTTGCCGATGCATGGCGCGACATCAGGGCCTGCGATGACGATGCGGCCGGCGCCATGATCCAATCCGACCGTATCGACATTCTGGTCGATTGCACCGGCCATATGGCCGATAACCGCCTGCCGCTTTTCGCCCGCAAAAGCGCCCCGCTCCAGATTTCGTGGATCGGGTACCCCGGGACCACCGGGCTTTCCCGGATCGATTATCGGTTTACCGACGCTATCGTCGATCCGCCCCCCGCCGATGCGGATTTTTCGGAACGGCTCTTCAGACTGCCGCTCTTCTGTTGCTTCCTGCCGCCGGATAACGCGCCGGCGCTCTCAACGCTTCCGGCTTTGACAAAGGGATATATCACGTTCGGTTCGCTCCACAGCCCGGCCAGGCTCAACCCCGCCGTGATCGCCCTGTGGTCGCGTGTTCTCGGGGCCATTCCGGACTCGCGAATGCTCATATTCCGAACCACCCTGGACGATGAAATACAGGGCCGGATTGCCGGGCACTTTGAGGCAAACGGCATCGGACGGGAGCGGCTCGATTTCAGGAATACCCTTCCGTCAAACGGGTATCTCGGCTGCTACGAGGATATCGACCTGGCCCTCGATACCTTTCCCTGGAGCGGCCATACGACCGCCTGCGAGGCGCTCTGGATGGGCGTACCGCACATCACCCTGCGGGGAAACCGGCACGCCGGCCGCATGACGGCGAGCGTACTTTCGACGCTTCGATTGCATGACTTCATCGCCGATACTCCGGATGCCTATGTCGCCATCGCAATGCGCGCGGCAGCTGATACTTCCTCCCTGGCGGCCCTTCGCGATACGATGCGGGAACGGATGACCGGTTCGTCGCTGTGCGACGGACCGGGGTTTACCGCTGAGGTTGAAAAGGCGTATCGGGAGTGCTGGGAACAAAAGGATGAAGGAGGAAAAAGGCAAAGGGAAGGATGAATAACCTGTCAATTCACTCCGAGCACTAATCCCTGAGCTGATACGGAATGGGGTGAAAAATGCTATCTTAGAGTATTGACCTTTCCCGCGGCAAGCCTCGGGAGTTGATTTGGGTCGATAAAACAGATTCTTTCTCAATCCACATTATTCATTCTTCCGCCTTCACCCGTAGCAATCAAGGAGGTAACTATGCCGTCGGTGACCAAGGAACAGCTGGTCGAACTGCTTAACAAGGACCTGGGGCTCGAATACACTGCATGCGTCCAGTACACCCAGCACCAGGGGGTGCTCAAGGGCGCGATGTACCAGTCGATCCAGAAGGAACTCATCATTCATGCGCAGGAGGAACTGGCCCATGCAACGATCCTGGCCGCGCAGATCGACTATCTCGGCGGTGTGCCGACCGTGATCATGCCCGTTCCAAAGGCTTCGCCGGACAATATTGAAATGCTCAAGCTCGATCTCGATGGGGAAAATGACGCCATTGCGCGGTATATCGTCAGGCTGCAGCAGGCGGAGGAGTTGAATCTGTACCATCTGTCCACGCAGATCAGGAATATCCTGGCCATCGAGCAGGAACATGCGATGGATCTAGAGCAGGCGCTGGGGAAATAATTGTAAATAATGGTAGAGACGTAGCGCGCTACGTCTCTACCATTATTATTGGATTTCTTCTGCCAGTTCTACCCTGAGTTCATCCGACACATTCTGCCGGAGCTTTTTTTCGATCACCTGCGCGAGCGTCATCGAGGAGAAGGCGCATCCTGCGCAGTGCCCGGTGAGCCGCACGAACACCGTGTTACCTTCCACATCGGCAAGTTCGCAGCTGCCGCCATCCTGAGCGAGGAGCGGCATCACATCCGCTTCGAGCGATTGACGGATCCGATCGATCTTCTGCAGGGTGGTGAGGCGGGCCGCCTGTTTGGGCCGGTCGACGTGCTTCGTGCTGTGGACCCTGTCGATTATTTTCCTGATTTCCTCATGGCATCCGCCGCATCCGCCGCCTGCCTTGGTAAAATTCGTCACCTCGTCCACCGTCGTCAGGTTGTTTTCGCGCACCGCTGATTCTATCTCCTTGTCGGTCACCCCGAAGCAGGTGCAGACAATTGTTCCTTCTTTCATGGCGGGCTTGGTGATCGCACCACCCGATTCATAGTACCGGATCGCTGCATCGAGCGCTTCCTGCCCCATGACGCTGCAATGCATTTTCTCTTTTGGCAATCCGTCGAGCGCCTGGGCAATGTCCTTATTGGTAATCTTCTTCACCTCTTCGAGAGTTCTCCCCTTGCACATTTCGGTAAGAACGCTTGCAGAGGCGATAGCGCTGCCGCACCCGAAAGTTTTGAACAGGATATCCTTTACCCGTCCGTCGGGATCGAGTTTGAAAGTTAGTCTCAGGGCATCTCCGCAGGAGATGTTGCCAACCTCCCCAAAACCGTCGGGATTCGAGATTTCCCCGACATTCCGGGGATTAAGGTAATGGTCACGAACTTTTTCCGAATAGTCCCACATGATAGTTCCGCTCTCTCCCCGATCAGGGGGTCAGTCTATTAAAGAAGTTTCTCCGGCTGCATTTTATCAATCCCGAAGAGTTCCTTCATGCTCTCTTCAAAATCCATCAGGATGGAATTAACGGTATCGGCCGTTACCGGAATGCGGCCCGCCGCAACCTTGGCATGCCCGCCTCCGCTGCCGCCATGGCGTTCCGCTATCTGCTCGGCAAGGATACCGGCCGTGGCGTGGGTCTTGGCCCGTATGGAGAAAAATATATGGTTCTTGAACACACCGGAGCAGACCATCCATTCGAGCCGTTCAAGACTATGGAACAGGTCGGCCATCTCAGCTACATAATCGGGCGTCGAAACATTCCCGAGGTAGGTGTAGCCGAAGGCCTCGTAGGTATAGGTGGCTTCGACCGCCCGGTGAATTATCCGGAAAAACTCCTCGTCGCGATCGGGATTTTCAATCCGCGACAGCAGGCGGTGGTCCATGATATCGAACAGCAGCTTGTAACATTCTATGTCTTCCGGAACGCTTTCCCGGCGCATCATATCCCCGGTATCGGATTTGATTCCGTAAAAAAGAGCGGTTGCAAGCTTCGGCGTAATCTCGCATCCGGCTTCTATGAGATATTTGGTAATGATGGTGGATGTCGCGCCGAAATTCTTCCGGATATCATGGAAATACGTGGCATCCGGGGGAGGCTCGTGCGGATGGTGATCGATCACCGCATTTACCCGCGCATCGGCCGGAAGCGAAACGTTCCCCTTGTTCGGAAATGAGTCGACCAGAATGATCCGGTCGTAATCCTTTATTTCAGTAAGGGCAAAGGGAACCGACGGGATATTGAGCACCCGGATCATCGCCCGGTTTTCCGCCCTGCCGACAAAGCCGCCGAAGGTAATGATCGAAGTTTTCACACCCCAGAAGCTCAGAAGGTGGGCAACCCCGAACGCCGAGGCCAGGCAATCGGGGTCCGGATAATCGTGCGTAACGATGAGGGGCGACTCCGCCGGCAGAATATGCTCACGGAACGAGAGAAGTTGTTCCCGGAATTTATTTGGTCCGGGAGGCTGGTCCGAAGCGTTGGTGTCTGACGGAAGGAGCATTCGTAGTTCCGGGTTTTATACTGCAGCTGTGGAGGCTATATACCCTCGATCACAGCCGAGCAGGGAGCAGGTTTACCCCAGGAGCTTCATTGCGGACAGCCTCCTGAACTATCTGCCGGACTGCGTTTTAAGATAATATAAGTTATTATTCATTTTATCGTCACCCGCCGGCGATGCAGAAAGCCCGTGACAGGCAGTTTTAGGAGCTATCTATTAAGAAGAATATCGTGGGGTGCCCTATAGATTTGAAGCTGATGGTCTCGTACGCAGCTTAGTACCGGATCATGTATCCTTAAAACCGGAAAAATTCCGCGTAATCATTCCAACCTTGAATATCGTAATTTCACTTGAAACATGGCTCATGTGAATTGTTATACCTACGCATGAAAAAGCTCCAAGAAGACTTTTGCTCAGGATAGAACTTAAATTTGAATCTGCTGTCGGTCAGGTTTCATCATTGCTTTAAAATAATTGTAGATTCCTTATCTATGGCTCCGGCCTTGAAGCGCACAATATACAAACCTGCTGCGAGGTCGCTTTCTTTTAAATCAATGGAATAGGAGCCCGCTGCCTGACGCTTACTAAAAATCATCACCGTCTTTCCCACTATATCGCAAACAGAAAGCTCTACGTGCTCCTCCGTTGGCAATGAATAGGCTATTAAGCCGCTCTTTATTGAAAAACTTCCCGCTTTCCACAATTGATGGGAGGCTGCTAAAGAAACCGATGGGCTTATTTCCCATACACTTGACCAGGCACCAGTTCCTGCCGTATCCGTTGCGCACACCTCCCAGTAATACCGGATCCCATGGGCAGGGGTGAATTGTGCAGGAGCAGTAGGTCCGCTCAGCGACATAATAATGCTGCTAAAGTAGGAGCTGGTGGAGACCTGAACCAGATAAAAATTTCCATTGGCGACCGTCCCCCAGGATAAATTAAGCGGTTCATTTGGAACAAATATCGCTCCGTTTGTCGGAGATGCGAGGGAGGGCGCTGCAGGAACTGATAATGTTGAAAAGGTCCAGATGCTCGACCAGACGGCATTTCCGGCTGCAATTTGCGGCAATACTCCCCATGCGTAGGTTTTTCCATACATGATGGCGATATTTCCATTCAGGCTTGCAACTGCGGAGGTAGCTGGGCTGTCTTGGTAAATATCCGATTCTGAGAGCGACGTGCCGATTGAACCTAATAAAAAATATGATGTAGCCCCTGGACAGGAAGCCCAGCTAAGCGTAAGTGGAAAAGTCAGGTTCGTCGATCCATTAGTCGGCGATGAGAGAATCGGTGCAACATATGCCAGCGTCACGAAACTCCAGACGCCTGACCATGTGGTACCGCCTGCATCGCTTGCATTTACCTGCCAATAGTAGTTTTTCCCACCATAGGAGAGACCACTCACCACTGCGGTCAAGCTCGTACCGCTCTGGCTGAAAACCGAGCCCGAAAAGGTCGATCCTGTCGAGACCTGAACTGTATAATAAGTACCGGTTCCGTTTACAGAGTTCCAGCTTAAAGTAAGTGTAGTAGGCTGACTTGTTGCGCCGTTTAGGGGCATGGAAAGGCTTGGTGCCGAAGGAGCCGCAATAATTGTCGTGAAACTCCACGCACCCGACCAGACGCTTGATCCTCCCAAGTTCGTCGCATTCACTTCCCAGTAGTAAGGCGTGCTGTTCGCAAGCCCGCTTAACGATATGAAAAGACCCGTGAGACCGGTTTGGCTCAACACCGTCGTCGCAAAATTTATTGAACTCGAAACCGAAACGCCATATGATACTGCACCCGCTATGGTGTTCCAGCTTAGAGTCGATGAGATTGACTGGTACGTCGCACCATTAGGAGGTGAGGACAGCATTGGCGGTTTGGGCGGCGCGATGATCGTCGTGAAACTCCAAGCGCTTGACCATGCTCCGATGCCGCCTAAATTCACTCCATTTGCTCGCCAGTAATACGTCGTTGCATTAAATAATCCGCTTATCGATGTGCCAGAGGTCGAGTCTCCGGTTTCGTCAAAAAGGGTGGTACCGAAGGTGGTTGAGAGGGAGACCTCCACCTGATATGCAGTAGCTCCGGCCAAGGTATTCCAAGTCAGCCCGACCGAAATCGGCTCATTGGTTGCACCGCTCGATGGAGAGACGAGAATTGGCGCTGCGGGTGGTGCCGTAATTGTTGTGAAGCTCCATGCGTTTGACCAGCTGGTGTCGCCGATCCCGTCCGTCGCATTTGCACGCCAGTAGTATGTGTTAGCATTCACCAGACCGCTCACCGACGTACTCGTTAACGTCTCTCCCGGTTGATTGAAAATAGTGATGCCAAAATTGCTCGACAGCGAAACCTGTACCTCATAGGAAACAGCCCCAGTTGAGCTGCCCCAACTCAGGGTAAGAACTATCGGCTGGTTGACGGCGCCATTTGTTGGCATGGCAAGGTTCGGCGCCAGCGAAGTCGCTTGAGCGTTGAGGCCCAAGGCCAAGGCAATAATGAATGCTGTAGAGAATTTGGTAAATTTAAACCACTGACGATACATGCTACTCCCTTGATGGGGTATAACTTATTTTATGCTGATCTCGGCCACATTGGAATAAAAATAGTTATCCTTCGTCATGAATCAACGCTGAGAAATTATCTTACGATAAGGTTTCCCTCATCAACAATTTTCCTGTTGCTGAAGAAGCAATAATTGTATACCCCTGCTGCCCGTGTTTTACAAGCGCTACCCAGTAATGCCTCCTTCGACGAGGAAGCATTGAACGGAAGTTTCATTATCTGCCTGCCGTTCAAGGAATAAAGCGCAAGGACACCGCCACATCCGATAAAGGCCGTTTTGGATTGCAATGCGGCGGGGTTGACCGGAGTCGAAGAGCCATTAATGACAGTGACCGTATTACTTACGTTATTCACCACATAAATCATGTCGGTCACCGGGTTCACCGCTATGGCCACTGGATTTGATTCTACATTTACCGTTATTGCGGTATTGTTCGAAGCATCGAATACCGTTACATTATAGTCGACCGGGTTTGCAACATATATTTTGTTGGTCTTAGCATTCAGGGCTATTGCATGGCCCTGAATCGGATACGGAAAAGTTACATTGGTTGCCCCATCTATCTCCGTAAGTGTTCCGCCTCCTTGCCCGCCATTCGCCACAAAAATTTTATCGGTTAGCTGATTTACCGCAATTTCGCCACTCGGTACGTCCAGGGTTATTATTGAACTCATTGTGCTATCCACTATCGCGATGCTGTTGCTATTCGATAGAGACGACAAATATATTTTGCCGGTTACCGGATTCACCGCTACCCAACCGGGATATCCTCCCACGGTCAGTTCATTAACTGAATCCGTTTTGCCGTCAATTACCGCTACACTTCCCCCATTAGCATAATTAGCCACATAAATTTTATTGACTGTAGAATTAATTGCTATGGCATCAGGATTGTCCCCCACGCTGATCGAATCGGTCAAATCGGTCACTCCATCGATTATAGTCACCGTGTTGCTGAGGGCACTCCCGACATAAATTTTATTGGTTATCGGGTTAACCGCAATCGCCATCGGATATGTTCCGACCGGCACCGTCTGCGTCGAATCCGTAGCCCCATTGATAACCGTCACCGTGTTACTCATATAATTTGCCACATAAATCATGTCGGTCATGGGGTTTACCGCAATTGCAACCGGATCACTGCCCACTTTTATTGTGATGGTCGAATTGGTAGCTCCATCAATGACGGTAATAGTACCGCTGCTATCATTTCCTACATAAATCTTGTTTGAAACGGTGTCTAATGCAATTGCCTGGGGTCTATTCCCGGTGTTCACCGTAGCTGCAACGACGTCGGCTTGAATATTGATTGCCATGCCAAGGGCAATTATCATCCCAAACCCCATAGTTCTCAAGTTGTATCTCATTGAAACTCCTGTGTACAGCCTTAAATTCGGTCCGGGCCCCTACAAAACCGATTAAATAAAATCTTTCTGTTTCGATTTTCCGTGGGCAATTATTGACGCTATAATCTATATGGTTCCTCCGTTTAGGGTCAAGACTTCCGGCCTCAGCTCCATATTCGGCCGTTTGAAGAACTCCACTGGAGTACCCGATCAATTGGTACTACTTCGGGCACCCCTCAGGCCTTATCAATCTCCATAGGACCCCTTCTCCCCAATTTTTTCCCTATAAATTTATTTTTAATAACCGTAATCATTTAAAATCAATGAATGTAA
Source organism: uncultured Fibrobacterota bacterium (assembly GCA_963803935.1). Classification (GTDB taxonomy): domain Bacteria; phylum Fibrobacterota; class Chitinivibrionia; order Chitinivibrionales; family Chitinispirillaceae; genus BOG-1184. The sequence goes on along the minus strand of CAWDOZ010000013.1, from coordinate 18,241 downwards.
TACATGCTGTTCACATGAACATCATGCTGTTCCATTGGGTTTGCGAAATTTTTAAAATCGAATGCCTGCGCCAGAGCAATATTCCCCATATGGCAATGACGCCTCAAAAAGGATTTCCATCAAAAAAAATGAGTACAGTGCCAAATAAATAATGGCGAAGGTGTCCAGCTTTTAGGGGTAGTTCAGCGGAATAAAGCGGGGTAACCATATTAGAGGATGGCACAAATAAAAAAGCCCTGGAACCCATGATATTATTGGATTCCAGAGCTTTTAGTATGGCGGGCTGGACGAGGCTCGAACTCGTGACCTCCGGCTTGACAGGCCGGCGTTCTAACCGACTGAACTACCAGCCCGGTTAAATCCTTTTCCTAATGGGCGTTGTAGGGATCGAACCTACGACCACCTGCGTGTAAGGCAGGTACTCTATACCAGCTGAGCTAAACGCCCTATTTATTATCTGACTGCTCTTCGGTGCGCTCTTTTTTAGTCTTTGAAAGAATCGCGTACGGAATAAAAACACAGTATACCGCTACAAGTACCAGGGGGGCAACGGTCTTGGATACCGGATTGTCGGCCGGGCCCTGACCCAGCAGAACATATCCCACAACCAGCAACCCCATCCCGATGAGGAAAAGAATGATGTTTTTCGATGTAAAAATCTTATCATGCATAATATTTAATCTCCCGAGCTTACTAATTTAAATTATGCCGGGATATCGCGCAAAGGTCAGACCTCGATTTCGGAGGAAATCTTCCTCCGCAGCTCCTCATTTCCCTGTCCCGAGAGCACCTGAAGCCTCTTTCTGGTGGCCAGGAGGGCGGCGTTGAGCGCTTCTGCAAGGGGCTGGAGCTCATCAGACCGCCGGAGCGTAACGGTGGTTGTGTAGCGGCCCGCGACAACCTCCCGGAGAACGCGCTCGAACCGGTATGCCGGTCCCGCTACCCGATGCGAGAAAAATATGGTGAGGAGTGCTATCTGCAAAATGACCAGGAGCAGCCCGACGCCGAAAATACCCAGAAGCGACGGCATAAGTTCGGCCCTAACCGCACCGCTCCGGGGAAAAGTGCGGATATAGTTCGAAATGTTTTCAAGGACCGGATGGTTGTGGTCCGCCGATACAGCAGCACCGTCCTGAAACGACAGCGCGATTGTGCTCTCGATATTGCGTCGCAGGATTCTCCCGGCGCTGTCGACCGCGGTTATCGTTGCAAAATAGAGGGTGAAAATCATGAAACAAAGCATGAGGAGCATGGGGATCCCGAAGGTGAGCAAATACCGTAGTTGAAATTCCCGATCGATAAAGTAGTGCCGTCGCTTAAGCTTCGGCCGGTTTTCAGACATGGTCTACTCCTGTCTATTAATCCAATAACCTTTGGCAATTCTTACTATTATACGATTGACCGGCCAGGGCAGGCAATCGTAGGTTTTGGGGATGTTTTGCATGAATACATGTAGAGACGTAGCATTCTACGTCTCTACGTAAAACGCCATAAAAGAAAACCCCGGCATCTCTAAAAATCAGATGCCGGGGTTTTTATTCCAAAACGATCGTTTATTTATTTGTTTATTTAGGCTTATTCTGCGTAGAATCTACCGGCTGCGCCTGCTGGTTGGCATTAGCCGGAGCCGGAGCCATTGCCGGAGTTGCACCCTGCACCTTGCCGGTATCGGTACCGGGCGTTGGCGCACCCGCTTTTTCCTTCTGGAGTTCTGCCTGCTTGAGCTCGAGGTCATGTTCGAGCTTCATGCGCTCCTGCCTCAGGTCGGCCAGTTTTTTCTCGGCACTCTCCGCCGCAGCACGCTGTTCCTCAAGTTTGGAAACTTCCTTGGTACCCGGTGCCTTGGTGCACGATCCTATAAATGCCAGGCCGGCCAGAATTGCGCCCGCAAGCAGCATCCGTCCTATCCCGAAAAACCGCACCATTACGACCTCCCGTTTAAAAGGCTATTCCCAGGTGACGACCATTTATTTAATATACTACGTTGTTTTATAAAATAAATCACGAACCGGACCGACCGGAATAAATGTCGTCCCAAACCCGTTTCATCAAGATCCCGCAATCGCAATACCCAGCTCACCCAGCTGCTTCGCAGAAACGACATCGGGGGAACCGTCCATGAGCGAAATCCCGGCGCTGGTTTTGGGGAACGGAATGGTATCCCTGATACTCGGGAGCCCCAGCATCAGCATGACGAGACGATCCAGGCCAAAGGCAATCCCCCCATGGGGCGGAGCGCCGTAGGTCAGAGCCTTCAGCAAAAAGCCGAATTTGCCCTCCGCTTCCTCATCGCTGATTCCGATGAGTTTGAATATGGTCTGCTGTACTTCACGCGAATGGATTCGGATGGATCCGCCGCCGATTTCAAACCCGTTGAGCACCATGTCGTATGCCCTGGCATGCGCCTTGAAATAGTCTGGACCTGCGAGAAGGGCTATGTCGTCCTCCAGCGGAGCGGTGAAGGGATGATGGACCGAAACGTGACGCCCTTCCTCTTCGCTGTATTCGAAAAGCGGGAAGTCGGTAACCCAGAGGAAATTGAACAGGTCGGCCGGGACCAGATTTTTGATTTTTGCAAGTTCGAGCCGGAGCTGGCCCAGGGCCGTAAAACAGATCTTCTCCGGCGCGGCGATGATGAACACCATATCGCCCGGCACGGCGCCGGTTCGCTCCCGGAGCGCGGCCAACTCGGCCTCGGAAAAGAATTTCTTAGAGGGACCCTCGAAACCGGCGTCGGTCAATCGAAGCCATACAAGACCCTTTGCGCCGAACCTGGCGACAGCCGCTGTCAGGCTGTCGACGGTCTTGCGCGAAAAGTCCCCGCAGCCGCTGCCCGCTATCCCGGCTATCGAGCCGGCTCCGTCGATAACCGACCTGAAAACCTGGAACCCGGTCGCGGCAAACAGATCTGTGACCGTTGCAATCGGCAGATCGAAGCGCAGGTCGGGCTTGTCGCTGCCGTACCGGTGAAACGCCTCCTCGTACCGCATTCGCCGGAACGGCGTGGAAATGGTTTTGCCGAGGCAGGCTCCAAAAACCGAAACAACCATCTGCTCGAAGATGGCGAAAATATCGCACTCGTCGATAAAGGAAAGCTCGGCGTCGATCTGCGTGAATTCAAGCTGCCGGTCGGCACGCAGGTCCTCGTCGCGAAAGCATCGGGCGATCTGGAAATAGCGGTCGAATCCGGAGACCATGAGAATCTGCTTGAAGGTCTGCGGCGATTGCGGCAGAGCGTAAAACTTCCCCTTGTTAATGCGCGAGGGGACGAGGAAATCCCGCGCGCCTTCGGGCGTGCTTTTCATGAGAATCGGCGTTTCGATTTCGACGAAGCCCCGGTCCCACAGGAATTTTCTCGCCTCAGCCGCCACCCGGTGACGGAACAGGATAGCCTGCTGCTGCTGCGGTCTGCGCAGGTCGAGGTAGCGATACTTGAGGCGCAGCTCTTCCGACTCTGAAGCATCGGGATCGTTGATATGCAGGGGCGGGGTATCGGCGCTGTTGAATAGTTCCAGACCCGAGGCGACAACTTCAATTTCGCCGGTAGCCATCCCTGCGTTGGCCATGTTTGCCGGCCGCCTTCGGACCACCCCGGAGAGCGCGATAACGAACTCATGCCGGAGGCATGAGGCGCGCTGTGCAAGCGCGGCGTCGTCGGCAGGATTGAATACCGCCTGCGTAATGCCGAAGCGGTCGCGCACGTCGATAAAAATAATGCCGCCGTGGTTGCGCCAGTTATGCACCCATCCGTTGAGCACCACCGGAGCGCCCTCATTTGTAGCTGTCAATTCTCCGCAGGTATGGGTCCTGCGCCACTGGGTCATTATGCTCATTTCAAATCCTCGATGATGCTCCGCGCCGCGACTTTACCGGCGCCCATCGCCAGGATCACGGTCGCCGCACCGGTCACGATATCGCCCCCGGCATAAACCCGCGGCTTCGAGGTCCTGCCGGTATTCTCATCGGTAATGATTCCGCCCCATTTACTCGTGACGATATCCGGCGCAGTACTTGGAATAAGCGGATTCGGCGAATTGCCGATGGCAATCACCACCACCTCGCAATCGACCGTGAACTCGCTTCCGGGGACCGGAACGGGACGGCGCCGCCCGGATTCGTCGGGGGCGCCGAGTTCCATGCGGATGCAGGTAATTCCCCTGACAATGCCGTTTTCATCGTTCACTATCGCCGTGGGGTTGCACAAAAGCCGAAATTCGATTCCTTCTTCCCCGGCATGATGGATTTCAGCCTTGCGCGCCGGCATTTCCGCCTCGCTGCGGCGATACACGATGGTCGACCGCTCCGCTCCTAGCCGCAGGGCCGTGCGCGCTGCGTCCATGGCCACATTGCCGCCGCCGACGGTGACCACCCGTTTGCCCCGCATGATCGGCGTTGCCGCGTCGTCGGTAAAGGCCCGCATGAGGTTGCTGCGCGTAAGGTACTCGTTGGCCGAGTAGACCCCAATGCCGTTTTCGCCCGGAATACGCAGGAAGGTGGGCAGGCCCGCGCCTGATCCCACGAATACCGCGTCGTACCCCTCTTCCATGAGTTCATCGATAGTGGCCGTGCGTCCGACGACAAAATTCTTTTCGATGGTTACGCCGAGCCGTTCAAGGTACCCGACCTCTGCCCTGACGATGGCCTTAGGCAGGCGGAATTCGGGAATGCCATATACCAGCACGCCACCCGCTTCGTGGAGCGCCTCGAATATCGTAACCTCGAACCCTTCCCCGGCAAGTTCACCGGCACAGGTGAGCCCGGCAGGACCGCTCCCGGCGATCGCAACCCGTTTCCCGTTGCGGGGCTTTGCCGTTGGAGTAACGACCAGGTTATTGTCCCGCTCGTAATCGGCGGCAAACCGTTCGAGGTTGCCAACCGCAACGGGACTTCCCTTTTTGCCAAGGATGCAGTACAGCTCGCACTGCTCCTCCTGGGGGCAGACCCGTCCGCAGACGGCGGGGAGAGCGTTTGTTTCCTTGATGGTTCGCGCGGCGGCGGCGAATTCGCCTCTGGCGATAAGTCTGATGAACTGCGGAATCCGGACGTTGACCGGGCACCCGTCCATACACAGGGGTTTTTTGCATTGCAGGCATCGTGAGGCCTCGGCTTTTGCCTCTTCATCACTATACCCGAAGGGAACTTCCTTGAAGTTTGACCGCCGGAGAGCGGGATCCTGTTCGCGCATGGCAACCTTCTGCTTCAGCCTCCCGGCTGCACCGTTTTCCATCATGCTTTACTCACCTTCTCAAGTTCGCACTCGTGTTTTTCCATAGATGCCGTTTCAAACCCCCGATAGCTTGTCAGCCGCTTAGCCATTTCATTCCAATCGATGCCGGCGGCATCGAACTCCGGCCCCTCAACGCAGGCGAACCGGGTCTTTCCGCTCACGGTAACGCGACAGCCGCCGCACATCCCGGTGCCGTCGACCATGATGGGGTTCAGGGAGACATAGGTCTTGATGCCTGCCGCGAGGGTAAGCTGCGAGGTCACCTTCATCATCATGACCGGCCCGATTACAAAGGCAACATCGAATTTTTCCCCGCGGTCGTGCAGCTCCTGAAATACGTTCGAAACGAACCCTTTATTCCCGGACGAGCCGTCGTCGGTCGTTACATGCAGATCTTCCGACACCGATTCAAAATCGCTCTGCAGAATAAGAAGTTTGCTGGTGCGGGCGCCGATTATGGTGGTAACCATGTTTCCTGCATCGCAGAGCCCCCGGGCAATCGGGTAGAGCGGCGCAATGCCGACTCCCCCGCCGATGCACAGGCAGCGGCCGAACTTCTCGATGTGCGTCGGCTGCCCGAGCGGCCCCACGAGGTCGAGAATATTATCCCCCTCGTTGAGCATCGAGAGTAGCACCGTCGTCCGTCCGACGACCTGAAAGATGATGTCGATCCATCCTGCCCCGGCATTGGCATCGGCGATGGTCAGCGGAATCCGCTCGCTGTTCTGTATCGGCCGAAGAATGATAAATTGTCCCGGCCGCCGCTTTCTGGCTATACGCGGCGCTTCGAGACGGTATCGAAAGACCCGGTCTGCAAGAACTTCCTTTTTCAAAATTTTTGCCATTCACGATCCTCTGAACAGGGTGCCGCAATAACCAATAAAAATACCCACCCCGCATCCGGGATGGGTATAATGGGCGCTAAACCTTGCTGAATAACTGCAAATTACTTGAGTCCGGCCTCTTTCTTTATCGCCTTGACCATGTCGAGTTTCTCCCAGGTAAAATTCGGGAGCTCGCGGCCGAAGTGGCCGTTGCGCGCGGTTTCCCGATAGATCGGCCGCTTGAGCTTGAGCTTGCTTATTATGGCTGCCGGGCGAAGATCGAATACCTTGTCGATAATCCCGCAGATCTTATCCTCGGAAAGCTTGCTCGTTCCGCAGGTATCGACGTGAATCGACAACGGCTTCGCAACACCGATGGCATAGGAGAGCTGTACGGTGCAGTGGGTTGCCAATCCGGAGGCCACGATATTTTTCGCCACCCAGCGCGCCGCATAGGTTGCGCTGCGGTCGACCTTTGAGGGATCCTTCCCCGAGAAGGCGCCGCCGCCGTGCGGGGCGTAGCCGCCATAGGTATCGACAACGATCTTGCGCCCGGTGACTCCCGAGTCGCCATGCGGCCCGCCCACCACGAAGCGGCCGGTAGGATTTACATGATACGTTGTTTTGGAATCGAGCATTTTTGCCGGGATCACCTTTTTAATGATCTTGTCGATCATATCCTTCTTAATCTTAGTATAGGCGACATCGGGAGCATGCTGCGTGGAAAGCACCACCGTATCGACCCGGATCGCCTTGAGGTCATCGTATTCGACCGTCACCTGGGTCTTGCCGTCCGGGCGAAGGTAGGGAATCGCGCCCGATTCGCGGGCTTCGGTCAGCGCTTCAACAAGCTTATGGGCGTAATAGATGGGCAGGGGCATGTAGGTTTCGGTTTCGTTGCAGGCATAGCCGAACATGATGCCCTGGTCGCCGGCACCCTGCTCCTTGTGGAGTCCTTCGCCTTCGGTAACACCCTGCGATATATCGGGAGATTGCTGATGGACCGAAACGAGAATGCCGCAGGAGTTGGCGTCGAACCCGAGGGCGGGATCGCTATACCCTATGTGCGCAATCGTCTCACGGGCAACGCCCTGAACGTCGACAATCGCCTTGGAGGTAACTTCTCCGGCCACTACCACGAGTCCGGTCGTCACGAGCGTCTCACAGGCAACGCGGGAGTTGGGGTCCTGGGACAGCATGGCATCGAGAATGGCATCGGAAATCTGGTCGCAGACCTTATCCGGATGTCCCTGGGTTACACTTTCTGAAGTGAAGAAATGTCGCATGGCACCTCCTGGAATAAGATTTTATGCAGCCGGGATATCAATAAAGGATGGAGAAAAATAGTTTGTCGGGGGGGGATTGGACCATACCTACAAATAAGGATGAAGGAGGAGGGAAGAGGAATACCAAGGAAATCAATTTAAAGGCCTTCGAGGGGGTGAACCATGCAATAACCCCTGAAATTACCCCATTAATAAGAAGTGTCATGCAAATCAACCACCATCTGGTTGAAAATCATCCACGAATGGTTGAATTTCAACATTATTGAAGATTCCCGCGGCCGCTGCGTCGCTATCGAGGTCAAAGCTTCGGAAAGTGTTTCATCGAAAGATGCTGAAGGAGTGCGATTTTTCAAGGAGGCAATCAAGCAGCGATTTTTGCAGAGCATCATTCTCTACCGCGGTCAAGAGATCGTTCCCTTTGGTAATTTTATTAAGGCGATTCCTGCCTCCGCACTCTGGAGCTGAGAACGCTTCAGGGTACCAGTACAAATATATCCGGCGCGACAATTTCAACCCTGCGCCCCAGCCTTTCGGCCAGAACCTCCATTGCATCATGGCTGAAGAAGTTAATATGCGTGGTGTCGTTCTTGTACCACCAGCCGGCGAACCCCCCGACCGACGGGTACAGTTTCGTTCGTACGACGATCTCCCCGGAGCGCCTCGCCACTCTCCCGAGGAGCGCTATTTCCCCTGGTAAATCCCGCACATGCTCGATCACCTCGCTGAGGATGACCCGGTCGTAGGTTGCAGCGACCGCATCGGCGCCGATACCGTACAGCGGATCGTAGGCAGTGCAGCAATATCCGCGAACATTGAGGAGCCCGGTGAGAACTGCGCTCCTGCCGCAGCCGAAATCGAGAACAGCTTCGGCTGGCCCCCGATCGATGACTACCTGCACGAGCTCCCCGAGATACCGGTTGTAGCCCTCATGACCGGCGTCATTATCGTGGAGTTCATAGCGCAATCGCTCTTCATCCGCACCAGGCTGGTCTTCAGAAGGAACAAATATCAGTCCGCATACCGGGCAGAGGAAAAACCTCCGCTTATTCATGCGGTAAATTTCCCGGCAAGCAGCATTTCGGCAGAGGGCGCAGGTCATGAGAAAATCGAAAGCGCGGCGGTAACCTCCTCCGCCATCTTCCGGCAGAGCTCGCGGGTTTCGGCTATCCCTTGCGCGGGGTCAAGGAGCGGAACGCTGTTCAATTGGAGATTAAGGAGCGCGGTCCAGAAAGCGCCGATGCCCGACAGACCGGAGAGGCTTCCGCGTATGGTTTCAAAAGCCCGGAGAGCATCGGGCGAACGGGTCGACTCGAAGTCAACAAGCAACTGCGCCATTGAACGTGCTGCCTCGACAACGCTATAGGTTTCTTTTTTGAGCACCGCAGCCTCTGCATCGGAGGCGGCAAAGTCGGGCCTGTATTCAGGATCGACGAATCGCCTCGCGAGGGCCGCCCCGGCCTGATTGCAATAGGGGGCGCCGCGTTCGACAACAGGATCGAGCCGCAGCATTCCATCGGAATCGATTGCGGTCAGGTACACATCGGACGAGGCTTGCTTCACCGAATTCTCGCGGATAGCCCGATACACCTCGCCGGGAATAATTGACTTCATGCACAAGTGCGTCTTGCACTCGAAGCAGAAGCACGGCCGGTTGGCACACCTTCCGCAGAAAACCCAGGCGCCAGGGCGGTACGGCCCGGTCTCGACCGGGTTGGTGGGGCCGAAGAGCGCATATACCGGGCGCCCGAGAGCGGCGGCGGCATGCATGATCGCGGTATCGCCGGTGACGCATCCGGCCGCATGGGGCAGGAGGGCGATGGTCTCGCGAAAACTCAGAGCGCCGGCGGTAACAACGGCGCCGTCGAGGAGCGATTGAAGGTCATTCGCGATGGCGACCTCTGCCTGCGCTCCGGTTATAACGATTTTGTAGCCGCCGTCAATGAGCATCCGGCCAAGGGCCGCAAAGTGTTCGAGGGGCCACCGCTTCGCCTGGTAGGCGGCGCCTGGCTGGAGCACCATGACCGGCGCCCGGGCGGGGTCGATTCCGCGGCTTTGCAGAAATCTTCCCGCCTGTTCACGCTCATCCGCGCCGACAAACAGTGGCTCCTGCGAACGAATGTGCGCAACGCCTACAATACTCCGATAGATATCCGTTGCATGGAGCCGGTTATAGGCCCGGCCAAAGGGGATGGCATACAGGTAGCGGCTCCAGCTGTCGGCCACCGCATGATTGCCCTCCCGGAGGAATATGCGCCCCACCGTTTGCGGGCTCGACAGGAGACCGGCGATATAGGCGGTGTAAGGATGTTGTGAGAGGTTGATAAGCCGGTCGAACCGCTCCTTCGCAAGTTCCCGCACGATGTTCGTCAGGGCATCCAGCGAATCGCGCCAGTTTCGGGTTCGTGCCCGGTCCCGGATTTCCTTCCGGTCGAAAAGGAAAATGCGGTCGCACCAGGGACTTCCGATGAGCCCGCCCTCATACCCTGTTTCCACGAAGAAGGTAATGTGCGCTTTCGCGTCGTTTTTCTTGAGCCCTTCAAGCACGGGCAGCGCCATGATGACGTCGCCGAGGTTATTGGGCAGGATTACGAGTATCTTATTCATGAGTAATTGTTGCTATTCGGAATAGCGGATCTCTTCTCGGGTGAAGGTGCGCGATATCTCCTCACAGGCGAGGAGGAGCAGATCCTTATCGTCAAGAAGTTCCCTCCCGGATTTATGCCTGGCCGTGTCGGTCTGGCGAAGGAATTCGGGGTCGCGGGGATCGTTGGGGATTATGTTCATGGGTTAGGGATTTTTTGTTTGGATTGAGGTTATGGAAGCGAACTTTCGACATAAGAGTTTCTCGTCATTTCCGATATTTTTCAGGAATCCAAGATCCTTTCTACGCTTAGAGCAAAAGTGTGCCATAGCATCTCTTTCAAGTTTTGAATCTGATACCAGCGTTGATTTGGATACCAAGTCCATTCTCAGTACGTGCAGGGGTCAGTTCAACAAAAGGGGTTAGTCGTCGACATTTATACTGTGCCCCCATACCAAAATATAGCGCTTCAGACCAATTGGCAAAAATATATGACTGATTTTCATAAGATAGGCCAGCAAAAAGGTATGTCGTTAATTGAAGCGATAACCTAAAATCAGCCCCGAAACCCAAGTCTGGCCCTCCTATTCGCCAGTTGGGTAAAATATATGACCAAGTTGCGGCATTGAAACCAGCAAAAAAGCAAGTGTTTACCACAGACGATAACTCGATATTTAAATTGCAATATACCGGAATAGATAGACCCCTGAGAGACATGCCATCATCAAAATATTCTAACCCTGTTTGGAGATTGAGGCATTTACTTAATTGTTTATCAAGAAGAGATCCCGCTATCAACAGTGGGCTTTTACCGGATTCATAACTCAAACCCAAATAACAATGACTGAGACCGTCTACTTCTCCCGGCTGCATACTCACCTGACCAAACGCTGACGCTGAAAATAATAAAAGAGCCACAATTGTCGTATGTTTTATCATATTTCCTATTCTGTAGTCAATAACTTTATTCTGATATAATCCCATCCAATATTTTAAAACATTTTGATTTTACACATCTATTGCTTATACGATTTTGGTTTTCCGCCTTTCCCTTTGCTTTTTCTACCCTGAAAGAGGGCGTTGCGGGAGGGGAAGGGCGTTTGCCTTTAGGCAAACATCGCCTTCCCCTTCCGCTGGAAGGGGTGTGTCGGAGGCGCGGCCTTGCGCGGCTCCGACCAGGGGGAACCGCCATAGCGGTTCCCCCACCAAAGGCCTTTGATTTAAGCTCTATTCCCCCACCTGACCACTAACGAATCCTCCCAATTATCCCACCTCCACCAGCTCATACTCATCATTCATCCCCAATGTCCTGCAATATTCAAACAGGTATTCACACTTCTGGCCCGGCCGCAATGCATCGAATGGATTTGCTGCAATCTCCTCATTCCCTGCCCCTGTCCCCGGTTGCGGATTCGCCTTTTTGACCAGGTCCATCGTTGCCCTGTCAAGCGCCGCCGGGGAGCGCGAAGCGAGAATGCCGATATCCGGCACAAACGGCCGGTCGTTATAATCCCAGCAGTCGCAATCCGGGCTAATGTCCAGCGCGAAATTGACATAGAGCGCTTTGCCGGAAAACTGTCCATACAGCGCCGCCGCATACTCGGCAACCTTCTCGATGAGGCGTTCGCCATGCTCCGCCCACTTCACCTGCATGGCCCCGTAGTTGCACGCCGCCACGCACTGCCCGCACCCGATGCAGATCGCATAGTCGATGACCGCCTTTTGCTCTGCCATGACAATCGCATGCTCCGGGCAGTTCATGAGGCACTGGCCGCACCCCACGCAACGGTCGTGGTCCTGAACCGGCTTGGTGCCCGAATGCAGTTCGAGCTTTCCGGGTACCGACGCGCATCCCATGCCCATATTTTTAATGCTTCCGCCAAACCCCATTTCGCAGTGCCCCTTGAAGTGCGACAGCATCACGATTTTGTCTGCCTGGCAGATCCCTGCGGCTATCCGGGCACCGGCCATATGGCGGCCCTTGACCGGGAGCTCCTCAAAATCGAGACCGCGCAGCCCGTCGGCTGCGAAAAAAGGCGCTCCGGTGGTCGCCTCGAAATAGCCGTGCATCACCGCAGACGCGTGGTGGTCCACCGCATTGTGCCTGCCGCCGCCGTAGAGGGTGTTGGTATCGGTTAAAAAGGGCTTGCCTCCCGCCCGGGTAATTTCGCTCACCGCGAGCCGTGCGTAGTTGTGGTTAATGTAGGCGAGGTTACCGCGCTCGCCCACATGGACTTTAATACCGACGAGTTCGCCCTGGCCTACGAGGTCGTCGATTCCGGCCTTATTCAACAGTCGACGAAATTTGTCTTCGAGCGAACAGCCGGATTCCGAATGCAGGTTCATGAAAAAAACGTTTTCCCGGGCCATAAGCCTCCTTAAGAGCGAGGATTCCTGCAGATATCGTCAAAATACATTTCCAGCGCTCAGCGCGAAAGCATCGAGAAGAGGGGTGCGATGCAGGAGCGGGCAGCGTAGAGATCCATTTCGGAAGCTGCCTTTAATCCTGCAAAGCAAAGTATATTTGTTCTATATAAATTAGTTTTTTTAATTTGATACCGGGAACTATGAATCGATTTTTTCGCTCAGCGGTACCTATCCTCGCCGCGACAGTCGCATCTATCCTGTGCTCCTGCTACAAACCGGCACCGTTTGTGCTGGGGCAACCGCCCAAATCGCCGTACCAGTTTCCTTCCTCCTCAACCATTGCATCTTTCCTGGGGAGATCCAACACTAATTTTAAAATCGCCTATGCACTTACCGGCAATGGAGCGGCTAAAATTTATTATGTCGATTTCAATGATTCCGCTCCTGTTCCGAAGGCTCTTATTAAGCCGTCGGCCGACTCGACAATCCCGGCCGATAAGCCACTCATTTCGCCTGATTCCGCCGGGGGCTTCGTTGCGTACAACCTTCTTGCCCCCAACAATGATATCTATGGCGCCTATATACAAAAATTGGATACGGCTGCCCCACCGATTTTAATAAGCGCGCAAGGCACGCGCCCCCACTGGTATAAAGATAGCGCAGGCTTATACTATATAATTTATTCAACGGCATTCTTTATTCCAACAACCACCATGCCCGCCCCCGGCTTTGCGGCGACCTACAAGCAGCAGGTCTCCCTTGTCGGAAACGGTTCTCTGGTTGGCTCGCCGGTCCAGGTTGCCCCCTACCCGATGATTGGCGGCCTGTCCAGCGACGGCAGTTATCTCTGCTCCGGCTATGCGGCCGGCTGCTTCTATAATCTTCCCACCGCTTCTTTAATCTCGATAAATCCCGGAGTTCAAATCTGTAACCCTTCCATCGATCCGGCCCCCGATTCCTCGAACATGATGATGTTTTTGAACTTCGGAGCTGAGCAAGCCCTGACTGATAAATTTTTGCCCGATTCTGCCTATCCTGCAAATTCGCAGGGAGTTCTTCCCATGCACAGCGTCCTGTTTATCGTGGATGCCACGAATACCGTGATAAATTTCATTCCGATAAGCATCATGGGGAGCGGGTACGCCGCATGGCAGTGTCCGCAATGGTCAAATAAATCAAATTTCGCGGTTGCACTGGCTTCTTCGAGCGATGATAATGCCTCCTGGGATATGGTGCTCCTCAAGAACGTCGGCATTCGGGGCAGTGAACAATCCTTATTGATGACCGTCGGCTCAGGAAAATTGAATACCGAGTCCACACCATCGCTCTGGATCGGAAATTAGGATGCAACCCTCTCCGATCAGCCTTAAGCTTATTGTGCAAAAAGCCTTGCCCTGCGGCCTTGCATTTTCGATAGTCGCTGCAGCTACGCTCTTTCTTTTTACTCATTTAATTCCACGCACGGATGAGGCCGCTCTCACCGCGCTCATGCCATGGCAGTGCGTCGGCGGATGCGGGGCGGGAGGGTCGGGCGGCGTCGGTTCGGATGTCAAATGGATCGGTAACGGGGTCAGCGGCGGGCTCATCGACGCTCAGGTAATGGGATTGACCTCGCTCGGTCAGAATTACCAGTACGACGAGGTTAAAACGCGGTTCAGCATCAAGCCCACCTGGACCTCGACCTTAGGCCTTACCATCCCAATTGTTTCGAATACCGGCGACCTCCAGCCTGGGGCCGAGATCCAGGATTATACCGAGGTTGCCTCCGGGTTGTCGGATATCATGCTCGATTATTCCAAGAGCATCGGCATGGAGGGCGAGTACAGCCTCATGTTCAATCTCACCCTGCCGACCGGCCAGTACGATATCAAGCGGGGCGTGCAGACCCAAATGCAATACCTCCCCACCGCCATGCAATGCGGTAGCGGGCTCTATAACGCCACGATCGGCATCGGCAAAACCATAGATGTCGAAAAGGGTTTATGGATCGTCGAGGCCTTTTATTCGAACCCCTTTGAGCTGAACTTCTACGGCAAGAATCAATTTATCAATTCGCAACCGGATCAGTACAACGCCTTGAATGTCGCCTGGAATAATGGATACCTCAACGACAAGAGCCGTTTCCAGTACTGGTTCAAGCCCTACGGCGAAAACGATCTCGGCGGGTACACGCCGCCGAGTTTAAATGCCGACGTCTATTACGGCTACCGCGGCGTCGAGCACTATGTCCACTCCTTCGGCGCCAAGCTCTGGGTTCCCTTTGGAGTAGACTGGATACCCGCCTTTGCGGCGAACACCTACAATCCTTTCCCGGACCCGGATAACCGGACCTGGAGTCTCACCCTGCATTACGGCCTCGAATTTTCTAAACCGGAATATCCGATCTATATTGCCATCAACAAGCTGATAGAGAGCGGCGCCAGCAGCGAAGGAAAATTTCTCTGGCCGGATGGGAGGGATTTCCTCGACACCTGGACCTTTGCAATCGGCTTCAAGACCTCGATGTTCTGAGGCCGGGAATAGTAAAAGAGCCGCTCATGGTTCGGCAGGCTCACCACGAGCGGGTTAATTTACATGCTTTGGCCATTTACCGTTCCTCCTGAGCTTGTCGAAAGACCTTAAACCTGATTATTGGAAAACCCTGGACTGCAATGAACCGATACCTTGGATTTACCTCATTCCAAGCCGCACTGCGAACATCAGTATTCTTCGCCGCAATGGGATTGAGCGCCATATCCTGCTCGACAAAGAAAAGCAAAGATTCGATGTCCGGCGCGGCGATAACCATCCCGCATGCCGATACGATCACCCTCGAAACTGCCTGCAGGATACTTTCAAGCCATCCGCCGTTCGGGGATACTGCCCAGGACAGCGATTCCATTGCCGGCTTCTACCAAATGCTCGACAGCACCGCCGAAGCTATCCGGCATTCAACGCAGCTTCAGACCGGGCCGGCAGCCGCTCGTACCGCAATTCTCGAAACCGTCTACCATTCCTGGAACGTAGGATTCGATTCCGTCGACACCTCGCTCGAATCGCTCCTGCCCGACCGGGTATACCGCTCGCACAAGGGTTCATGCCTGGGCACCTCCCTCCTGATTCTCATGCTAGCGGAAAGGCTCGGGTGCCCAATTCATGGCGTCATGCTCCCGGGGCACTTCTTCTGCCGCTACGACGACGGCAAAACGCGGATCAATATCGAGCCGAACCGGTCGGGCTGCGAACATGACGACGCCTATTACAAGGATCGGTACCATACCGGCATAACCCCCTGGTACGATCTGGCCGACCTTCCCCGATCGGAGGTCATCGGGGTGGCATGTTTCAATCTCGGCACGCTCTGCCTCAGGAAGAAGCTTCCTAAACCGGCCATCGGCTATTTCAGGGAGTGCCTGCATCTTGTCAAGAACTATCCCGAAGCAAAGGGCAACCTGGCCGTCGCCTATGCGCTAAGCGGCAATCGCGAATCCGCCCTCACCCTTTTTGCGGAGCTCTTCGCCGAACATCCCGCAATGCCCAACCTCGCCGTGAATTACGGCTCGGTGGCGGCATCGGCGAAACAGTACCATAAGGCAATTAACATCTATCTTGCGGCCCTCGCAGGAAACCCCGGCGATCAGCTCCTTTTCCGGCGCGCTGAATACGTCCTCAGCAAGCTCGGCAACGATGATTCCGTGAAAATATTCTGGCAGAGGCTGCAGGCATTTAAAGCCATGGCAAAATGAGCGCCCGCCGTCTTGCTGCACTATATTGGCCGGTCCCGCTCTCCATGGCGGTGTCGGCCTTTTTCGTTTACTTCCCAATAACCGATGCGGATATCTTCTGGCATCTCGCAGCCGGACGGGAAATGGTTGCCCACGGGCTCCTCCATACCGACCCGTTCGCCTACACCCTTCCCTCCGCCCGCTGGATCGACCTGCATTGGCTTTTCCAGCTCCTCTGCTACGGCCTCTATCTGACCGGCGGGCTTAAGGCAGTGCTGTTCTTCAAACTATCCATCGTAGCCGGTACCGCGTGCTTTCTCTGCCTGGCGCATCGGTCAAAGTACTATGTGCCGGTCGCGGCACTGCTTACCTGCATGCTGGTTTTCACCATGCGCTATCTCCTCTGCGTCCGGCCGGTGATTGTAACGCTGCTCTTCATGGCGACCTATGTTTTTCTCTTTGAGCGGGCGAGGCGTACCGGGAAGAAGAGAGCTCTCCTGCTGTGCCTGCCGCTCCAGATACTCTGGACCAATTCGCAGGGCCTCTACCCGATTGGGCTTTTCATCATCGGTACTTACTGGGCGGAAAGCGCGCTTTCGTGGACTCGGGGCAGGCAAGGCCGGCCGGTATTCGAGACCTTGCTCCTTGCCGCCTGTTCCGTCTCATGCTTTGTCAATCCCTATGGCTTTGCCGGACTTACCTTTCCCCTCAAGCTTTTCGGCCGGATCGCACCGGCAGCCCGCAACTTCTACTCACTTACCATTTCAGAGAACGTCCCGCTTTTCTCGCTCCAGGGGTACGATTCGATCTACCGTACCGTGACGCTGGCCGTTGCGGCAACCGTGGTCCTGCTCTTCATCCTGAACCGCAGAAAGATCGCTGTGAGCCATCTCCTCCTCATTGCCGGATTCGGCTGGCTTGCCTTCAGCGCGGTGCGGAATGTCCCGCTTTTTTATGTTATCGCCATTCCGATTGCCGGCGCAAATGTTTCCGAACTCCTGCAATCGGGCTTCGTGGAGAGACTCTCCGCCGGAAAGCGGCGAATCCTCGCCTTCGAGGCAATCGCCATGGGGGGGCTGACTATCGGGGCGTTGCTCGTGAGCCATTTGTCGGTGGTCTCGCTCTATCCCCCGAACCGGGTAGTGTCGCCATTCCGGTTCCCCGAGAAAATCGCCGACTATATCGAAGAGCATTCGGTTCCGGGTACCATGTTTAACGATCTTCGCTACGGCGGCTATCTCATATGGCGCCTCTACCCGCAGGAAAAGGTATTCATCGATACAAGGCTTATTATCCGCCCTCCGGAGTTTTTCGCCGAATATCTTGCCATTAGCGAGTACCCCGGGCTCTTTGACAAGGTAGTGGAAAAGTTCAATATTACCCAGGTGATCCTGCCTTCGGGGCTCTATTCGCTGCATGAAAAGCTGATCCGGCGGCTCTATGCATCGGGGGCGTGGCGGCTGGCATATACGGACGGCGCATCGGTCCTTTTTCTCAGGCGCGACATTGCAGGTTCTGCCGGCCTTGACCTTTCAAACGATTCGACGGTAGATTCAATTGCAGCCGGTATTGCAGATCAATGGAAGGATGCGCCGGCGGTGAGAAAAGAAGCTTTGGGGTATTTTGAGAATTTAAGGAGATCCTTAACCCTGGGGAATAGATAGATGGCGGGGAAAGATTTTAAAAGCCTTTGGCGCCCCCTTATTAAGGGTGTCAAGGGTTCAGGCTTCAGGAAAAGAGATCATATCCATTCCTTTTTATAATTTTTTGATTTGTTTTCTACCCTGAAAGAGGGCGTTGCGGGAGGGGGAGGGCGTTTGCCTCCAGGCAAACATAGCCTCCCCCTTCCGCTGGAAGGGGTGAGTCGGAGACGCGGCTTTGCGCGGCTCCGACCAGGGGGAACCATTTTTGTGGTTCCCCCACCAAAATCATTAATATTGAGCTTCTTGTTCAGTAATCAAGTTGTATTGATGCGCTCGACCAGCTAAAAGTGGCGAAATTAGCTCAAAAACACCATCTTTATCATTTCTCCCCTGAGTTCTATCACAAACGTTGTCCTTCAGATTACCCTGTTTTTTGCCCATTTTTGCTGAACTTTCCTGTAGTTTGGATACAAACCACATACAGTTTACTTTTAACCATAATCCTGCTGGTATTGTAGCAATCATCAGATTAGGCCACTTCATAGGGAGTGGCCTTTTTTATTTTCTTGCCATGACCTGTCATGCAGAATCATGTCCCTTCTATTCTGT
>CAWDOZ010000012.1:0-10081 GCA_963803935.1 uncultured Fibrobacterota bacterium | reverse complement strand
ACGGATAATAGAGAAGCAAATAAGAGCCGATCTCGTGAACAGAGTACACGCCAGCCGGAATTCGGTGATGCATCCCGTCTGCAAGTTCGACGCCTTGCAAGACTGTCAAACCAGAGGCCAATCCCCATCGGAAGGGGCCCTCTGAAGACCACTGGCGTAGCGTCGGAATCTTCCGCAGGTTCTCCGATTTCCGCCGACAGGAGATACAGCGATCGATGAACCGACGCACTCCGGGCACCGCTGTGCTCCACTGTGCAAACGACCACGAAGAGCAAAACGAGCGAGAATCGCGCCGCAGAAATCCGAACGCGCAGTGGCTATGTTTCTTCACTTGCCCCTCATCCCCGGCCTAGATCGTTTGTGAAGGCTGTGGGGGCGCGCCTTATCCAGCTAGGTCGTTCGATCACTCCACGAACTTCCATGCCCACCGTTCAGAAATGGCCCCCGTTGTTAGCCGTGATCCACTCACGCACCATTGTGGTCAGCACCATTCCAACGACATTCTTTTCCGCGCCCTGGCCACCGGGCGATACGAAGTGCGCGGCGTCCACGCGACGCAATCCCCTTCCATGGACATCCAGGTCTCCTCCAATTTCGAACGGCTGCTGTTTGACGCCATGGGCCGCGACGCCCAGGCGATTCGCACTGTCATGGCGGGCCTCGACCAGTCCGGCGCCTTTGACATTCCGCCGTGCGCTCGAAAAAATCCGCCAGAATTCCCGCGGGCGCACGAGCGAGGCCGAAACTTCAGCCGGAACCGCCGGACCTGGCGCGAAAGACGAGATCCTGCTCGACCCGCACACGGCGGTCGCCGTCCATGTTGCCCGGCAAAAACTGGCTGAAACCCTTCAGACTCCGATGGTGGCGCTCGGCACCGCCCATCCCGCCAAGTTCCCCGACGCCGTGCGGGCGGCGACCGGCGTATCCTCGCCCTTGCCGGCCCATCTTGCCGACTTTTTCTCGCGCAGCGAGCGTTTCGACGTCGTCGCCAATGATTCCAGAGCGGTGGCGTCTTCGCCACCGGTTGAACTTGCCGAAATTGAGCAAAGATATCCTTGCCAAAATAAACTCCCTGAAGATTAGTAGCGCTTATGGCGATATAATCGTGCATCATAACGGCTTTCATGCCCCGTTGCCAGTCGGGCTTCTTTAATATGAAACTCGGCAGCCAATCATAAGAGATGCCGTAACGATCCGGCATATCCGTGCCAAAATAGCTCAGGCAGACCTTTGAAATTCCATGCTTCCGCATGTAGCGGCCCAAACCTTTGAGGTCCTGTCCCCAATCGAGGTTCGAGTCGACAAAGTATTTGTAACCCTGGTCTGGTCCACCAGCAATCTCGTTGAAATAGGCGAGATAGTGAGGATGAATGTATATCGAAGCGCCGATGTACCAGACGATAAGGGAGCTAAATAGAATTGTTAGAATTTTTTTTGACAACAATATTGGAGCAGCACTCCCGGCAAAAACGAAGAGGAATGGATAAGCTGGTAAAACATACCGAAGGCCGATGCACTTTGGATTCATGCTGAAAAAAAACACAATAATCGCGGGGGGAATAAGGAGGAATATCGTGCTCGCCAATGCGTTTTTTCCCTTTTTCATTAGGAAAACCACAAAGGCTCCAGCAATAAGCAACATCGCCGATATCGGCGTTTTAAGAAAAAAGGCTAATAGATAGTAGTACCACCAGCCATTATTTGAATGGTTGCCGCAAAGAAAACCCCACCTCCCGGGTCCGGATTGTTCATGCTGGTAAACGATACCGAAAAAATATGGTTCAAGGTTCATCCGGTAGCCGATAAGCAAAATTAAAAGCCCAATAAAACCGAATACCACTAGCCTCCGCCAAGGCAGCAACTTGCTTTTTAGGCTCCATAATACAGCTATGGTGATGCAGATAGGAATTAGGAGTAGCCCGGTATATTTCGACAGAAGGGCCAGTCCCAGAGCACATCCACCGGCAACTGCATCAACCGTGCGGCCTGTATTCAACACTTTCCAGTAGAAATAGACGGCTATGAATAAAAAGGCCGTTATTGGGATATCAGGAGTAATCAGACGCGCATGCGCAAGAATATTAGGGCAAAATGAATACAGCACAATGGCCGTCATAGCACTCCATTGCCCGTACAGCAATCTGCTCCATGAAAATATGCACCAGCCAAGAAGGAGCGCTGGCAGGAGCATCATGAGGCGCGAGAAAATTAGGAGCCGGTCTCCTCGATTCTCAGGACTGCAAAGCAGAAGCTGCCCGCTTGAAGAATTGGCCACCGCGTGAGTAACCCACTCTTGTTTGCGATGGGCATCATACTTCCAAAGATCCGTGTCGGTTCGGACAAAAAGCAGGGGAATGCTGCTCAGGTAGAAAGGAAGCGGGGGATGAAAAGTCGAAACCTCCAAATCCCATCTTCCAGTCTGAAGAAGGTATTTCCCCAACCCAAAATATTCGGTTTCATCCCAAGTCGACGATTCCAGCACCAAACTGGTAACAGCTTTGATTGTAAAGATGATGAGGCAGACTGCGAGAACAATCCATGACGGGAATTTGCGGGCCCGAAGGGAGTGGATAGAGAGTTCCGGTTCTTTGGAGGAGGTTGGCATGTTCTGCAGATCCATGAACGAATAATACAGGCGAAACTTGAATACTTCAATGTCTTTAGAATATGGGAAAATCCCATTTTAGTTATTTGAATTTATTTTACCAGTTCACACTGAATCCGCAGCAGTTCCGTCTCCGCTGCCTTGGCATTGAACCTGGCCGTGACCAGCCTCGTGATCGCGTCGACGTAGCTCACCTCGGCGGTACGCATTTCGATGGAAGTGGATTCGGCTAAACGGAAACGTTCGAGGGCGATCTTCACGTTTTCATCCGCAATTCCGATGTTCTCCTCCTCGAGGTTCAGCGCTTCCCGGGCCTTTTCAAAGTCGCTTTGCGCCTGAAAATAGGCCGACCGGACCTGCAGGCGCGTGTTGTCGAGTGCAATCCTGGAATTCGAAAGGTTCAGGTTGGCGATGGAAAGTCCGTGAACGGTGTTGAAGCCGTTGAAGAGCGGAACGGTAAGCGCGAGACCTGCGCTCCAGCCCCAGGTCTTATTCAGCAGGGTCGAGCCGCCGGTATACTGTTCGTTGTCCAGCGAGTAACCGGCTGAAAAGCCAAGCGTCGGCAGGAACTGCGCCAGGGCCTTCTTCCGTTCGAGCTCCGCAACTTCGACGCTCTTGACCCCGGCGATGACCTCGAAATTATCCGCCTGCAAATCAGCCCAACCCCGTTGCGGCGGGGCATAATTTACCGGAATGGAGTCGACGGTGGCGAAGTCGGTTTCCGGCGGCCGCGCAAGGAGGAGGTTGAGGGCGATTTTCTTCTGGATGATGAGGTCCTCCTCGGCAAGGAGCGAACTCTTCTGCTGGTTCAGGTCGAGCCGGGCCTGCAGGTAGTCCACCTTGGAGGCCGAACCGACCTCAAACTGCTTCTCCGCGATCTTGACCCGCTCCTCGGAGAGCGTTATGGCTTTCTCGATTCCCGCTCGCTGCTGCTGCGCGCTGACGATGTCGAAGTACGCGGTTATCGTCTGGGCCGCGACCGTTTGCAGCGTGTCCCGGTAGTTAAGCGAGCCTATCTCCGCCAGCCGCTTGAGGCGCGACTTCTCCGCAAACATCCGCATGCCGTCGAACAGGGTCCAGGAAAGCGTGACGGCGGGGTTGAACACGGTCCCGGTGTCGTTGGAATATTCCTGCACCCCGCTGGTAACCGGTTGAAATTTTGAGTCGTTGGAGGTGACCGAAATGCTCCCGTCGGCGGTTGCCTGGACAACCGGCAGCATGCCGGCGTTTCCCGGAGAGTTGTTGATACCGGCGACCGCCGCGTTGTTCTTTTCCGTCTGGATGAGGAAATTGTGGCTGAGAGCTAAAGCCACGGCTTCCCCGGGCGTCAGGAGATCCTGGGCATTGGCAAAGGAATAGGCCGTAAGGGTAAAAAATATGGTGGCAAATATAAGTTTATAGTTCATGCGAGTCTTTTTCCTGAGGGGGAAACCTCGCTACGCGGGTTTCCCCTGGGTTGAAGCCGCGCAAAGCCGCGTCTTCAACCACACCCCTTCCTGCGGAGGTGCGCCCCTATTCCTGCCTTCGGCAGGAGGAGGCGCACCCCCGCAACGCCCCCATAAGGTAGAAAACACATAAAAAAATATCCGTGCTTCCTGTTTTAACTTTTAACTTGTGACTTGCTATTTATCATTTTTTTAAACCCGTGTGGCTTGGATCTTCGATCCAGGTGCTTTTGAATTCCTTTTGATAACAACGCCGGTCAGGGTCTGGAGACCCCGCCCCTACGAAAAATTGACCTCCATACCTTCATTGCCTTGCCCTGTTTTTTCTACCCTGAAAGAGGGCGTTGCGGGAGGGGGAGGGCGTTTGCCTTCAGGCAAACATCGCCGCCCCCTTCCGCAGGAAGGGGTGTGCCCAAAGACGCATGTCTTTCGCGGCTTTGGGCCAGGGGAAACCATTGTAAATGGTTTCCCCACCAGGGGCAATTGACTTAAAACCCAATTTCTCCACCAGAGCAGTAAAGTTCAAAATATTCTATTCTGCAATTCTCGACTTCTTTTTTCCCGACATAAATGAATACATCGCCGGAATCACGAAGAGTGTCAGCATGAGCGAAAATATGAGTCCGCCGATAACCACGATCCCGAGCGGTGCGCGGCTCTTGGCCCCGGAGCCGAGCGCCAGCGCAATCGGCGTCGCACCGAGCGCGGTCGCCAGGGTGGTCATCAAAATTGGCCGCAACCGGAGCGCCGACGCCTCGATGACCGCGTCGAGCTTGCTGAGCCCCGCCTTGCGCCGCTGGTTGGCGAACTCGACGATCAAAATCCCGTTCTTCGTCACCAGCCCGACCAGCATGATCATGCCGATCTCGGAGAAGATGTTGATGGTCTGGTTGAACATCCAGAGGCTCAGGAGCGCGCCTGCAAAGGCAAGCGGCACGGTTATCAGGATGATGAGCGGATCGATAAAACTTTCGAAAAGGGCCGCGAGCACGAGAAAAATGAGCACGATGGCAAGGCCCAGCGCAAACCCTGAGTTCGAGGAGCTCTCCGCGAAATCGCGCGAGGTGCCGGAGAGTGCGGTGGTGAAGGTGCTGTCAAGCGTCCGCTTCGCAATGGCTTCCATCTCCTTGATGCCGTCTCCGAGTGTTTTCCCCGGAGCCAGGCCGGCTGAAACCGTCGCCGATTTGTACCGGTTGTAATGGTAGAGCTGGGGAGGAATGGTTTTCTCCTCCATGGTGATAAAGTTATCGAGCGGGATGAGCGCGCTGTCCGCGGCGTTACGGACATAATACGCCGAGAGGTCGAGCGGCCGGTCGCGTTTTTCGATGTTGACCTGGCCTATGACCGAGTACTGGTAGCCGTTCATGATGAAATACACGATCCGGTCGGCGCTGAGGGCGAGCTGCAGGGTCTGGGAGATATCCATCATCGATACCCCCTGCTCGGCCGCCTTCTCCCGGTTGATGGTAATGTCAAGCTCAGGCTTGTTGAACTTCAGGTTGTAGTCGACACCCTGGAACACCGTGCTCTTATTCGCCTCATCCAGGAATTTCGGCAGGTACTCCCGGAGTTTGTCAAAGTCGTTGTTCTGCAGGACGAACTGCACCGGCAGCGAGTTGCGTGCACCCGACCCGACCGAGATCGTCTGTTCCTGGATGGCAAGGATGCGCGCATCGTTGAAATACCCGAGGTGTTTATTGAGCATGTCGACGATCTGCTGCTGGGAGCGCTTGCGCTGCGAAGGATCGCAGAGCGAGGTGCGGACCAGGGCGGAGTTAACCGCGCCGCCGCCGAAGCCCGGCGCAACGATTTCGATATTGGCCACGTTTTCCGGGACCGAATCGGCGACAAAGGCTGCAAGGCGGTCGCCGAATTTTTCCATATTGTCGTACGACGTGCCTTCGGGAGCGGTTATGTTGAGCCTGAAGAGGCTCCGGTCTTCGAGCGGGGCGAGTTCCTTCGGGGTAATGGTCCAGAAGAGGCCGATCAACCCGAAGCAGGCCACGACGATGGGGATTGCAACCCACCGCCTTTTCATGAATGCCGTGAGCACGCCGCGATACCCGGTGTCGAGCGCAACGAAGAACGGCTCTGTTTTCCGATAGAACCAGCCGTGGCCGGTCTTCTTCGACGCCATGAGGACGTTCAATACCGGGGTCAGCGAAAGCGAGACGAATGCCGAAATGAGCACCGCGCCGGCCAGAACAACGCCGAATTCACGGAAAAGGCTCCCGACAAATCCCTGCAGGAATATGATGGGGAGAAAGACAATGGAGAGGGTAATGGAGGTAGCCAGCACCGCGAAAAAGATCTCGTTGGCGCCCTCGACCGCCGCTATATGCTTGGGAATCTTCTTTTCGATTTTCTTGAAGATATTTTCGGTTACAACTATCCCGTCGTCGACAACAAGCCCGGTAGCGAGCACCACGGCGAGCAGCGTGAGGATGTTGATGCTGAAACCCATGATGTACATGATGAAGAAAACGCCGATGAGCGAGACCGGAATGTCGATGAGCGGCCGGATGGCGATGAGCCAGTCGCGAAAGAAAAGAAAAATGATAAGGATAACCAGGGCAAAGGCGATCGCGAGCGTCTGCCGCACCTCCTCGATCGATTTCTTGACAAACTGGGTCTTATCCATGATGATATCGACCTGGATATCACTCGGAAGATCTTTTTTAATCTGCTCGAAGCGCCGGTAAAACTCCCTGGCGATCTCCATATAGTTGGAGCCCGCCTGCGGGATGAGGGCGAGCCCGACCATGGGCACCCCGTTGTTCTTCATGATCGTCTGGTCGTTTTCGGGCCCCAGTTCCGCGCTCCCGACGTCGCGCAGCCGGATGACGCGGTCCGGCGTCGACTTTATGATGAGCTTGTTGAAATCCTCCTCGGTCTGCAGCAGGCCGATGGTGTTGACCGTAAGCTCGGTATTCCTGCCGTAGATTTTGCCCGCCGGGAGCTCGACATTCTGGTTGTTGAGCGCGGTAACCACATCGGTAAACGCCAGTTTGCAGGCAGCGAGCTTCATGGGATCGATCCAGAGCCGCATGGCGTACTTTTTCTGGCCCCAGATCTGGACGCTCGATACCCCCTCGATGGTCTGGATACGGTCGAGCAAAACGTTTTCCGCGTAATCGTCGAGCTGCAGGATGTTGCGGGAGCTGCTGCGGACGGTCATGGCAATGATGGCATCGGCGTTGGCGTCGGATTTGGTCACCACGGGCGGCGCGTCGATATCCTGCGGCAACTGGCGCACTGCCTGCGAGACCTTGTCGCGCACGTCGTTGGCCGCGGTTTCGAGGTCGTAGCCGAGGTTGAATTCGACCGTGATATTGCTGGCGCCGGTGCTGCTGGTCGAGGTAAGGGTGCGGATACCTTCGATCCCGTTGATCGCCTTTTCGAGCGGCTCGGTGACCTGCGACTCCATGATATAGGCGTTGGCGCCGGTATAACTGGTCGCAACGTTGATGGTGGGCGGATCGATGGAGGGGTATTCCCGGACCCCGAGGAATTTAAAACCTAAAAGCCCGAACAGCACGATGATGATGCTCATCACCATCGCGAATACCGGCCGTTTCAGGCTTATTGAAGGGAGGCTCATAGACGGGGGGAGGCGGCCTTGTCAGGTGTTGTCAATTGGGCGCAATCGCGACATTGAGGTTCATTCCGGGCTTAACGAACAAGAGCGACGAGGTGACGACCGTATCGCCCGGCTCCAGGCCGTCGGTGATCTGCACCTTGTATTCGGTGCGGATGCCGGTCTGCACGACCCGTGATTCCGCCTTGCCGCCCTTGACTATATAGATAGTCTTGTTCCGGAGATTGGGAATGACGGATTGGGTCGGGACCATGAGCGCGTTGTCGATGCGCTTCAAAACGACCTCGACATCGGCGAAGGCGCCGGGTAGCAGTTTCGCATCGGGATTCTGCACCAGCGCCCGCACCTTGATCATGCGGGAGTCTTCGTCGACATGCGGTTCGATGGCGAAGACCCTTGCAGTAAAAACCTTTGCAAAGCCGGCAGTGGTGAATTTGATGATATCGCCCTTATTGAGCTCGGGGGCATATTTTTCAGGCACCGAGAAATCGATTTTCAGCGGGTTGATCTTCTGCAGCGAGGCCACGACGGTCGAGGGGGTGAGATAGGCGCCGGGACTGACATTCCTGAGGCCGACGATGCCGTCGAAGGGCGCGCGGATTTCCGTTTTCTCGATCTGCGCCTTGATATTGTCGATGTCGGCGAGCACGCCCTTGAGCTGGGTCAGCGCATTATCGTAATCCTGCTGCCCGACCCCGTTGACGGCCAGGAGCGCCTTCATCCGCGCCTCGGTTCGCTCGTAGGACTCCTGCTGCGCTTCGAGCTTCTTGAGCTGGGCCTGCAAATCGGCGTCGAACAGTTTAACGAGCAGGGTTCCGGCTTTTACAAAAGACCCTTCCTGCAGGTTGAGCTGCGTAATCGACCCGGATGCCTGGGCCTGGAGGTCCACGTTTTCCGATGCAACGAGCGTTCCCGAGGAGATAATATTGTTATCGAGAGGCGATGGATCGAGAACGATCCCGCTTACCTGCAGCACTTTACTTTTCAGCGGACCCCGGGCGGCAGCGCTGTAGGGGGGATTGATGACCTTGTTATAGAGGATGATCGAAGAGATGAGGATCAGAAGTCCCGCAATAATCCAGGAAAATTTCGGCATAGACTACTACTTTCTCCTCCTCTTCCATGATGGTCGAAAGGAAGATCGCGCTTTATAAGGAAGTTTGCGCTTTATTTTGAGAATAACAAAAATAATTCATGAGCAGCCTTGCCCTGATCCAAGTAAGGAAATAGAGCTTAATATAAAGGCCTTTGGTGGGGGAATCGGGCTTAATTCTAGTGCCTCTGGTGGGGGAACCATTTAAAAATGGTTCCCCCTGGTCGGAGCCGCGCAAAGCCGCGTCTCCGACACACTCCCTCCTGCGAAAGGGGGAGGCGATGTCTGCCTCTGGCAGACGCCTTCCCCCTTCCGCAACGCCATCTTCTATGGTAGAAAACACATAAAAGTCCTATAAAAAAGAATTGTGTGGCCTGGATCTTCGATCCAGGTGCTTTTTAATTAGCATGACCCATGAGAGTACGGTACGCCGTGTCCCTACGGAATTGTGGTCGTTTTTTAATTTCTTGCATCATTATCTTTCTTCCTGCTCTTGCCTTTTATGCCTTTCTACCTCTGTGCTTTTGTGCCTTTTTCTGCCTTCCCCCTGCCTGCTTCCTGCCATTTTCGCAACTGCAAATACTTGATCTACTTGACATTTATTTTTCGGCAAACCCGGCTTTAAGGGGGGTTTTGTCCCACCGGGGAGCATAGGTTGGGACAAAACTCCAAAGTCCTTAAAACCATGTAGATAAACCGATATTTCAGACGTTTTTGTAAATTTGATGGGGCAAAACCCCAGCAGTAAAGAAATCGGGCAATTGATGATTGATAGAAGAACAATTTCAGGGCATGAAAAAAGCATAGACGACAGCAGCAATTTGTATCAAGACAAAGGCTTAGCGATTCAGATACAACTTCACACGGGTGATTATTTAAAGATTGGCAAAGGATAGTAAATGAATTCCGCATGGTAAAAATCTCCGAAAAACGGGATATTTCAGGGCATAGCTCACGCAAGGGCTCGGTGCTTCCGGTGGGAAAACCTCGCTACGCGGGTTTTCCCTGGTCTGAGCCGCACAAAGCCGCGTCTCCGACACACCCTTTACCTCACCCCGGCCCGCCCCTTTTTTCCGCAAAGCCGGAAAAATGAAACGCATTATTAAGAGCCTGATTGGTAAGCGGCCGGCCGGCCCTCTTACCTCTCCCCGTTCCCCTCCCCCATAAGGGAGGGGACAAGACAGATGTGAGAGGGAAGACCCGCTTCGCGGAAGAAAAAGCAAAAAAAATGCCCTCTTGCACAAGCGGCTCTAAAGAGGTCAAAGGGGCGAAGAGCGAAATCAGGTGCTTCGCCCCCATCCGAAAATGTAAAAGAGCAGGCGGTTGCCGGAGCAGAAGCT
>CAWDOZ010000011.1:0-46040 GCA_963803935.1 uncultured Fibrobacterota bacterium | reverse complement strand
ATGGATGAAAGCGCATCGACGCTTTGCGGATCGATCATGAGCGCCTTCTGGTACATCTCAATCGCCTTGGGATAAACTCCCTTTTTCTGGTAGATAAGACCCAAGGGTCTGGTAGGTCCCGACATCCGCCTCTCCGGACTTTATGACATTGGACAGTGCTGTAATGACCTCCTCCTGCTGGCCCTTGGCAATGACGATCTCGGCGTAACGCTTATAGAATCCCTTGATGGCAGGATTCAGCTTGATGGCAGCCCGATAGGCCACAAGCGCCTTATCATAGTCCTTGAGCTGGTACAGGACATCGCCGTAATCGCGTTCGCCCTCTGCAGACGGGACGATTTCGAGATAATGCAAGTTACGCCGCTTCAAAATAATTTTTTTGGCCAAGCGTGATCTCGTCGAGCCTGTGAGAGCCTCCTGATTTTTCGGCTGCAGCGTAACAATCTCTTTGTTAGCCGCGGGGCGGCGGTGAGGTCGGAGTTCGCGTCGGCATCATGCGCCAGCCGGACTCGCGACGGCACATCCGTGGTGCTCTTCGCGACGATCTCCTTGTCAAGATCATGCAGCTTCGTCTTATCGTTATTCTGGTCGTAACAGATTGCAAGCCGCTCCTTATACTCGATATTGCCCGGCTGGGTCCTGGCCATGAATTCGACATGCGAAACCGCTCCCAGGTAGTCCTTTTCCTGCATCAGGATGTCGGCAAGGACAACGTGCGGATCCCAGAGGGTCGAATCGAGGAGAACCGCGGACTTGGCGGCTTCTTTGGCGGCTTCGAGACGATTAAGATTGCCTGCAGCCACGGCTATGCCGCTCTGCGCACCGGCGCTCTTCTTCAGAGAGTTGCTTTTGTCGAACTGGGTGAAGGCTTCCTTGTAATTTTTCGCCTTGAGGTAATATTGGCCGAGCGTCAGGTACACGGAGGGATCGTTCGGCGACAGGGAAATGAGCGTTTCGAGCGTATGCTTCGCCTTTTCGGTCATGCCGCTCTTCTGGTAGAGGTCGGCAAGGCGCGCGTACGCCTCAACGCTTTTGCTGTTGACGGCCGATACTTTTCGGGGTCGCAATGGCCTGGGCGCCGTTATTCTGGGCCTGGTAGGCATCCGCGAGAAGAAAGTAGATGTCGGCGCGACCGCCGCCTTCGGTCGGCGGCGACGACGAACTGGTAATTGGCAAGCGCCGGGGCATACTCCTTCTTTTCCATCCGTGCCGCGGCCACCTTTACCTGCGATAAGAGCGCCTCAGTGCCGGTGGCGGTTCCGAAAAGCGTGACCGCTTTTTCGGTAGGAGGCCGAGGCAGCCGCGGCATGTTGCTTTTTTCGGCTGCAACCGCGGCCTGGTTATAATCGATTGCTTCCATTCCCTTGCCGGCAAGCTTGCCGTACTGCGCCGAGGCGTCGGCATAGCTGCCCTGCGCAAAGAGCGCACGGGCGAGGAGCAGACCGGCATCGTCCGGTGCACCGCCCCGGGAAATCGCCTCTTTCATATAGGTAATGGCGGAATCCGGCGTTCCGGCTCCGGCGTAAGCTTTGCCGATTTTATAGGCAAGGCCGCCATCGGGACTTTTCTGATAGGATTTTTTGAGCAGCGGAAGCGCCTTCTGCCACTCTTTATTGTTGTAGTAAATATTGCCGAGTTCTTTATTGGCAATGACGTTGCCGGAATCTCCCTGGATAACCTTTTCGAGGCGAGCCTTTGCCTCTACCGACCGGTTGAGCGCGATGCGCCCGTGGATACTGCCAGGGAACCTGGCGGTAAAGTTCTTGTCAAGCGCTTTTTTTGCGAGGTTGAGTGCCGCTTCGGGCTGTTCGAGCTGGTTATAGAGGGTTGCGGCGCCGAGAAGCGCCTGGTAGTTATTCTGGTCGAGTCGCAAGGCGACAAGGTAACAGGCCAGGGCCTTTTCCGGAACTCCCACGGCCTCATTTGCCTGCGCAAGCTCTACCCAGGTGGCGGCATCACGTTGACCCGGCGGAACCTTATCCTCCGCATAATCAATCGCCTCCTTGTATTTTTTGTCCGCGATCAGCTTGTCGAGTGTCGGCTCCGCAAAAATAGAGAAGGAGGCGGCAAGGAGAAAAAGCGCAACCGCTGCGCTGCTACGGCTGAAGAAAAAGCACGTCATGGGAGAGACTCCTTTTCAACAGAGTTAAGGGCGCGGAGGTATGTCGACGGCGACGGAGATACCCCTTCCGGAGAGGCTGAAATTCTATTCCTTCGGGAAACTAATCTCCTGAAATTGCATTAGTTACAAAAAATGATATATTGAAAGAGTCCGGTGCAAGAATAGTATTGAAATACCTCATTGAATGATCGTTTACGGCTCTGCAGGAGCGGACCCGGTGCCACTATCCCCCCGAACTGCGGAAGGGCCTCAGGCGCCCCAGAAATTCCTGCCGGCTGAACGCCGGTCCCGGATCGGTTTTTATGTCCTTCCGGAGGCCGGCGGCCACCGCGCGGCTACCGGCAATGTGCTAGCGGCCGACATAGGTAAAATGCCTGCCGTGCCTTCGTCAATATCGCTGCAGAGACCGGCGAGTTTTTCGTATTGCACCGCGCTGAACCCCGATACCGACGAGGCCGCCAGCTCGATCCCCAGGGAAAACCCGTTCACCGCCTGCCGGTTATCCGGCTCGGGCATTATGCTCCCTCCGGCATGCCATGCCTTCATCTCCTCAGGAACGAGCCGCAGTATCTCGCCGCTTCGTTCGATCAGGTAGTGGCTGGACACGCCATAATCACAGAATGTTTTGAGAATCCACCGGCGATCGAAGGGCTCTGCCGGTGAGAGCGCCTCGGCGCTCACGCTGTGGATGACGATGACGTTCACTTCATAGGGCAAAAACCGCGGTTCCCACAGGTGCTCTTTGCCTGTTGCCGCAATCGCGAGCCGAGAGCGGCTCCACAACAATCAGCGGATTTCGGGTGCTGAAGGAGGCAGGGAGTGATATCCATGATTCACCCTCACAGGGTTTTGGCAAGCAGGTACGGCAGGATACGGTCGATATGGCAGGCAATGGTTTTGAAATTGCGCCGGAACTCGCCGAAACTTTTGCCGAGGGGATCCGGTATTTCGCCCTTCGGCCGATCAGCCGCAGGCCAGGAACCCAGAAGAAAAACCCGTTCCGCGGCATCCGGCACAAACATCTGCACATACTGCTTCTGGTACGCTTCCATGACAAAAACAAAATCCGCCCGGATCAGTTCTTCATAATCAAGGGCGCGCGAGATATGCTCCGAGATATCGATGGTTTGTTGGCTGCCGGCGGCAAGGGAGTCCCAGGAAGCCTTTCTGGCCGTCCTTGGCATGGATTCCCATGGAAGAAACTGAAAAGTCACCCCTCCCGATCCGGGAAAGCCGTTCTTTCAGGATACCTTCGGCGGTCGGACTTCGGCACATGTTCCCGGTACAGACGAAAACTACGCTGGGCAAGAGATCGCTCCCGCAGGGATAGAGGGGCATGGGTGAGAAAATAGTATTTTACGATTTTAAATGAGAGGGAGATCCGCCATGGCTTTATCCGAAGATGAAAAAACCCTGATTGAAGAGGCGTTGAGCGTCTATCTGCAGGTCATAGCGCGACAGGTTTCGCCCCAGCAGGCTCAGCAGCTTGCCGACGTTAGCCCAGGGAATTGTCCGCAAGCTGGACACGCTCGATTCCGGAGCGGGCGGAAAGAAAGGCAATAAACCGGCAGGTATCTCCGACGAATGGTACCAAAAGGTCTGCCTGACCTGCGATCAGCTCTTCTCCCTCGGGCTGCACCGACAAGGTAACCGAGAAATACCCCGGCAAATGCGATCCCATCCTCCACTACGAGCGGGAAAAACTGCTCAAAACCAGGGCATAGTGCGGAAGCCCCCGCTTCAAACTACCCGCACGAGACAATAGGACTTTTTCCCCTTCTGCAACAGGACGTACTTTCCGTTCAATACCTGCGCCAACCCGATGACGGCGCTGGGATCGCCGATTTTTTCCTTGTTCACCGAGAGCCCGCCCGCGGCAATCATCCGCCGCGCCTCGCCCTTTGAGGCGAAGAACCCGGTTTTTTCGACCACCATCTCGATGACCGGGATCCCGGCCTCGATCGCCGCCAGCGGAATTTCCGCCTGCGGCACCCCCTCGAATACCGAGAGGAAGTCCCCTTCCGGCAGGTTGCGCAGCGTTTCGGTGGTACCGGCGCCGAAGAGCACCTCCGAAGCCTCGATGGACGCCCGGTAATCCTGCTCCGAGTGAACCAGAACCGTCATCGACCGCGCAAGTGCCTTCTGCAGGGCCCGCTCGTGCGGGGCGGCGGCCTGCTCGGCTTCGAGCCCGGCGATCTCGCCCGCAGTAAGAAGCGTAAAGATCCGGAGCAGCCGGGGCGCGTCTTCGTCGGTGGTATTGAGCCAGTACTGGTAAAACTTATAGGGCGAGGTCATGGACCGGTCGAGCCAGGGGCGCTCTCCCTCCCTCCGACTTGCCGAACTTTTTGCCGTCGGACCGCGTTAAGAGCGGGCAGGTCAGCGCATGCGCCTCCCCCCCTGCCGCGCGCCGGATGAGCTCGGTGCCGGAGCGGTGATGTTTCCCCACTGGGCCCGAACCGCCGATTTGAATCCGGCAATTCTTATTTGTATAGAGCCAGAGGAAGTCGTACGCCTGGAGCAGCTGGTAGCTGAATTCGGTAAATGAGATGCCGTTGTCCCACCGTCCCTTGAACAGAGTCCTTGGCGACCATGTAATTGACTGTGAGGTGCTTGCCGACGTCGCGCAGGAAATCGAGGAAGCCGATCCCCTTGAACCAGTCGTAGTTGTTGACAAGTTCGGCCCCGTGCGCTCCCGTGAAATCGAGAAACCGTTCGAGCTGCGCCTTGATGCACTCCTGGTTGTTGAAGCGGAGGACATCGAGGCCGAGCAGGTTCCGTTCTTCCGATTTCCCCGACGGGTCGCCGATCATGCCGGTCGCGCCGCTCATGCAGGCCGACGGGCTTGTTGCCGGTCCGCTGGAAATGGACGAGCAGCATGATGGGAATGAGATTGCCGATGTGGAGCGACGGGGCCGGGGATCGAACCCCGCATACCCGGTAACCCCGCCGGCCTTGCAGAGCGCCTCGGCGCCGGGCGTTATGCCGTGGATCATGCCGCGCCATTGCAGCTCTTCGATGAAATTCATAGGTCTCCCGAAC
Source organism: uncultured Fibrobacterota bacterium (assembly GCA_963803935.1). GTDB lineage: Bacteria > Fibrobacterota > Chitinivibrionia > Chitinivibrionales > Chitinispirillaceae > BOG-1184. The sequence continues at coordinate 40,879 of CAWDOZ010000011.1, read as the reverse complement.
TTATGCTGTCAGTATCAGTTGTTGAACCAGTATCACGTATTGAAGTTGAGAGGAAAAATAAGTTTTGCTGAATATTAATAAATGATTCGGACTTGGTAGAGAACTTAGCGCTTTGGCGGGGAACCGCCTGCGGCGTTTCCCCCACCAGAAGCAGTTGATTTATTAAGCCCGATTCCCCCACCAAGGCCATTTGATTTTGCCTTTAAGTGTTTCCCGTTTCCCAGCTGGAAACGATATTTTTCACCAACCATTGATTTCCCTTTCCGGAAGCGTTATATTGGTTCTGGGAGGGAATCATGCCCGACATATTCGCCTATACCGACTTCCGTCTTTTCCTTGCCGACTACTATCCGGACCGCAAGGAGCACAACCCGTCATTTTCCTGCACCAGATTCCCGCCACAAGTGGGATTTTTATCTTCGCCGACTCCGCCATAACGTTATCAAGGGATCGAAAAACTTCTCGCCGTCAGTGTGGTCACATGGTGAGGTGCTGCAGCTCGGTGTTAACAGGCTGATGTCTCCCATATTTTTTCCGTTTTGGTTCAACCAGGCGAAGAACCTCCGTGATGAAGCGACTTTTTCGCCAAGATCAGCACCAGACTGTCCCCCGCGGCGCCGCCCATTCTCCGCGAAACACGGCGCGAGCATTTACGATTTTTACGCCAGCTGGTACATCGGCGCCATCCGGGCGCTCATCGACATGCACCCCTTCAAGGACGATTACAAGGCACTTGCCCGGCAGCTCTTCCCTCCCATCAAGCCGAAGGAGGCGCAGAAGGCGGTCGCGATCCTCGAAAGTCTCGGCATGATACGCAGGAAGGGCGACGGTTACTACGCCGTTGTCGATAAAACGATCACCGCGGGCAAGGAGATCGTGCAGCTCGGCCTGCAGAACTTCCAGCTCCAAGACCATGGACCTCGCAAAAAAGGCCCTGCAGGAGCTTCCAAAAAATAAACGGCACATTTCCAGGACTCATGCTCGGCATTTCGGACGGGCGCTGAGCGGGATTTTTGCAGGGAGCTGGAGGAATTTCAAACCAAGACTGCTGGCGCTCGCCGAGGAGGACGCCGAGCAGACTGCGTGTACCAGGTCAATTTTCACTTTTTCCCGATATCGAAAAGTAAGGCGGAAGAGTGATAGATGATAAATCAAATGCTCTTGGTGGGGGAACCTCGCTACGCGGGTTATCCATTTTCCCCAAAAGGGAAAATGGACGGATTATTATTAGTTTTAATTGTACCAGCCCCTGGTCAAAGCCTCCGCGCCCGCAAAGCCGGGCTGCGGGGTCTTTGGCACGCCCCTTCCTGCGGAAGTGGGCGGCGATGTTTGCCTTTGGCAAACGCTCGCCCACTCCCGCAACGCTCACATCAGGTAGAAAAAAACTAGAACAAAAAGAGATCAATCTAAATAATAACAGCAAGGATTACCGGCAATTCAGTTGCTATGCCTGATCAGAGTGGGAAATATGTCCGACTTAAACCAGAATCCAACGCGGAACGATGAGGGAGGAACCATGGTCCGGAAACTTCTCAAAGCACTTACCTTTGCAGCATCAGGACTATTTCTTGCTTTGCACTGCACCGCCCCGAACGGCGGCACCGGGTCGCAGGCCCCCAACTCCAACATTTCCGGCGTCATCTACAATGCAAATGGCTCTCCCGCCGCCAATGCGACCGTACACTTCTACCCGGTCAGCTACAACCCCTATACCAAAAGCCTGGGGAAAACCAAAACGCTTGCCGCCGCGGCCGCCGTTTCGACCCTCGATTCCACCAGAACCGATGCAACGGGTCACTATAACGTCAATCTCGATTCGGGCAGCTACAACCTCCTCGCCTCCGGCGACGGGGCCACGCGTTCAGCACTCCATCGCGACGGTGAAGGGCAGCACGATCCACCCCACCGACACCCTCCGGGCTCCGGGGTCAATTTGCGGCATCATCCAAATGGCAGGCGGGAAGGCAAACCCCTAGACCGTCTTCATCATCTTCATGGGCACCGGCTCGGCGTGGTTCCCGGCCGATACGTTCGGGAACTTTGCAACGGGCAATATGGCACCGGGCAGGTACCGTTTCTGATTCCCGACGACTACGCCAAACTACAATGTGTTGGATACAACTTTGACGGTAACGGCCGGGAAAATTGATACGTTGGCGGCGCCTATACAGTTGCAGTTTAACGGGATACCGGTACCGCAGGGACTGCACATACAGTATGATAGTCTGAAAGAAATAGCGACGCTTACATGGAATAAGCCGACCACAGGGACGAAGGTTGCAAGCTACAATGTCTACAGGGAAGGAGCGATTTGCACGAACTACGGTTTGATCAAGGGCGGGTTGGCAGATACAACGTATCAGGACTCTTCGGGAGTGCAGGGAAATACCGTATACTACCCGGTAGCCCGAATCGGAATGAGGAGGGAAGTAGCGGATCTGAAATCTGTTACTTTTTATTGCGTTTTCGATCTAAGGGTCTCGATTCAATATAGGAGGTTATGGCTGGCTTTATGCAGTAGAAAAGGACCCCCCATGGTAATTATGTGATCTTGAATGGCAATCGGCATTCTACCCAAATCCCGCTGAAATCTGAAATATTTTCCCCATCAGGATTATTGATTAATTCATTAATCTCCCTCTAGGTGTCGAAGAAACCTACGTTTACGATTGATTTGCTGTTGGAGACTCCAATACCATTTTCGTTTTCAAAAGGGAATATTGCAATCCGCTACGATACGACAGGTACTGTTTGTCCCAGTTTCAATATCCTTGGACGGGTGACTTGTATAGGGATCTTAAATGATACGATTTATATCGGCGATAGAACTGCGCATATAGTTCGCGCCTATTCAATCGCAGGAGATTCTCTTTTTTCTTGGGGCGCACAGGGAGTGGCCCAAGCCAATTTGGTTCAATTGGGAGCTTGAGGACGGATAGCATTACTGGAAATATTTTCATTGAAGATGGGCAAGGGGATTACAGCAGGCTTCAAATATTTGATAGAAATGGAATTTATAAGTCTTCTTTTTCATTCCAAGCATCTGGTCAGGGTCTTGTGGGGGGATATTGGCTGAACGCAACTATGTGATTCTCGCAAGCGTTCGAGCTTAGGCGCCTTTACAATGAATGGGACTTTTATTTTCAGGTATACTTTCGGCTTAAGCAGAATGTTTAAAAAGGCTATTTTCGATAATTCGAAAGATAATTTTGTCATTTTCAACTGGACCGGCGAGGTCATGAACCTTGTCAGAAAATAGGCGGGTCCCCAAATGCTTGAGGAGCCATCTTAAAAAAAAGGTTGGTTTTAGGAACTCGCGGTCAAAAATACCCAACTCGTAGAGGAGCCATTAGCATTAACCCATATCCTATCAGTTGGTTCTGTTGCATCTGTTGGAATGTATAGAGAACCCTGCGGCGCTGATAGAGGGGGATTTGCCGACGATGGATTTCTAGTTCCACTGAGGATTCTTGGCCCATTCACACTCACATATCCATCGACTCGACATTTCCCATTCACCTCCAATTTCTGGCTCGGTGCTGTGGTCCCACTCCCTAAATGTCCTCCCAGTCCCGTCGTCCCCGCAACGAGAGTCATCATATCTGTCGGGAAGCCCTTATTCTCCACCTGAGGCTTCCCTCCGCCATTATATGTCTGAAAAACTATTGCGGAACCCCAAACGTGCATAATTGCCTGGTTGGTATCGCCAAGTTCAAATTTGCTACCGCACCGGCCTCTATTTCGCCACCTAACAAACTCGCTGTAAGCTCAACAATCTCCGCCCTCCCGCAACTCCTCCCACGGTGAGTGTGGCGGCAGGATTACAACGTAAATTACAAGGCCACGACGCCCGCTTGACCATGGTGAAAATCCGTTAAGCTGGAATCGGAACCAATTGCCGTAACTATATTTGATTGGCTCCCCACCATTATTTGATCTCCAACCGAAAATTGAGGATTGGATTCAAAGAAGGTTTGCGAGGATCCGGTGATGCCTCCTGTGACTGATGTTTGCCCTGCGTTAATGGTAACTTGGCCGGTGCCCTGAAACCCTCCTCTTGAACCCCGATCCCGAGCTGCCCAGCAATATTGCAGGGCAGGTTTTGAAGGCTCTCATCACTTCCATTCGAAGAAAAGTATTTTGCCCCTGCACATTCGGATCTCAGCAAAAAGGGGTATTTGTCGGAGAACATCCCGGCAAGAAGGCCGTATCGAAATGGCAGCCGCTGATAATATTGCCGGAACTCGAATCTAAGTTCACCCCTATGCAATAAGACCCAAGACCATCGAAATATAGACCTATAATAGTATTCTGCTGGCTGTTTTGAAAGTTTATAAGAGTAACTCCATTATGAAAAGTACTATAGCCTCCGGTAGACATACCTTCCAACAATTTGGTTATTTATGCCAGCTATTCGCACACACATCCGGCCCTCCAACGCCGTGTCACCGCCTCCCAGACACGTTATTTGCCAAGTATACAGTGTTGGTTTCACTAAAAGGGAAGCTTCAGATCGATCCCGATTTGGCATCCACAAGAGGAGAATTTGTCACTTGGCCTGACCATCCGCATATTTAATCCGTTCCGAATTGTAATTCGGAATAAGTTTCCGAAATGCATATGTTATCGATCGTGGCAGCCGCCGGGTAACAGGCCATGTCGGTGATTTGTTATTTTGATATGTTATTTCGCGGGCATGGTTAAATGCGTCAATCCCGGTATCGCCATGAAACCAGGTGTTAAGCTCACCGGAGTCGTAGCCTCGCAACAAGGGTTGTTGTCTTCTGCATTAAATTTCTGGCCGGTTTCCTCGGGCATCGAAAATATTGGACCTATCACGGCCATTTCGGTGGACCCAGCACAAGCAGGAGCACGGTTTACATTAAAAAATTTAACTATACAAAGGGCAGGACTTCTTTATGACGGGGCATTTTCTGGTGATGTCGGGATTGACGCATTTAACCATGCCGGCGAAATAACATATCAAAATAACAAATCACCGACATGGGCCTGTTACCCGGCGGCTGCCACGATCGATAACATATGCATTTCAGAAACTTATTCCGGATTACAATTCGGAACCGGAATTAGAATATGCGGATGGTCAGGCCAAGTGACAAATTCTTCTGTTTGTGGATGCCAAATCGGGATCGATCTAAGCTTCCCTTTTAGTGAAACCAACGCTGTATATTTGGCAAATAACGTTATCTGGGCAGGCGGTGACACGGCGTTGGAGGGCCGGATGTGTGTGCGAATAGCTGGCGTAAATAACCAAATTATTGGAGGCTCCATATCTACCGGAGGCTATAGTACTTTTCCTGTTGGAGTTACTCTTATAAATCTTCAAAATAGCCAGCAGAATAATATTATAGGTGTATATTTCGATGGTCTTGGGTCTTATTGCATAGGGGTGAACTTAGATTCAAGTAGCTCCGGCAATATTATCAGCGGCTGCCATTTCGATACGGCCTTCTTGCCGGGAGCTTCTCCGACAAATACCCTGTTTGCTGAGGATCCGAATGTGCAGGGGCAAAATACTTTTCTTTCGAATGGAAGTGATGAGAGCCTTCAAAACCTGCCCTGCAATATTGCTGGGCAGCTCGGAATCGGGGTTTCAAGAGGAGGGTTTCAGGGCACCGGCCAAGTTACCATTAACGCAGGGCAAACATCAGTCACAGGAGGCATCACCGGATCCTCGCAAACCTTCTTTGAATCCAATCCTCAATTTTCGGTTGGAGATCAAATAATGGTGGGGAGCCAATCAAATATGGTTACGGCAATTGGTTCCGATTCCAGCTTAACGGTATTTTCACCATGGTCAAGCAGCAGTGGTGGCCTTGTAAATTACGTTGTAATTCCTGCCGCCACACTCACCGTGGGAGGAGCTGCGGGAGGCGGAATTGTTGAGCTTACCAGCCCGAGTTCCTGGGGTGCCGACAATGAGCCCGGTGCGGTAGCAACCTTGAACTTGGGCGATACCAACCAGGCAATTATGGGCGTTTGGGGTTCCGGAATGGTTTTTCAGACCTATAATGGCGGAGGGAATGCCTTCAGGTGGAGAAATCAGGGCTTCCCAACAGATATGATGACTCTCGTTGCGGGGACGACGGGACTGGGAGGACATTTAGGGATTGGGACCACAGCACCGAGCCAGAAATTGGAGGTGAATGGGAATATTCAAGTCGATGGATATGTGAGTGTGAATGGGCCAAGAATCCTCAGTGGAACAGGAAACCCATCGTCGGCAAATCCCCCTCTATCAGCGCCGCAGGGTTCTCTATACATTAGAACAGATGCAACAGAACCGACTGATAGGATATGGGTTAATGCTAATGGCTCCTCTACGGGTTGGGTATTTTTGACCGCGAGTTCCTAAAAACGACCTCTTTTTTAAGATGGCTCCTCAAGCATTTGGGGAGCCTCCTATTTTCTGACAAGGTTCATGACCTCGCCGGTCCAGTTGAAAATGACAAAATTATCTTTCGAATTATCGAAAATAGCCTTTTTAAACATACTGCTTAAGCCGAAAGTATACCTGAAAATAAAAGTCCCATTCATTGTAAAGGCGCCTAAGCTCGAACCGCTTGCGAGAATCGTATCGTTGCGTTCAGCCAAATATCCCCCCACAAGACCCTGACCAGATGCTTGGAATGAAAAAGAAGACTTATAATTTCCATTTCTATCAAATATTTGAAGCCTGCTGTAATCCCCCTGCCCATCTTCAATGAAAATATTTCCAGTAATGCTATCCGTCCTCAAGCTCCCAATTGAACCAAATTGGCTTGGGCCACTACCCTGTGCGCCCCAAGAAAAAAGAGAATCTCCTGCGATTGAATAGGCGCGAACTATATGCGCAGTTCTATCGCCGATATAAATCGTATCATTTAAGATCCCTATACCACTAGCCGTCCCAGGATATTGAAACTGGGACAAAATAGTACCTGTCGTATCGTAGCGAATTACGATATTCCCTTTTGAAATATCGAAAATGGTATTGGAGTCTCCAACAGCAATACAATCGTAAACGTAGGTTTCTTCGACACCTCCAGGGAGATTCCATGAATTAATCAATAATCCTGATGGGGAAAATCTTTCCATTTCAGCGGGATTTGGGTAGAATGCCGTTCCGTTCAAGATCACATAATTACCATGGGGGTCCTTTTCTACTGCATAAAGCCAGCCATAACCTCCTATATTGAATAGAGAACCCTTGATCGAAAACGCAGATAAAAAAGTAACAGATTCAGCCCCGCTCTTCCCTCCCTCATTCGAATTCGTATCCACCGCCGTTACCCGGTAGTAATAGGTATTTCCCTGCACTCCCGAAGAGTCCTGATACGTTGTATCTGCCAACCCGCCCTTGATCAAACCGTAGTTCGTCGAATCGCTCTGTTCCCTGTAGACATTGTAGCTTGCAACCTTCGTCCCTGTGGTCGGCTTATTCCATGTAAGCGTCGCTATTTCTTTCAGACTATCATACTGTATGTGCAGTCCCTGCGGTACCGGTATCCCGTTAAACTGCAACTGTATAGGCGCCGCCAACGTATCAATTTTCCCGGCCGTTACCGTCAAAGTTGTATCCAACACATTGTAGTTTGGCGTAGTCGTCAGGAATCGGACAGGGTACCTCCCCGGTGCCATATTGCCCGTTGCAAAGTTCCCGAACGTATCGGCCGGGAACCACACCGAGCCGGTGCCCATGAAGATGATGAAGACGGTCTCGGGGTTTCCTCCGCCTGCCATTTGGATGATGCCGCAAATTGACCCCGGAGCCCGGAGGGTGTCGGTGGGGTGGATCGTGCTGCCCTTCACCGTCGCGATGGAGTCCTGGAACGCCTGGCCCGAGTCGCCGGAGGCGAGGAGGTTGTAGCTGCCCGAATCGAGATTGACGTTATAGTGACCCGTTGCATCGGTTCTGGTGGAATCGAGGGTCGAAACGGCGGCCGCGGCGGCAAGCGCTTTGGTTTTCCCCAGGCTTTTGGTATAGGGGTTGTAGCTGACCGGGTAGAAGTGTACGGTCGCATTGGCGGCGGGAGAGCCATTTGCATTGTAGATGACGCCGGAAATGTTGGAGTTGGGGGCCTGCGACCCGGTGCCGCCGTTCGGGGCGGTGCAGTGCAAAGCAAGAAATAGTCCTGATGCTGCAAAGGTAAGTGCTTTGAGAAGTTTCCGGACCATGGTTCCTCCCTCATCGTTCCGCGTTGGATTCTGGTTTAAGTCGGACATATTTCCCACTCTGATCAGGCATAGCAACTGAATTGCCGGTAATCCTTGCTGTTATTATTTAGATTGATCTCTTTTTGTTCCTAGTTTTTTCTACCTGATGTGAGCGTTGCGGGAGTGGGCGAGCGTTTGCCAAAGGCAAACATCGCCGCCCACTTCCGCAGGAAGGGGTGTGCCAAAGACCCCGCAGCCCGGCTTTGCGGGCGCGGAGGCTTTGACCAGGGGCTGGTACAATTAAAACTAATAATAATCCGTCCATTTTCCCTTTTGGGGAAAATGGATAACCCGCGTAGCGAGGTTCCCCCACCAAGAGCATTTGATTTATCATCTATCACTCTTCCGCCTTACTTTTCGATATCGGGAAAAAGTGAAAATTGACCTGGTACACGCAGTCTGCTTCGGCGTCCTCCTCGGCGAGCGCCAGCAGCTTCGTTTGAAATTCCTCCAGCTCCCTGCAGATTGCCTCATAGGTTTTGCCCGAAATGCCGAGCATGAGTCCGGAAATGTGCCGTTTATTTTTTGGAAGCTCCTGCAGGGCCTTTTTTGCGAGGTCCATGGTCTGGAGCTGGAAGTTCTGCAGGCCGAGCTGCACGATCTCCTTGCCCGCGGTGATCGTTTTATCGACAACGGCGTAGTAACCGTCGCCCTTCCTGCGTATCATGCCGAGACTTTCGAGGATCGCGACCGCCTTCTGCGCCTCCTTCGGCTTGATGGGAGGGAAGAGCTGCCGGGCAAGTGCCTTGTAATCGTCCTTGAAGGGGTGCATGTCGATGAGCGCCCGGATGGCGCCGATGTACCAGCTGGCGTAAAAATCGTAATGCTCGCGCCGTGTTTCGCGGAGAATGGCGGCGCCCTGGCGGTTGCTCCGCATGGTGCTCATCTTGGCGAAAAAGTAGTTGCGTTCGCGGAGGCTCTTCGCCTGGTTGAACGAAACGAGGTTTTCGAAGTAGTCGGCCTCTTTTGCACCGAGCTGCAGCGCCTGCGCCATCTTGACCGCGCTCGACGGCGAGAAGTTTTTCGATCCCTTGATAACGTTATAGATGAAGCCGCGGTTGGGAAACCCCGCCTTGTCGGCGAGAATCTGGTAGGAAAATGACGGGTTGTGCTCCTTGCGGTCCCGATAGTAGTCGGCAAGGAAAAGACGGAAGTCGGTATAGGCGAATATGTCGGGCATGATTCCCTCCCAGAACCAATATAACGCTTCCGGAAAGGGAAATCAATGGTTGGTGAAAAATATCGTTTCCAGCTGGGAAACGGGATACACCTAAAGGCAAAATCAAATGGCCTTGGTGGGGGAATCGGGCTTAATAAATCAACTGCTTCTGGTGGGGGAAACGCCGCAGGCGGTTCCCCCACCAGAAGCACTAAGTTCTCTACCAAGTCCGAATCATTTATTAATATTCAGCAAAACTTATTTTCTCCTCTCAACTTCAATACGTGATACTGGTTCAACAACTGATACTGACAGCATAAGTTCGGGAGACCTATGAATTTCATCGAAGAGCTGCAATGGCGCGGCATGATCCACGGCATAACGCCCGGCGCCGAGGCGCTCTGCAAGGCCGGCGGGGTTACCGGGTATGCGGGGTTCGATCCCACGGCCCCGTCGCTCCACATCGGCAATCTCATTCCCATCATGCTGCTCGTCCATTTCCAGCGGACCGGCAACAAGCCCATCGCCCTGGTCGGCGGCGCGACCGGCATGATCGGCGACCCGTCGGGGAAATCGGAAGAACGGAACCTGCTCGGCCTCGATGTCCTCCGCTTCAACCAGGAGTGCATCAAGGCGCAGCTCGAACGGTTTCTCGATTTCACGGGAGCGCACGGGGCCGAACTTGTCAACAACTACGACTGGTTCAAGGGGATCGGCTTCCTCGATTTCCTGCGCGACGTCGGCAAGCACCTCACGGTCAATTACATGGTCGCCAAGGACTCTGTCAAGGGACGGTGGGACAACGGCATCTCATTTACCGAATTCAGCTACCAGCTGCTCCAGGCGTACGACTTCCTCTGGCTCTATACAAATAAGAATTGCCGGATTCAAATCGGCGGTTCGGACCAGTGGGGAAACATCACCTCCGGCACCGAGCTCATCCGGCGCGCGGCAGGGGGGGAGGCGCATGCGCTGACCTGCCCGCTCTTAACGCGGTCCGACGGCAAAAAGTTCGGCAAGTCGGAGGGAGGGGAGAGCGTCTGGCTCGACCGGTCCATGACCTCGCCCTATAAGTTTTACCAGTACTGGCTCAATACCACCGACGAAGACGCGCCCCGGCTGCTCCGGATCTTTACGCTTCTTTCTGCGGGCGAGATCGCCGGGCTCGAAGCCGAGCAGGCCGCCGCCCCGCACGAGCGGGCCCTGCAGAAGGCACTTGCGCGGTCGATGACGGTTCTGGTTCACTCGGAGCAGGATTACCGGGCGTCCATCGAGGCTTCGGAGGTGCTCTTCGGCGCCGGTACCACCGAAACGCTGCGCAACCTGCCGGAAGGGGACTTCCTCTCGGTATTCGAGGGGGTGCCGCAGGCGGAAATTCCGCTGGCGGCGATCGAGGCCGGGATCCCGGTCATCGAGATGGTGGTCGAAAAAACCGGGTTCTTCGCCTCAAAGGGCGAGGCGCGGCGGATGATTGCCGCGGGCGGGCTCTCGGTGAACAAGGAAAAAATCGGCGATCCCAGCGCCGTCATCGGGTTGGCGCAGGTATTGAACGGAAAGTACGTCCTGTTGCAGAAGGGGAAAAAGTCCTATTGTCTCGTGCGGGTAGTTTGAAGCGGGGGCTTCCGCACTATGCCCTGGTTTTGAGCAGTTTTTCCCGCTCGTAGTGGAGGATGGGATCGCATTTGCCGGGGTATTTCTCGGTTACCTTGTCGGTGCAGCCCGAGGGAGAGAGCTTATCGCAGGTCAGGCAGACCTTTTCGTACCATTCGTCGGAGATACCTGCCGGTTTATTGCCTTTCTTTCCGCCCGCTCCGGAATCGAGCGTGTCCAGCTTGCGGACAATTCCCTGGGCTACGCCGGCAAGCTGCTGAGCCTGCTGGGGCGAAACCTGTCGCGCTATGACCTGCAGATAGACGCTCAACGCCTCTTCAATCAGGGTTTTTTCATCTTCGGATAAAGCCATGGCGGATCTCCCTCTCATTTAAAATCGTAAAATACTATTTTCTCACCCATGCCCTCTATCCCTGCGGGAGCGATCTCTTGCCCAGCGTAGTTTTCGTCTGTACCGGGAACATGTGCCGAAGTCCGACCGCCGAAGGTATCCTGAAAGAACGGCTTTCCCGGATCGGGAGGGGTGACTTTTCAGTTTCTTCCATGGGAATCCATGCCAAGGACGGCCAGAAGGCTTCCTCGGACTCCCTTGCCGCCTGCAGCGAACAAACCATCGATATCTCGGAGCATATCTCGCGCGCCCTTGATTATGAAGAACTGATCCGGGCGGATTTTGTTTTTGTCATGGAAGCGTACCAGAAGCAGTATGTGCAGATGTTTGTGCCGGATGCCGCGGAACGGGTTTTTCTTCTGGGTTCCTGGCCTGCGGCTGATCGGCCGAAGGGCGAAATACCGGATCCCCTCGGCAAAAGTTTCGGCGAGTTCCGGCGCAATTTCAAAACCATTGCCTGCCATATCGACCGTATCCTGCCGTACCTGCTTGCCGAAACCCTGTGAGGGTGAATCATGGATATCACTCCCTGCCTCCTCGACACCCGAAATCCGCTGATTGTTGATGGAGCCGCTCTCGGCTCGCGGATTGCGGCAACAGGCAAAGAGCACCTGTGGGAACCGCGGTTTTTGCCCTATGAAGTGAACGTCATCGTCATCCACAGCGTGAGCGCCGAGGCGCTCTCACCGGCAGAGCCCTTCGATCGCCGGTGGATTCTCAAAACATTCTGTGATTATGGCGTGTCCAGCCACTACCTGATCGAACGAAGCGGCGAGATACTGCGGCTCGTTCCTGAGGAGATGAAGGCATGGCATGCCGGAGGGAGCATAATGCCCGAGCCGGATAACCGGCAGGCGGTGAACGGGTTTTCCCTGGGGATCGAGCTGGCGGCCTCGTCGGTATCGGGGTTCAGCGCGGTGCAATACGAAAAACTCGCCGGTCTCTGCAGCGATATTGAACGAAGGCACGGCAGGCATTTTACCTATGTCGGCCACGAGGACATTGCCGGTAGCCGCGCGGTGGCCGCCGGCCTCCGGAAGGACATAAAAACCGATCCGGGACCGGCGTTCAGCCGGCAGGAATTTCTGGGGCGCCTGGAGGCCCTTCGCAGTTCGGGGGGATAGTGGCACCGGGTCCGCTCCTGCAGAGCCGTAAACTATCATTCAATGAGGTATTTCAATACTATTCTTGCACCGGACTCTTTCAATATATCATTTTTTGTAACTAATGCAATTTCAGGAGATTAGTTTCCCGAGGAATAGAATTTCAGCCTCTCCGGAAGGGGTATCTCCGTCGCCGTCGACATACCTCCGCGCCCTTAACTCTGTTGAAAAGGAGTCTCTCCCATGACGTGGTTTTTCTTCAGCCGTAGCAGCGCAGCGGTTGCGCTTTTTCTCCTTGCCGCCTCCTTCTCTATTTTTGCGGAGCCGACACTCGACAAGCTGATCGCGGACAAAAAATACAAGGAGGCGATTGATTATGCGGAGGATAAGGTTCCGCCGGGTCAACGTGATGCCGCCACCTGGGTAGAGCTTGCGCAGGCAAATGAGGCCGTGGGAGTTCCGGAAAAGGCCCTGGCCTGTTACCTTGTCGCCTGGCGACTCGACCAGAATAACTACCAGGCGCTTCTCGGCGCCGCAACCCTCTATAACCAGCTCGAACAGCCCGAAGCGGCACTCAACCTCGCAAAAAAAGCGCTTGACAAGAACTTTACCGCCGAGGCTTCCTGGCAGTATGCACGGGCGTGCATTGCGCTCAACCGGTCGGTAGAGGCAAAGGCTGCCCTCGAAAAGGTTATCCAGGGAGATTCCGGCAACGTCATTGCCAATAAAGAACTCGGCAATATTTACTACAACAATAAAGAGTGGCAGAAGGCGCTTCCGCTGCTCAAAAAATCCTATCAGAAAAGTCCCGATGGCGGCCTTGCCTATAAAATCGGCAAAGCTTACGCCGGAGCCGGAACGCCGGATTCCGCCATTACCTATATGAAAGAGGCGATTTCCCGGGGCGGTGCACCGGACGATGCCGGTCTGCTCCTCGCCCGTGCGCTCTTTGCGCAGGGCAGCTATGCCGACGCCTCGGCGCAGTACGGCAAGCTTGCCGGCAAGGGAATGGAAGCAATCGATTATTACCAGGCCGCGGTTGCAGCCGAAAAAAGCAACAATGCTGCGGCTGCCTCGGCCTCCTACGAAAAAGCGGTCACGCTTTTCGGAACCGCCACCGGCACTGAGGCGCTCTTATCGCAGGTAAAGGTGGCCGCGGCACGGATGGAAAAGAAGGAGTATGCCCCGGCGCTTGCCAATTACCAGTTCGTCGTCGCCGCCGACCCGAAGGCGGCGGTCGTGCCCGACATCTACTTTCTTCTCGCGGATGCCTACCAGGCCCAGAATAACGGCGCCCAGGCCATTGCGACCCTCGAAAAGTCTATCTAGCCGTCAACAGCAAAAGCGTTGAGGCGTACGCGCGCCTTGCCGACCTCTACCAGAAGAGCGGCATGACCGAAAAGGCGAAGCATACGCTCGAAACGCTCATTTCCCTGTCGCCGAACGATCCCTCCGTGTACCTGACGCTCGGCCAATATTACCTCAAGGCGAAAAATTACAAGGAAGCCTTCACCCAGTTCGACAAAAGCAACTCTCTGAAGAAGAGCGCCGGTGCGCAGAGCGGCATAGCCGTGGCTGCATACAATCTCAATCGTCTCGAAGCCGCCAAAGAAGCCGCCAAGTCCGCGGTTCTCCTCGATTCGACCCTCTGGGATCCGCACGTTGTCCTTGCCGACATCCTGATGCAGGAAAAGGACTACCTGGGAGCGGTTTCGCATGTCGAATTCATGGCCAGGACCCAGCCGGGCAATATCGAGTATAAGGAGCGGCTTGCAATCTGTTACGACCAGAATAACGATAAGACGAAGCTGCATGATCTTGACAAGGAGATCGTCGCGAAGAGCACCACGGATGTGCCGTCGCGAGTCCGGCTGGCGCATGATGCCAACGCGCACTCCGACCTCACCGCCGCCCTGAAGCTGTACAAAGAGATCGTTACGCTGCAGCCGAAAAATCAGGAGGCTCTCCACAGGCTCTACGAGATCACGCTTGGCCAGAAAAACTATTCCGAAGCGGCAGGCTATCTTGCGCACTATCTCGAAATCGTCCCGTCTGCAGAGGGCGAACGCGATTACGGCGATGTCCTGTACCAGCTCAAGGACTATGATAAGGCGCTTGTGGCCTATCGGGCTGCCATCAAGCTGAATCCTGCCATCAAGGGATTCTATAAGCGTTACGCCGAGATCGTCATTGCCAAGGGCCAGCAGGAGGAGGTCATTACAGCACTGTCCAATGTCATAAAGTCCGGAGAGGCGGATGTCGGGACCTACCAGACCCTGGGTCTTATCTACCAGAAAAAGGGAGTTTATCCCAAGGCGATTGAGATGTACCAGAAGGCGCTCATGATCGATCCGCAAAGCGTCGATGCGCTTTCATCCATGGCTGCCTGCCAGGCCGCTGCCGGATCCACCAACGATGCTATTATTTCCTATGAACAGGTCGTTATGATGGATACCAACGCGACCGATGCCTATCGCGACCTGGGCGATATTTATTACAAGAAAAACGATATGCCTTCTGCGGCAAAGGACTACAAACGGTATCTTGCAAAAACGCCGGGCGATCAGGCGGTTGCGAAAAAGCTGGGCAAATATGCCTTCGATACCAAGGATTATGCCGGTGCAATCAAGTACCTGTCGGGTCTGAAGTACCAGACCGACGACGATGCCGACTATGCCATTATCTACGCCAATGCCTGCGGTGAAACCAGGCAGTATAAGGATGCCATCAAGGTGCTTGAACCGTTGCGGGCGATGAAATTCAGCGCAAGGGTCAATCGATCGATCCTCAAGGCGCTTGCCGTAGCCTACGAGAACGACGGCCAGACCCAGAAGGCAGCGGAGGCGTATGCCGCCTTCTGTGCAATCCCGGGGGCCGGGGATCCCGACGCTTCCTACAAGGAGGCGTTCCTTCAGGAAAAAGCGAATCCTGTTGCAGCGATGAAAATTTATCAGGCCAACACGGTGCAGTTTCCCAAGGACTACCGGAATTTCCTGCGTCTCGGGATCCTGATCTCGGCCAAGCCGGAGATGCTTTCCAGGGCAATAGTCCTGCTGAAGAAAACCGCCACCCTGGCCGAAACGGTCCCGGCGGTGTGGCTTGAACTCGGGAAGGCCTATCGCGAAATCGGTAATCAGGACGATGCGCTTGCTGCTTACCGGCGGTACAACCAGGCTGATCCTCAAAACCCCGAGGCGAACAAGCAGATAGGTCTTATTCTTGCTGCCAAGGATTCTTTAACGCAGGCGCTGACCTTCCTCGAAGTCGCGAACATGCTGATGCCCAACGACCCCGACGTCATGGCTGCGATGGCCAAAGGGTACGCAGCATCAAATCGGCAAGACCAGGCCATCGAGCTTCTCAAGAAGGCCAAAGCCGGTAAGCCGAACGATACCGATATCCGGTATAATCTTTGCGATCTCTACCGTAAGACCGACCAGAATAAGAAGGCTGCCGAAGAGATCAAGGACCTGATCGAGATCAAGCGAAACACCAAATATCTGCAGGCCTCAGCGGAGATCAGCGTCGCACTTGGCGACCTGAAAGCCGCTGCAAATACCGTTGAAGACATCCTTGCGACCGAGGCGGACAATATCGATATCCTCATGCTGAAGGCGAAAATTCAGGCTCTCAGCAAAAAGTATGACGATGCCATAGAAACCTACAAGGAGATCCAGAATATTAACCCGAACTATGCGCCGTCGCTCTCTGCAAGGGCCGACGTGTACCTGCTGCAATCCAAGGTAAAATGGGCTGAAACATTTTATCAGCGGGCGCTGAAGGCGGATCCCAAATATGCTCTTGCCGAGCTTGGCCTTGCCCATCTGGCCAAGGTGGTGAAAGATAACCAGGCCTATCAGGACCATCTGCAGAAGGCTCTGGCTC
Organism: uncultured Fibrobacterota bacterium; assembly: GCA_963803935.1. Taxonomy (GTDB): domain Bacteria; phylum Fibrobacterota; class Chitinivibrionia; order Chitinivibrionales; family Chitinispirillaceae; genus BOG-1184. The sequence continues at coordinate 24,513 of CAWDOZ010000011.1, read as the reverse complement.
TCGACCCTTCCAATAAGGAGATCCTCGATGAAGCCCAGAAGACTACCAAGTAATTTGTAGCTGCCCTTGCCGGGTATTGCAGACATGGACGGGGGGGGCCTGTGCCCCTCCTTGCTTCGGGTGTTTCTGGGGCGGCCTTATCCAGGGTCGCCCCATCGCGTATTGGCGGCGGTATCGGAAGTATCGGCGGCTTCGGAAAGTGTGCTCAAGAGTACTGATTTATCACAATAATCAAAATAAAGAGACGTAATTACTATGAACGATCCTGAAGACGAAATTGAAAATCAGAAGCTTTTCGATTTATGGCTTAAAGGCGACAAGACGGGTTTTTCCGGTCTTTACGATAAATATAAAAACAGGGTATTCGGTTTTCTCATTAAAATGACCGGAGAGCGGGAGGTCGCGGAAGATCTCCTGCAGGAAACGTTTCTTGCGGCCTATCGAAACGCCCTGCAATTTGATAGGTCAAGGAGTTTCCTGAGCTGGCTTTTCGGGATAGCCCATAAGAGAACTATCGATTACTTTCGTCATGCACGGGTTGAAAACGATCATCAGGAAGAAGCGGCCGATTCGGTAGGAAGCCGCATGGGTCTTCCGGATGAGCACATTGCAAATGAGAACATGCGGCATATCATTACCAGTGCCGTCGAAAAGCTGGATCCCTATCAGCGCGAGGTATTCATGCTGCGGGAAATCGGCGGGGTACCGTTCAAGGAAATTGCCGAAATTATGAATTGTCCTATCAATACCGCTCTGGGTCGTATGCGGCTTGCTCTTAAAAATATTCGGAAAGATCTTCAAAAAAGGGGGATCGATGGAGTGTCCTAAGTGGGAAGAACTCGGTTTGTTGTTCAGCGCAAACGAGTTGACGCCTGACGAATCAGCTGAATACCGGAAACACCTCGAACTCTGCGAGTCCTGCAGCAGTGAATTGAGCGCCTACCGGGCGGACCAGGCGCGTTTCTTCTCGCCTGAAATGCTCTGCGATGCCCCATCCGCAGCAATCGACCGTGAAATCCTGCGTGTCTGTTCCGATCCCAGGCGTCGGGCGGCAGGCCTGTCGTTCTTCCCGGCTTTTGTCCGGAAGTCGCTCGTTCCGCTCATGCTCTTCGTCATGGGCTTCGCCACCATCGGGTACATCACCTTCAATATCAATAATGCGAAGCAGCTGAAGAGTCTTGCCGCCCATACGCAGCAGGTTACGCCCGTTCAGGCCGTGCAGCCTGCGGCAACGGCACCAGCGGTAGTCGCCTCAGCCGCCGACAGCCAGAACAAGCCGATTGCGAACTTTGCCGCCACGCGCGGCAACCTTGCCGATAAGGGAGTCATGACAGTCGATTTGAAGAAGCAACCGTAGATAGAGCATCCGGAGGCCATGAGGCCCTGGACGGTGATAAGTGGCATGCAGCAGGGGAGTCTTTTGCGAAGTCTAAGTGCAAAAGGCTCCTTTTTTATGTAAAGCTCCGGTAGGGAAACCGCTCAGGCGGTTTCCCCTGGTCGGAGCCGCGCAAAGCCGCGTCTCCGACACACCCCTTCCTGCGGAATGGGGAAGCGATGTTTGCCTGAAGGCAAACGCTTTCCCCCTCCCGCAACGCCCTCTTTTAAGGTAGAAAAAACAGGGCAAACCCATTAGAATGTGAATGTCAAGTTTCGTGGGGGCACGGCGTGCCGTGCATTAGTGGGCATGCCAATTCAAAAACTCCCGGATCGGAGATCCTTGCCACACAATGCTGTATAAAGGATGAAGAAAGATTCTAAAATTCAAGATCAAGTAAATGGGTGGCGGCCTGTCGCCTCTGCAAATTTATCAATACATAGGCAGTGACCCGACTTACTTATAATCTACCCTTCGCCCTTATCGCTGCCCTAACCATTCCTGCCTGCCCTGAGGTTCGCCCATGGTTCGCCAGGTACGCCGCGGTATATTTGAAGTAAACATCGAAGTCCCGTATCGCGAAGCCGACGGGAAAGTTCAACTGGCCGAGGTAGGAGTCGTACACCGTGGCCCAGATATGCGCAGCGGTCATTTTCGTATCGAGTGAAGGCAGGAACTGCATATACGACTCTTCCCCGCCGCCACCGCCCGAGCTTCCCGGAACCAGGAGCAGGAGCGAATCCTCGGGCAGGGTGACCGAATCGAGGTCATCCTCGTATTCCCAGTCGTAAAACCAGGTCGCCAGCTGAAAAGTATCCCGCCCGGTTTTTGAGTCTGCATAGAACAGCTTATCGCGCGTGGTATCGATGACGGTGGTCCCGTTCTGGACCACCGGGTAGATCCCGCTGTCGGCGCCGAAGAAATAGGTGTAGCCGGTATCGATGAGGATGGTGTCCGAGATCGCGACCGGCGACAGGTTGTTGTAAAGGTATTGCGGCGTATATCTTCCCGCAAGGATCGAGTCGCCGGGTGCAAAGCCGGAGACGCTGTTGTTCTTAATGGTATAAACCCCCACCCAGTGCATGACCGGGTTCTGCGCCACCGGGATTATGGTATCCAGCGGGGTATTCCGGAAGTGACTGTTGTACCGGATGGTAAATTGTCCCCTGACCTGGAGCTGTGAGCCGTCCTTTGCCGTTAGATTGGCCAGGATCACTCCCTGCACCGAAAATACCGAAACGACCTTCTCCGCGATCGCCCCCAGGGAATCGAGGGCCGCCGGAGAGGATGCGGCAATGCCGAGGGTTGGACCCCACACCTGCAGGAACGTCAGGACGGCGGGCGTATCGTTTAAATTCACGGCACCGAGGCTGCGAAGAAATCCGGCCAGGCTCTGCTGGGTCATGGATCCCATGGCCGCGGGCAGGGAGGCTTTCAGTGCCGAAAGCGACTGCTGGGGAATCGCCTGGGTAAGGTAAAAGGCCGTGTCCGGTATGACAAAGAAAAAATCCATGGAGTCGGGCAGGTTGCCGGTAACGCTGAAGATCGGGAGCGGGGCATAATTGAGTACCGTGTCGCCGTTGCCGGTTGCAGCCTGGAGAAAGTCATAGGAAAGTTGCCAGGTTGATGAGACAACGGTATCACCCGCAAAGTAGGCATGCAGGTGGATGGTATCACCCGGCGCCCCTTCGGCGTACGGGTTGTAGACGAACCCGATGGGCCGTATGACCGAGGGTTCGATGCGGTCGTACCGGTCCTGGAACGAGCTGCATTGCAGGAGCAGGATCGCACCGAGGATGGCTATGGTGAGTTTATTCATTAAAATTCCATCCTGACGCCGAATGCCGGCCGTGTTATGTCCGAAAACACATTCTTTTCCGTATAGTTGTAGTTCCACTCGTACTCATTGAGTTCCGGGCTGTGGTACCCCTTGCCGAACCAGTTCTCGACGTGGGACACATCGATATATATCGACCACTGCCAGACGGCATAGATGAATTTCTTGTCGTAGCGCAAATCGAGATCGATGTAGGGGGGCATGCGCGAGGAGTTGGCCGGACCCATGGTCGGGATGAACGTCCGTGAGGTTGCATCGTACAGCTGGCTTCCGTATATCGGGGTCGTCGGGTCGCCGGTGACATACTGGAAGCGGACTCCGGCAATCTGCGTGGGGGTCACCTTGTAGCTGCCGATGAGCTGGAGGTTGTTCGTCTGGTCCTCATTGTAAAGAACCCACTGGTTTTCGGTATAGCTCCAGCGTTCGCTTCGGGAAAGCGAGTAGGCGATCCACCCGAAAAAGCGTTTCCCCTGGTCGTGCTTCAGCAGCAGTTCGAGCCCGTGCATCTGGGCCCGGCCGTTGCCGACATACCCGGGAACGGAGGTATCCACGTCGGGCGGCCGCGTCGCGTCGTCCCATTGACGGTTGTAATAGGCTTCGAGGTCGGCACTGATGAGCGGAGAGATCTTCCGTTCGTACCCGACAACGTACTGGGATCCCAGTTGCGCGCCGAGGTCGGGGTTGCCGAGCTCGGGCAGGATCGATTGGAGGAGCGGCTGCGGCGTCTCATTGTACGATCCGGCCGAGGCTTTCACCGTCTGGCGGCTGTCCAGGGCGTAGCGTGCCGCAAGCCTGAGCGACGGCACTCCCGAAAGACCCTTGTCATCCCATGAGTCGTAGTTCCAGAACTCCGGGATTATCGGCCCGTTGTAGTGCAGCTCGGGATAGTAGTCGTACCGGATGCCCGGCGTCAGGGTGAGTTTCGGGATCGGTTTCCAGTCGACGAAGCCGTATACGCCGTAGGGTCCCAGGTTGTCGTGGGCGGTATCGCTGACCAGGACTCCCTTGTTATTGAAATAGGCCAGGTCCAGGTTGTAGGGAATCACCTGGATGTCAACCCCTGTGTGCCAGGTGAGGGCGTTCGATGCGGCAAAGGTGAACTCGTCGCGCAGGTACTTGGCCAGCGCATTGCCATTGACATTGGTGAAACCGGCGATCGACTCCTGCTGGCTCAGGCGGCAGAGGGCGAAGTGCATATCACTCTTGACCTTGTCGCTTATCGTCCACTGCCAGCCGGCAATACCCATGGTGAAATAGGAGAGGTCGCTTATTTCGCTGGTGTTGGACGAGATCTGGTTGCTGCCGCCCCGCTCGGAACTGGCGATGAGCTGCAGGTTGTCTTCGGAGCCGAACAGGGTCACATAGACGTGATTGCTTTTGGAAAGGTCCGCGTCGAGGCGTGCGACGAAGTCGTAGTAATAGGGCACGACCGTGAACGGCAGGCTGATTTTGGCGACATCGTTGATAAACCAGTCAACGACGTTGGCAATATAGCTGCGCCGGCCGGTCACCATGAACGATACGTTGTCGGCCAGAGGGCCTTCGAACAGGAACCCTGCGTCGAAAAGGTTCACATCGACGTAGCCGTGGACCCGATCGGTCTTGGGCTTGCGTCCGGTCAGGTCGACCACGCCGCCAAGGGCGTCGCCGTAGCGCGTGCCGAATCCGCCGGGATAGTAATCGACCGCCTGCAGCGCCTCCGAATTGTAGGTCGAGGTAACACCGCCGAAGTGAAAGAGCGTCGGCAGGGTTACGCCGTCGATATAGAAGTGCGAATCGCCGGTTGACGAACCGCGAATAACGATCTGGCCCGACAGGATCGAGGCGCGCGCGACACCCGGAAGCGACTCGATGACCTTGACCGCATCGCCGCCGAACCCGGGAACCATCTGCACCTCATTCTGCGTCAGGGTCCTCTCCGATACCTCCTCCTCCTGCTCCTTCTGCCCGTGAACGACGATATTGTAATCGGAAAAGGAGGTGCGTTCGAGACGGTAGACCACCTCAATGGCTTTTCCGCGCCGTATCAGGTGGTATTCGTGAAAGACCTGGCAGCCTGGTGCGGCGATGCTGACCAGGATCTTGCCCAGGGGCAGCGATTTGAAGGAGAAATAGCCGAGCGAATCGGTGAGCGTGGCGATGTCGGTCCCCTCGAGATGCTGCCCCGGAAGCGTACCGATTTTGTGCAGGAAGACGCTCCAGGGAAGTTTGATGGCGGAATCGGCAGCGGTATCGAGAACGGTAACGAACACCATTTCGCCTGGAATGGGGGCGCGGGTCCCGCGCTCGACAACCCGGCCGGAGAAATTGACGACGGTATCTATTTTCCGGATTTCGTCGGCAAGGGTAATGCGGTAATCGTACGTTATGAGCACCGGCACCGGCTTACCCCCTGCCATTGCCGGGGTAAACACGAACGCGGCGGCAGCCTTTGCAACAGCGGAATCGAGCGCCGGCGCCAGCCCCCTGGTCACCACGACGCTGTCGATGGTTCCCCGCTCATTGACAAGAAGTTCAAGCGTCACCGTGCCGGTAATGCCCTGTTTGAGGAGCTCCGGCGGGTAGACCGCCTTGACAAAGCCGGTAAGCACCGGTTCCTTTTCAAGCGGGGGAGCGGCGGTGTCGGCGGCTGGGGCCGGCGGGGTTGCCGGTGCAGGGGCAGCCTGGACCTGCCCGGACTGCATGGGCGCCGCCTGGGCAATAACCACGCCGAGAATGGCAACTATCAACCATAATCCGGCTCTAGGGGTCATGAAAGCCTCTTTTTCAATGCGAAAGCTCAAAGGTAAATGAAAAGCGTATCCATACCGCAACCGGCTCGTTGTTCCGGAGTGCCGGGCTGAATACCAGTTTCATGCAGGCATCGTAGACCTTTTCCTTCGATCCGTAGCCGAGGTCGTTGAGCACGATGACCTTCTTGACCTTGCCATCGACATCCACGAGGATGTTCGCCCGCATGACTCCTTCAACATCATGGGCAATCATCTCCTTGGTATATTCGGGCCTGGCGGTAACCTTCAGCTCCGGCCGCACCTGCACCGTGGTCACCGGGGTCACCGTACCCTTGAGCTCCTCTTTCTGGGGAGTAAACGTGTCGATGGGAGCGTTCAGGGTATTCCCGAGCTTCCCGATCACGGCGTCGGAGGCTTCGCCCCCCTCGCCGAGCCCGGTGGAATATACCTTGCGAAGGCCGTACACCCGGCGTACCGGCTCCGGGGAGGGAGCGGGAGGCTCCGGCTTGACCTCGTCAATTTTTTGCGCGAGAACCGGATTGCGGGTCAAATCGACAGGCTCGGTTTTTTTGGGCTCTATTTTTTCGGGAACCGGCGCCGGTTTTGGCGCTTCGACCTTGGGCGCGGCCTTCGGCACTACCACCGGGGCGACCTTCTTCTCTTCTATGATAAACGAGACCTGGCGGGTTTTCGAACATCTGCTCCTCGATGGTCTGCTCCGGGGGGATGTGCCTGCGCAGGTAAAAACCAAAAATGCCGAACGCCGCGAACGAGCAGATGACAATGATCCGGAACAGCCGTTCTCCGGGCCCGATTTCCGCCTCAATCTCCTCTTCGTATATGGCCAGAAGCCGGTCGCGGGGCGCGGTCACTACTCCTCCTGGATCACGAGAACGGAAAAATCGGTGAACTTCGCCTTGCTGCAGGTATACATGACCTTCTTAACAATCGAGTAAGGGACCTCCTTGTCACACTGGATGAGCGCCTTCGACGTCGTATCGTCGCGGAGCCGCCTCATGGTATTGAGCCACTTGAGGAGATCCGGCATAAGCAAGGAGTCGCGTCTGGCGTATCCTGCGGTCGAGGTAATAAAGGCGCCCTCCGACATCACCGCGCTCCGCGAGATTTCGATACTCCAGCGCGGGTTCGGTTTTTTTTCCGAGGTCGAAACCGGCAGTTCGAGGTCCGAGGAGGGCGTGATGATATTCCCTTCTGTCGAAAAAGTCTTGATAAGGAAGATGAGGATGATCGCCATGACGTCGACCAGCGACGTCAACTGCGGCCGGAAGGTGCCGGTATCGGCGCTCGAAAGCCCGTAGCGCGGATTTTTGGAGAGCATCATTTCCCGGTCCCCGGATTGACCGTTGCGCTCGACAGCCCGACCTTGCCGAATCCGGCGTCGCGGCAGAGGTCCATGACGCGCACAATCTGCTTGAAGGCGATTTCGTCCCGCGAGGCAATGATGATCTCATCCTGCTCGTCCGTGCGCGCCCGGCGATCCTTGAGACGCGCCGCAAAGGCATCGAAGGGAAAGCTGCCCCCGGCGACCGGCAGGGAGTCGAGCAGCTTGTCGCCGAGAACGATCCCCATGTAATCCGACCCGAGGCGCACCGTGAGCCGCAGCTTCGGCTTGCCCTGCGACTGATCGAGCGCCTTCGAAACATTCGGCGGAAGGGTGAACTGGAGGATGGCGATGTGGGTAAAGACCGTCATGGAAATGAGAAAGGTAACCAGGATGATGAACATGTTCATCACCGGCGCGACATCGATCTCGTTGTCCTCGCCACTCTCGGAAATGGGTTTGTTCCGCTGGAACAGGGAAAGCTGCATAAGTCAACCAGGGTAGAAGAGAAGATGCGAAAATGAATAGATGCGGAAAGTCAAAATCACCCGCGTCTCCATGCCGTGCACTATGCCTCGGTCCCCTCGCGCTTCAGTCCCGTTGCCTCTTTTTTCCTCAGAAAATTCATGAGCTTGACAACCGATTCGTCGAGGTCCCGGGTGAGGCGGATCTGCTTGTTGTTGAGCATCGTATAGGCGACCATGCTCGGAATGGCGACCATGAGACCGAATGCGGTGCAGACCATGAGCTCCGAGATTCCGGTCGCGAGCATGGTAGCCTTCTTCGACGCCTCCACCGATCCGAGTGACGAGAAGGCGAGCTGTAGCCCGGTGATGGTGCCCAGGAGCCCGAGGAGGGTCGCGATGTTGGCGAAGAGCACGAGGTAGTTGAGCCGGTTGCTGTAGCGGGGAAGCTCCTTTATGGCAGCCTCTTCGATACCCTCCTGGATCTCGGTGACGTTCATGCCCGCATTGAACCGCTCGACGGCGGTACGGATAAGCACGGTTACCGGCGCTGCGCCCCTGGCGAGGTCAAGGGCCTTATCGGCTTCGCCGCCATTGAGGCATTTCGCGACTCCGGCCACGATCCTGGTACCGCGGCCGCGACAGATGATGTAGTAGAAGATGACCCGCTCGACGACAACCGCTGCGGCGAAGGCGAGAACCGCCAGGATGGCCCACATGAACGGGCCGCCTCCGGTGAACCATTTTGCGATGTACGGGATCATGCGAAAAGCTCCTTTTTTACCTGCTCCGAACTTCAATGAATAGGATAAATAATATAGTATAAGTGAATCTTCGTCCGGGCATTGCGTTTATTGCTATCGGCCATAGAATTCAAGATCTTGGGCGAGGTGCGGGTGCCGGAATGAAACAGATTAGACGTTCGGGGAGGGGGGAAAGTGACGGGTGGCGGTTCTTGGATTGGATATTCTTCGATCATTGGCTCTATGGGCTCGGGCTTTGGTCTGGAAATTTAGGTGTAAAGAAAACCGCCAGGCTGAACATGCTCGCATTACTGACGACGCCTCCACCAACGAAGGAATATTTTGCATCGATACCGAATTTGATGCCGCTCCTGAGGGACCATTGAGCGAGCAGCCCCGGGGAGATACAAAAGTCCGTTCCGGCGTTCAGAGTATCATAGAAGAAATATTCAAAGCCGGGCTCAATGTAGGGACATATGGCAAAACGGTGCACCAAAAATGCATATCCGACTTCGCAGGCAAATGTAAAGGCATAGGGTTCAGTCGGTATATTCAAATATTGGCCAACGAACATGGTGGAAAATCCGACCATCGCATGGTTATCAGAAATATCCATTATCCGTGCGCCCATTTCCCCGAAGTTATTCGGGTTCCGAAAACCATTCCCATAAGCAAAAGAAAATGAGCCGCCCAGGTTTGAAGAATCCTCAAGATTTTTGCGATTGGACGGGAGATCGTATTGGCAGTTCCTGGACTTGACATCAATTGTTTTTCCCGTATCCGGTCTACGCTCAATATCCATTATATTAGAATACCCCACGATCACCTCGCTGCCGTTCCGATTTCTGATTTTTAAATAATCGTCCGTTTTATTTTCAATAATGGTGCCCTGGATAATCGAGCCGTCTTTCAAATAGACTATGTCGATCTGGCGAGGGAAAGCTGGGGGTGCTATAGGCTGGGCGATTGCCGGGGAATATACGAACAGGAGAAACAGGATTATGGCGAAGGCGAGAGGCCATCGGGAAAGGTTCATTCAGTAATCCTTTTGCGCGATTTTAGTCCTTAAAAAAAGCGGTCGGGTGTTTGATAATATAATTTACAACATAATGATGTTGAATAAAATCCTGATTACTGCTTCATGCGGGGAAACCGGGCATAGATCAAAGGCCCTTGGTGGGGAAACCATTAAAAAATGGTTACCCATTTTGCCCAACAGGCAAAATGGACGGAGTATTGATATTTTTGATTGCACCAGCCCCTGGCCTGAAGCCGCGAAAGGCTCGCGTCTTCAGGCAAACGCCCTTCCCCTCCCGCAACGCCCTCTTTTATGGTAGAAAAAATATGATTACCTTGATAGAATTCTTTGCAATATAAGATCCCCCTGCGGCGGGGAATTCGCAGGAAAATTCGGCAACTTTTCTACCTACCTGAGTAGTAACGATGCGAATTACAATTTAAATCCAAGCTGCGCCGTCAGGCTGAATACACCTTCGTGCAATGCATCGCTCTCACTGACAAAAGAATATTTTGCATCGATCCCGCATTTCAGGCCGGAAGGAAAAGACCATTGAAAAAGCACGCCCGGAGCGAAATAAAATGATGCAAAGGTTGAAGTTGCAGGATATCCGATTTGCCCTTCATTGGGGTTCAGGGTTACCAGCTGCACCCCTGGTTCGATATAGCCGATGATCGCCAGATTGGATGCAACGCTGGCATAACCCACATCGACGCCAAAGGCAGCCACATTATCATGATAAATCGAGTTGGTCCCGTAAATATCGAACCCCTCGTTATCCGTTCCGAAATAGTCGACGATGGTAAGCCCGAAAAAGGTATGGTCGGTTGATAACCTGGACAGCCTGCCCCCCAGTTCGAAGTTGTAGCCGTCGGGAAAACCGTTCCCAATGACAAGAGACAATGAACTGCCGTAATTTGAGAATTTCTCAGCCGGATGGTCTTTCCGGTAGATTACCTCGTCACGCTTGATTTCATCGATCCTGCCGTAACTGACGGTCACGACATCCTTGTTTCTAAGCCTGATTGTCAGATATTTGTTCGGGACATTTTCGATTATTTTTCCCCGAAGAACGGTGCCATCCTTTAGATAGACGACGTCTATCTGATGCGAGGGAGCCGGCGACTGTCCCGGCTGGGCCATGGCCGGAATAATCAGGCATAGAGGGATCAGGAAAATGGCGGAAATGATAGTCCAGCGGGGAGAGCTCATTTATTAGTCCTTTTGTGCGATTTTAATTCTTCGATAAAACATTCGGGTGTTTGATAATATAATTTACAACATAATGATGTTGAATAAAATCCTGATTACTGCTTCATGCGGGGAAACCGGGCATAGATCAAAGGCCCTTGGTGGGGGAACCATTAAAAAATGGTTCCCCCTGGCCTGAAGCCGCGAAAGGCGCGCGTCTTCAGGCACACCCCTTCCTGCGGACGGGGAAGGCGATGTTTGCCTTTGGCAAACGCCCTTCCCCTCCCGCAACGCCCTCTTTTATGGTAGAAAAAACAGAAAAAAAATCAGTTGCGATTTAGGTAGGTAGAATGATTGCTGAATTTGCCTGCGGATCCCCCGCCTTCGGCGCCCCCTTACTAAGGGGGTCATATTTCACAACACGTTTGAACGGCAAGATTCTCCTTTTTCTCAATTTTTTTTATATGTTTTCTACCTAATGGGAGCGTTGCGGGGGTGCGAGAGCGCCTGCTGAGCTTTAGCGAGGCAGGCATCGCTTCGCATCTCCGCAGGAAGGGGTGTGTCGGAGACGCGGCTTTGCGCGGCTCCGACCAGGGGCTGGCACAAATAAAACTAATAATAATCCGTCCATTTTCCCTTTTGGGGAAAATGGATAACCGCATTAGGCGGTTCCCCCACCAAAAAAGCCATGCCCGTGATCAGGCATTATTCTTCCACATACCTCTGCCTATATTTTAATTCCGAGAGTTTCAACTCTAAAATTTACCGCATCCCGACACACTGCTCGCCCGTGACCTGGTCCAGCGCATAGCAGTTGAGCAGGTACTGGTACTGGCCGCTCACGTAGTTGAGCTTTGCGTCGGCAAAGTCCCGCTCGGCGTCGAGGACGTCGATATTCGTGATCACGCCCGCCTCGTACTTGATATGGGCCATCTTGAGCGCACGTTCGGCGAGATCGACCTGGACCTGCGAGAGATCGAGCTTTGCATACGCGGCCTCGACGTCCGATTTCGCCTGCAGCACCTGGATGCGGATCCGCTCAGCCAGGTTGCTGATTCCGGCATCGGCCGCACTCACCTGCGCCTCGGCAGCGAGCCGGTGATACTTCGCGCGGTCGCCGTCGTAGATGGGGACGGTCAGGGCAACTCCCGCTTCCCAGTTGAACTGGACGCTGTCGACACTGTAAAGACTGGTCAGCAAGCCGTTTTTATAGCCTGCCATTGCCTGGACGTCGAGCGAGGGCATATTCTCCAGCTTTGCCTTCTGCACCTGGAGCCGGGCGGATTCCTTGGCTGTTTTCGCTGCTGCATAGTCGCTGCGCTGTTTCAGGGCACAGACAATGAGGGAATCGCCGTTCAGGTTGTTATAGTCGGGAGCCTTTGTTTCGGCGAACAGAATCTGCCGGTCCTGGGGCAGGCCGAGGAGTTCGTGCAGCTGCGCCTGCGTCTGTGCCAGGCGGTTCAAGAGATCGATGCGCATGCTTTTCGCCGCGGCAAGAAGCTCTTCGGCCTGGAGCGCATCGAATTCGGTGGCGCTGCCGGTTTCGAGCTTCTTTTTCACCACCGCAACATGGCGCTCGCGGTCGGCAATCTCCTCGTCCTTGACGCCGACGTTTTTTTGCTGCAGGATTGCTACATGGAAGAGCTGTATGACCTGGTACCCGAGCAGGAGCTGCAGGTTGGAAAGCTGGTTAACGCCCGAGGTCTCCGCCATCTGGGAGGCGGCAAGGGCGTTCGACCGTTTTCCAAAATCGAACACGGTGTAGGAGACCCCGAGATGTGCATCGAAGGGAACCTGCGGAGCAAAATAAAATCCCGGTCCCGGGCCCAGGGAGAGTTCTTTGTCGGGATAAATATCCGCAACCGATCCGGATGCATCGAGCCGCGGATAGTTCGCACTGTTAAGCGCCTGCGTTTGCGCTCGCGAAGCGGCGAGGGTTGCCTTTGCCTGCATGACCGAGGGGTTCCGGGCGAGCACGATCCGCACTGCCTGCTCTGCGGTAAGGGAGTCGGAGGCCTGTGCCCGGGAGGCGCCGGCAAGCCCGAGCGCTACAAATAAGAATATGGCCGCGCTCCGGCAACGCCGGGGCGACAAATACGAACACTGCATCATAGGGCCTGCCTTTTCTTGTGAGTTCTCATGATTAAAATGGGAAGTATGCAGACGGCCGTGCATATGCAGGCGAAGAGGAAATCGTCGCTTATGCCCCAGACGAACATCTGCTGGGCGAACTGACCCGAAAAAAGCATACTTGACTGCGCCGCCGCCATCTGGACCGACGACCCGATATCGTGAATCGCATGGAACCGCAGCAGCTGCTGCGCCTGCGCAAAGAGGGGAGAGCTCCGGTTGATCGCCGCACCCGACGCCGCGGTATGGAAAATGATCCGCTCGGTGAGGAGCGTCTGGAGTATCGCCACGCCGAAGCTGCCGCCCACCTGACGGATGACATTGATGAGCCCTGAAGCCTGCGCCATGTCGGATCGCTTGATTTCGGCAACCGAAACCGCGGAGAGCGACGAAAAGAGAATCCCCATGGCGACGCCCCGCAGGTACATGGGCATCATGATCTGGGCGTGCTCCGAATATATGGTGAGCTGGGTATTCAGGTAAAAACTGATCGAGAACAGGATGATGCCCAGAACAAATGGGAATCTTGGCATTGACCTTATCGGAAAAATACCCTCCGATGGGTCCGAAGGTCGCCTGGATGATCCCGACCGGCAGGAGTACCATCCCGGACTGCAGGGCGGTGTAGCCCATGATATTCTGGAGGTAGAGCGGGATCAGGAAGACGCTGCCGAACATGCCGATGCCGAAAATGAACATGACGAGGTTGGAGAGCCCGAAATTGTAATTGCCCAGCAGACGCAAATTGACAAGAGGGTTATCTATGTTGAGCTCGGTGATGAGGAACACGACGAGCCCGATGGCCGACAGTGCGTAGCAGAGCATGAGGAAATTGGAGGTCCAGCCGCCCGTGTTCCACTCCGAATTGCCGCTTGCAAGGGCAATGATCAGGAAACTCAGGAACATCGCCATCGAAAAGAACCCGAGGTAGTCGAACGGTTTGGTCTGCTGGCGCCGGTACTCCCGCTGGATGATCCAGGTGGCGACGAAGCACAGTGCGCCCACCGGCACGTTGATGGTGAAGATCAGGTGCCAGTTGAAGTTGTCGGACAGGTAGCCGCCGAGGACAGGGCCGAGCGATACCGAGGCCGCCGCCGCGATGGACCAGAACCCCATGGCGAGTCCGCGCTTTTCGGGAGGAAATTCGCGCAGGATGATCGCCATGCCGAGGGGCTGCAGGAAGCCGCCGCCCATGCCTTGACCGATACGCATGACGATGAGCGAGTTTTCATTCCACGATATCCCGCAGCCCAGTGAGAAGAGCGAAAATATGACGAGCCCGGCGGCATAGGCGCGCTTGTACCCGAACCGGTCGGCAAACCAGCCCGAGCAGGGGAGCATGATCGCGAAGGCGAGCATGTAGGCGGTGAGGATCCACTGCGCAATATCCACGGAAATCCCGAATGATGCCATGATCTTCGGCAGCGCGGTGTTGACGATCGTGGCATCGAGCACCACCATGAACGTGCTGATCATGATGTTGCCGAGCACCCACCACTTGTACGAATCGTGCTCGTGGTGGAGCGAGGGAACGGATTTGACGAAATGGCGTCGCATGGCTACCTGGTCTTGATCTGGACCAGGACCGAGAGCCCGGGCACGAGCGATACCCGCGGCGGCGGCACCGTTTCGATGGAGATCTTGATCGGCACCCGCTGCGTCACCTTGGTGAAATTCCCCGAGGCGTTGCTCGGCGGAATGAGCGAAAACTGCGAAGCCGTGGACTTGCCCATCATGATCACCTTGCCGGAGAACTCGACCCCGGGGTAGGCGTCAACCGTAAAGGTGGCGGGCGATCCGAGGTGGATGTCCCGGAGCTTGGTCTCCTCGTAGTTTGCCGTAACCCAGAGGTGTGAAAAGTCGTAAATAGAAAGCATGGTCTGGCCCGGCGCGACAACATCGCCCTGCAAAACCCAGCGCTTGGCAACCACGCCGGTAAACGGGGCAATCATGACCGAGTTATCGATCTGGGTTCGTATGATGTTGCAATCGGCCTGGGCGGTGGCGATCTGCGACTGAACCATGTCGTTCTGCGCCCTGGCGAGCCGCAGCGCCTCGGAGGCATGGTTGTACTGTTCCTTCGGGACGATATCGCCCTGGTACTGCTGGGAGGTCCGGTTGAAATCGTCCTGGGCCTTGTCAAGGTTTACCGCAGAGACTTCGAGGTTCCGCATGGTGGAGCGCAGGGCATCTTCCGACCTGGTAAGCTGGGCCTGCAGGTCGGCGTCGTCGAGCCGGACGACGGTGTCGCCGGCCTTCACCGTATCGCCCTCATTGACCTTCAGGTAGATAATCCTTCCCAGAAGCCTGGAGCTCAGGGAGACCTTGTCGGCATCGATGAAAGCATCGTCGGTAAAGGCGGACGAATAGTTATTGACATACCAGTACCAGCCGCCGCCGGCGAGAGCCGCCACCAAAAGAAGGAGCGGAACGAGTATCCTCTTGCGTTTGAACATCGGCACGTCGTCGATGGACTGGTCGCCGTTGCCGTTAGCGGTACCCGGTGCGCCCGGTGCTCCGGAGGGTCCTGCCGCCTGCGGCAGATGCGATGGCCCGCCCGGGGCGGGCGAAGCGGGATGGCTGGGTTGCGGTGCATTCATAATGCTGCTCACTTCCTGCGGTTAGCGTGAAATTCCCTTGAGAAATATCTTTGCAAAAAGTTTCGTTTCCCTGGTAAAGAGCGCGATGTCATCCTGCCCGATCGCGCGATCGGTGAAATGCTTCATGAAGCGGACCCTGAGCCCGAGAAGCAGGCTCCGGAGGAGCGAGGCGGTGGCCTCGGAAAAGTCGACGTCGAACTCTCCGCGCTCTTTCCCCTCGGCAATGATCTTTTCGAGGAGGGCGATCTCGCGCCGGCCGAACTCCTGGAACAGGTCACGCATGATCGGGTGAATGGGATCGCTCGCCTGGATACTTATGACCTTCAGGTTCAATAGTTCGTTGAGAAAAGTCAGATGCTGCTCAAAATAGTGCATGAGCTTTTCGGCGGCTCCGCACGGCTCAGCGATGATAGTTTCGACCATCGCGATGAATTCGTCCTGCTCCCGGCTGATCACCCGCCGGAAGATCTCCTCTTTGGTCTTAAAATAGTAATACAGGGCGGCTTTGCTCATGCCGAGGTCGGCAGCGATCTCCTCCATAGTTACCTTGCCCGCCCCGAAGCGGGCAAAGAGCTTCTGCGCGACATCGAGGATCAATGCGTGCTTATCGGGATGGGGGAGTTGGGCCATTATTACTATCTTTCTAAAGACGCCGGTTGAAATGATTTATTGCAATTAATGAACCTGATAAATACCTGGGTGATTATCCGATAAATAAGAGATCAGATCCAAGATTAAATAAATGGCGATAAAAAGAACGAATTCTTATGACCTGACTATTTTACCGGGAAAGTCAGATGTTAGAAAATATTATCAGGGGCAAGGAAGATGCAAGGCTTAGTCCAATTATAAGAGCTTTTGGTGGGGGAACCGGGCTTCATAAATCAAATGCCCTTGGTGGGGGAACCGCCTGAAGGCGGTTCCCCCTGGCCTGAAGCCGCGAAAGGCACGCGTCTTCAGGCACACCCCTTCCAGCGGAAGGGGGAGGCGATGTTTGCCTGAAGGCAAACGCTCTCCCCCTCCCGCAACGCCCTCTTTTAAGGTAGAAAAAAAATTTTGCAGGGGCGACCCGCGGTCGCCCTGGATTGAAGGATCCGTAGGGGCACGGCGTGCCGTGCCCCCACCAAAAGCATTTGTATTGGTTCCCACTTTAATCGTAATTCTATTTATATTCTAAACGAATACGCTCAGGACTTCAGTTGAGGAGGGGAAATGGACGAATTCATTCCCGGCTTTGACGACCCCGATGACGAACTCTCCGGCTATTTCGAGGACGAGGGCACCATGCTCAACCCCGATTTTTTTCCCAAGCCGGGACTGTGCCTGCTCTGTGCCAGAGACGACGACCTGGAAGACATGGTTGAATGTAACCTTATCCGGCTCGACCAGGCTGAGAAGAAGGGCAATTTTGAGTGCCCGGCGTTCCGGGAGAAGAAGAGATTAATATAAAAAGGGCGTTGCATATAAAAGCTCTTGGTGGGGGAACTGCCCGCGGCGGTTCCCCCTGGTCGGAGCCGCGCAAAGCCAGGTCTCCGACACACCCCCCTCCTGCGGAAGAACGAGGCTATGCCTGCCTCGCTTTGCTCAGCAGGCGCTCTCGTTCCTCCGCAACGCCTCCATGTGGTAGAAAAAACAGGGAGAGACTTAACTAAAAAATATGGATGAATTCGTAGGGGCGACTTGCGGCTTGAACTCTTTTTAATAGTGAATTTACATTACAATACATTTGAACAAAAGGATTCTTTGATTTTTGGTTTACAATCTTTAAGTTATGTTTTCTACCCCATGCTACCACCATTCCTGAACATTTATCTAAGGGTCGCTTTAATTTCTGTCAACATTTGCAAGGTTCGATACAATCAACTTAATCTTGCCGTTGGTCCCCGGAGGAATCCGCGGAACCTTCTTTATTACCAGATCCATGCGCGCGCGGATATGCTGCCTGAAATTGGCATCGAGCTTTGCCTCCTCCGTTTCATTAAAATCCGGACCCGGCACGACCAGTACCGTTACCGCTGCAACCGAATCCTGGATAAACTGAATCGCCCGGATGCCGGTAATGTCCTTGAGCATGCCGGGCATGGTACTCAGGCGTCGGCCGTCGGGCGTTACGATCGAATCCAGGATCCGGCCGGAAATGGCATTGACGCGCGGAAAATGCCTGCCACAGCCGCAAAGTGCCGTTTTTTCCGGCACGGTAACGGTATCGCCCGTCCGGTAGCGGATAAGCGGCATGACGCGGTTCAAAAAACCGGTTCCAACCAGTTCATACTGTGCTGCGCCGTTTTCGTCGCTGCCTGCGGGCAGAAACTCCGTTGCCCCGTAATCGGGAAACACATGGTAGCTGCCCTCTTCACAGGTGCCAATGAAGATGACGCGCTCGAACTGCCCGTACCAGTCATGCAATCGCGCACCGAATATCCCGGAGACCTTAGCCCGGTCAAAGTCGAAAAATGTTTCCGACGAAGTGACGATCCCTTTAAGCGATAAGAATCGCGGCCTGCAACCGATCTCCCGGGCGAATGCGCTCAGGGCGGAAAGTGCGGAGGGGAAGGCGAAAATGATATGGGGATCGAAGCGTTCGAGCCTTGCAAGGTAGTGCGGAGTTGACTCCTCGGAGATGTGATAGGACGAAAACCACATTTCACGATTCCATGCATCGTACCTCCAGAACGGGGGAGTGTCCTGCGCCGGCGGGACAACCATATCCCCGCGCAGCACTGCAACCCTGCCGCCCCGCACCGGGAATCCGGCCCAGCGGAATTGCCGCAACGCGAAAGCGTGTTCGAGGTGAATCAGGCGGCTGTCCATCTTAAGCCTGAGAAGCGAGCCGGTCGTGCCGCTCGTGGATCCACTCGCCAGAAGCCTTCCCTGGTAGTTTTCCGCAAAAAAATCCGGGTAGTGCGCCCGCACGACCTCCTTGTCGATCAGCGGCAGCAAGGAGAGGTCATCGAGGCTCTTCAGGTCGCCCGGCACAAAGCCGATTTCCGAGAATTTGTTCCGGTAATACGGAACATGCCGCCAGGCGTGGGTAATGAGGTCGCTGAGATTCCGGAATTGCAGCTCGCGGAGCTGCTTTTCGTCCATAAACTCTGCGGCATGGAGGGATTTATTCAGGGCCGCGGACCCAATCCCGTTGCGGGCGAAGTAGTAGGCTAAACCCTTAATCGTCAGGAATATATTCTGCAGGGGAATGGGGGAGTGCCTATAGAACTTCAATGAGTAGAATTTTCTCATGGTCCCATCCCGGATTATGGATAATCTTTATATCAAATAGCAAAGACTATTCCAGCTTTTGGTGGGGAAACCGGGATTAATGCAAATTCAAAGGCCTTTGGTGGGAAAACCGCCTGCGGCGGTTTCCCCTGGCCAAAGCCTCCGCGCCCGCAAAGCCGGGCAGCGGGGTCTTTGGCACACCCCTTCCAGCGGAAGTGGGCGGCGATGTCTGCCTCTGGCAGACGCTCGCCCACTCCCGCAACGCTCACATTTGGTAGAAAACACAGGAAAAGGCCATTTTCCATTCATGCTTTTCACTTTTAACTTGATACTTGTAACTTGCAACTTGTAACTTGTAACTTTCTCCCTCCCGCAACGCCCTCTTCTATGGTAGAAATCACAGGGAGGAAAAAAAGCTTAATTTGCCGGGTGGCTTTGTAGGGGCGACCGGCGGTCGCCCTGGCTTGCCTGCCTGATCGTGTGGCCTGGATTATTTTAAACCATACAGAAATTGATAGCAAATGAAAAGCGTTTTTGGCAAAATACCTTGATGAAGAGAGATGTCCAGGGAATAGCAAAAACGAATGCCAACCGCACCTGAAATCCCGGAACCCTCTGTCCGGCCCTGGAAGGCCGGAAAATTGCCTGCAAACATAGTTCTGGTAACCTGCCTCATCGTCTTCACCATCAAGGCGGTTACCAGCCTGGTGCAGGAATCGTCGACCTGGGATGAAACGCAGTATTTCGGAATGGGGAAGTACCTCATCCAGACCGGCAGGTGGGACCTGCAGGTTGCGGTCTGCCAGCCGCCGCTCTCCTTCTACCTGAACAGCATTCCGTTACTCTTTGTGCATACCGATACAAACCTCTGGATAAACGATGCCTCCCGCGACCAGAAGTGGGTCACCCAGGCCGGGATCACTCCCGCGAGCGGGCAGCTTCTTCTTTGCAGCCCGGAGAATCACGGGGACCGGCTCCTTATCCTGTCGCGCCTCATGATGCTCCTGCCCGCACTCCTGCTCGGCTGGTGCCTGTTTTCATGGTGCAGATCGCTTTACGGGGAGTGGGCCGCAATGACAGCCATAACGCTCTATGCATTCTGCCCCAATATTCTTGCGCATGCGCGCCTCATCACTCCCGATATCGCGTTGACCGCATTCCTGTTTACCGCAACCTTTTTCTTCTGGAAGGTGCTCAAGCTGGGCCGCATGGGCGATGCGGTCGCAGGAGGAGTTGCCCTGGGCCTCGCCCTCCTGTCGAAATATACCGGCGTTCTTCTGATTCCCATTTTCATTGCCCTTGCCGCGCTCTGGTGGTTCAAAAACCGGTCGCTGCCCTGGAAAAAGCTTGCAGTAATCGTCGCACTTGGTTTCGCGGTATTACTCGCCGGCTACCGGGTGAATCTTGAACCCTATTTTTTCGGCATCGTCTACCAGCAGCACATGGCAAATCCCGGGTGGGGGAGCTTCCTGTTCGGCCAATGCTCGTCAACCGGCTGGTGGTACTACGCACTCGCGGCGTTTGTGCTTAAAACTCCCATCGCTGCGATGTTCCTCATGGCGCTGGCGTTTGTTCCTTTTCTGATAAGCGTGCGCAAGGGCGCCTGGCTCGATGCCGCATTTGTCCTTCTGCCCGCATCGGTGATCGTCGGCTTCTTCACCATGCAGCTGCGCTGCATCGGCCTTCGCTACATCCTGCCCGCATACCCCTTCCTCTTCGTATTTGCCGGAAGCGCCGCCCCGATGCTCCTTTCGAAAAAAATCACGGCGATACTCTATGCCGCCCTTATCGCATGGTATATCGGTGCGTCGGTGTATATCCATCCCCACTATCTCGCCTATTTCAATGAACTGGCGGGCGGACCGGATAACGGCTACCGCAGCCTTGTCGATTCCAACATCGACTGGGGACAGGACCTCAAGGGCCTCGGCCGCTACATGCGGGAGCATGGAATTCCCAAAATTTTCCTGAGCTATTTCGGCACCGATATCCCGGACCGGTACGGGATTGCCTATGACTGGCTCCCGAGTTTCATGCTGAGGAACCCCGACTTCGGACTCGGGAAAAAAGGGGTCATGCTGCACGATTATGTCGCAATCAGCGCCACGAATCTTCAGGGGGTCTATTTCAGCAACAAGAACGTCTTTGCAGCGTTCCGGGAGGCGCTCCCGGTAGCGAAGATCGGGTACAGCATATTCATATTCCATTTGGACCCGATAAAGAAGAAGTAACAGCAGATAAAATATTTATTTCCGACATGGGAATCGACCTTAGAGGAAATTCAAATGCCTTTGGTGGGGGAACCGCCTAAAGGCGGTTTCCCCTGGCCAAAGCCTCCGCGCCCGCAAAGCCGGGCTGCGGGGTCTTTGGCACACCCCTTCCAGCGGAAGTGGGCGGCGATGTCTGCCTCTGGCAGACGCTCGCCCACTCCCGCAACGCTCACATTTGGTAGAAAACACAGGGAAAAAAAGCTTAATTTGCCGGGTGACTCTGTAGGGGCGACCGGCGGTCGCCCTGGCTTGCCTGCCTGATCGTGTGGCCTGGATCTGCGATCCATGGGGCTTTGAATTTTTCTGCTATTATGCCTGGATTTTGTAGAGACGTAGCACGCTACGTCTATAGTAGGGGGTATCGGATATTTCGTCGGGCCAACCTCTCAATAAACCGGCAAAGCCAGGTTTATTGGGTTATTATAACGGTTTCTTGGATGGCAGCGGCCGGCTCTTGTTGTAGCGTTGGAATCACCGCTGTCTGAACATTGATTCTCCTGATTTTTGCAATTTGGGTGAATTTTCCAAATCGAGGAAATCAGAGAAATCAGGAAAATCGTAGTCTATAGCACCGTTCAAGCAGAGAACGCTGGAAAGAGCCGCCGCCTGGCCAGATATCCGATCCAATGGCCTTGATCTTCCAGAAGAGGCTTTGTTTGCTATTCAAATTTTAATCAAGATGGACTTCACACGGAATGGGATATATATTATCAACATTTCGAAGGTAGAAAGGCATAAGCTTTTAATCCAGCCTAACGGAAGCGGTCGCAGGCATGAATTATTCTGCAATTCGCAATAATCATACTGCTTGCCAAGAAATCCGGCAAAGTCTCGCGCATTGACCGGCTTCTTTTTATAGTTTCCGGCCAGGAGAAAGAGATTTCCTGGGGGAGGCATCAGGGAGACAATTTAATTGAGATCTCCAGTTTACTAACCTATTGATTTTATTTATAGGAGTATCTATGGAAGTCAAAATATCTAATGCTGTTAAGCTGTTCTTTCCAAATACAAGATTCGAATTCATTTATTTTGAGGCAATAGCCAACTCTATAGATGCACATGCTACACAAATAGTAATTCGAAATAAACTTGATTCCTTGAAAGATTCTTCGACAATTCAAATCGAAATAACTGATAATGGAGATGGGTTTACTGAGCCTAATTTTGCAAAATTTTCAAAATTACTTGATGTCGATTCTGAAGCTCATAAGGGCATTGGGAGACTTGTGTTTTTAAACTATTTCAATAATATACATATTACAAGCATTTTTGATGGTTTAAAAAGAAGTTTTCTTTTTAATGAGAATTTTATAGGTGAGAGCATTGTTTCAAAGGCTGAAAATAATATCAATCAAACGTCTTTTCAATTTACTGACTACAATAAAGATAGATTAAAATCTTATGAGCGTATTTTTCCTGCAGCCTTAAAAGAATCAATTACCCGCCACTTTTTCCCGGTTCTTTATGGAAAAAAATTAAAGAAAGAACCACTTGAGATACTAATTCACCTTGATTTTGAAAGCTCTGTGTCCTCAACCGAGCTGCCAACTACATTTGCCAAAGTAGATGTTAATTCTCTTGAGGACATGAAAGAGATAATTTTCCCTGCAGAAGGTCTCGATTTGCTAAGTGACCTTAAAATAGTCTATTCTGTCAAAGAAACTGCAGAGTCCGGATCAATTATTACAGCTGCATGCTCTGATGGTCGCTCAATACCATTAACGCTACTTAGTAAATCGGACCTACCCCAAGGATATGATTTAATTTTTGTGGTTTATTCAGATTTTTTTACAGGAAAATCCGATTCAACAAGGCAAAATCTTGCTCTTTCTGAACATGAATTTGAAACATTAAAAAGCGTCCTTGTTGAAAAACTCTCTGAAGTTCTCAGGACTTCTATCCCAGGCATTAAAAAACATAATGATAAAGCAATTGCTAATTTTACAGAAAAATATCCCCATCTCGAAGGTTATTTTAATAAAAATGCTGTTGGACTAATTGAATCAACCAAAGTTATTGAGGAAGCTCAAAAAAAGTTTTTTTATGCTCAACGAGAGATATTAGAAGCGGTTAATCTTGATGATGAAAAATATGAAAAATCTATTGCAATATCCTCCCGATTGCTGATGGAATACATTCTTTATAGAACACTTATAATTAAAAAACTTAAGCAAATGGACGGCAATAATTCAGAGGCAGACATTCATAGTACGATTGTACCAATGAGAAAGGTACTTAAAAAAGATAATTTAGAAGAGCAATTCTTTTTTAACAATGCTTGGCTATTGGATGATCGATATATGAACTTTAATTCTATTTTAAGTGATATCGAAATGAGCAAACTTGCAAATGAATTGAAACTAGATGGCGAAGAACTGCAGAATGATAAACGGCCTGATTTAACTATAGTTTTTTCTTCTGATATTAAAATATCTGAAAAAGTTGATGTAGTAGTTGTTGAATTAAAGAAACTGGAATTACCTCTTGCTGATCGTGAAGAAGTCATTTCCCAATTACGCCAAAGAGCCAGAAGGCTTTATGCCCATTATCCTACGAAAATACAAAGAATTTGGTTTTATGGAATCGTAGACTTCAGTGATGAACTTATCAGATCATTAGTAGAGCTTGAATTTATTCCTCTATATTCAACTGGTAAGCTATTCTACAAAGAATTTCCGATACTGCCTTTTTCATCTGATCTTACGCAAAAAATTCCAGGTAGTTTTTTTATACTTGATTATAAAGCATTTATTGATGATGCAGAATGCAGAAATAGCACTTTTCTAAAAATATTAAAAGCCGGCTTTCAACATCAAAATGGTGTATCTATTATAAATCCTATCGTTACTAATAAAAACGATGCCGAAGTATCATTACAAAAAAAGCAAATTGAGTCAAGTGAAGCGAAAAAGCAATAGATATGAAAAATGGGCGAAAACTTTGGATACATTATCGCTACCAATTGCAGAACTAAAAAGTGGCGCGGAAAACAGGGATACTGCAATAGCGAGAGTTAGGAAAACCGAATTATATAATTGATTATTATAGCAATTAATCACGGTGTCCTCCAATTAGGTGAAATTCTTAGAAATTGAGTAGGATTATAAAATGTGCAAATAAACAGATTTAATATGGTAAATAGCATTAATCGTTATAAATTCACCCATCTTCTAACCACTAATAGAGGCTTAATACTCCTAAAAATATTTTTCGCTGGCCATAAGCGCGTAATTCATATGCTAAAGAAAAACGGGCTAAAGCAATACCCATGATAGAAAATGCCGGGCAGGGGATAAATACTGAATTTAGCCCCTGCATAACCTAAGATTAAAGCTAAAAAAATAGTAAGATGCTTTTTACTGTTCAACATAACTATCTAGAAACTGCTACCTCACCGCGATCACGGTTATGCTTATGATCTTGGTTAAGTTCCATATAGTGTTCCTTGGTAGGTATTACATGAATGCCATCTGGCATCTGATGCAATAGATGCAAATTGCAAGTAAATTTCCAAGTATCATGACCATGTGGATAAATATTAATAATTAAATGAGTGTTGGGGTTATTTATTTCTGATGCTCTTAAATCTGATTGT
>CAWDOZ010000010.1:0-68861 GCA_963803935.1 uncultured Fibrobacterota bacterium | reverse complement strand
TCAAAAGGCCGACCTTGTTTACTGGAAATTATCGCTGTGGCTGGAAAACGCGCCCGTGGATTCCATTGCAACCGCTTTGCGCATTTTCGAGAAGAGTGCATTGCAGGCCCAGAAGGTGGACACCGTCGGTCTCCAGAACCGACTCGCCGATCTTTGCGACCGCCACGGTCTTTATGACGCCGAGGCGGAAATACTGGTATCGGTTCCTGAAACCCGTTCGCATTTTGCGGACCTTTTGTGTAATGTGGCTGACCGTATCCTCTCACGCCGGCATTACGCACGAGCGATTGCACCGGCTCTTGCCGCTTATACCTATGGAGAAAAGGGTGAGGTAAAGACCGCTGCGGCCGGAATTGCCTGCAGGGCCTACGAAAGCCTGCAAATGCCCGATTCCGCGCTTGTCTGGCTCAATCGAGCCGGCAGCTCCGCAGAAAGTCGCGTCGAAGCCGTTACCCTCAATCAGCAGACCGGAAGGCTTGCCCAGGCTGCAGCCTTGATCCGCCAGCTGCCGCCGGCGTTTTCCCGGGACACGCTCGGGCTGCGGCAGCGGCTTTTCGAAGGCGATACTGTGGGCGCTGCCGATGGGGTGGGGAAGGGGGTTGCCTGGGCGCAGCAGCCTGATGAAAGGATGCTCTGGTCGGCCCGGACTTTGCTATTTCGAGGTGATATTGATCGGCTGTCCCGCATGCTGGACAGCGTCACGCCCGAAGCTTCATGGAAAGGGGCGCAGGAGATTCTTCGCGACCGGCTGATTGTGCACCAGCTTGGGAATTCGAATGATGAACTTGCAGCATGGTCGCGAATAGAATACAATCTTTTTATCGGAAGGCCGGAGGTTGCAGAAGTTCAGCTTTCGCGCGTGCAGGGAGATGGCAGGATTTTCCTGCTTCTCAGGATACTGGAGGACCAGCTTGCGCGGGGAAGATACACGACAGCCGAAGCCCTCTTCGAAAAGGAGGGGGACACGGTCGATTCTCCCGAGTATCTTTATCTCCGGGCTGAAACCCTTCTGCGGGTTGGGGCCGAAGGTAGCCGTGAACGTGCCGCTTCACTGCTCAGGCGGGTAATCAGGAACTACCCCGGCGAGGTGTTTTCCGAGAAGGCGCGTGTTCTTCTCGCCGCCGGGATAACGGAAAAATAAGTCGACAGAGTACACTATTTCAGTCTCTTCATTATCGTGAGAGGTATCACCTGTAAATGCCGAAAAAATACGTAATCATCCATGGCCATTTTTATCAGCCGCCCCGGGAAAATCCCTGGATCGGGCTCATTGAAACGCAAAAGTCCGCCGCGCCGTATCACGATTGGAATGAACGGGTGTATGCCGAGTGCTACCGGCCGAATGCGCACTCCCGCCTGCTTGACCAGCATGGCGCGATAATCGATATCCACAACAACTACTCGATGATGAGTTTCAATTTCGGGCCCACCCTGTTTTCCTGGCTCGAACAGTACCACAGCAAGACCGTGCAGAGTATCATCGATGCCGACAAGGCAAGCTGTGCACGGCTCGAAGGGCATGGAAATTCGATCGCACAGGTCTTCAACCATATAATCATGCCTCTTGCCACCCGCCGCGACCAGCTTACCCAGATTCGATGGGCCCGCGCTTTTTTCCGGGAACGGTTCAACCGCGAGTCGGAGGGGCTCTGGCTGGCTGAAACCGCAATCAATATGGAAACGGTTCGCTGCCTTGTCGAGGAGAACATCAAGTTCGTCATTCTTTCACCGGCCCAGATCGATGCGGTTCGTCCCGTTGACGGCTCCGGCTCGTGGGCAACCGCTACGGGAATCGATACCAGGCACGCGTACCGGATCCACTCCCTGGACCCCGACGGCAAGCCCGCCGGGGGATATGTCGATGCTTTTCTCTTCGACCAGGGACTGTCGCGCGAAGCAAGTTTCGGGGATCTATTGAAGGACGCCCAGACATTCGGGCAGCGGATCAACGGGAATTTCGCCCATCATGCTTCCGGCGATCAGGCGGTGATCCTTGCAACCGACGGCGAAACGTTCGGTCACCATAAGGCATTCGGCGATATGTGCCTCGCTTATTTCTTCAGGAAAATAGCGCCGAAGCTCGATATCATTCCGGTAAATTTCGGCTACTTTCTCGCCCATAATCCCCCGCGGCAGGAGGTCCTTCTCAAAAACGGGTCCGGCGAGGGCACTTCCTGGAGCTGCCAGCACGGGGTCGGGAGATGGGCCCGTGATTGCGGATGTAAAACAGGAGGCGACAGCTCGTGGAAGCAGACCTGGCGTGCCCCGCTTCGCAAGGCCATGCAAACGCTGCAGGCACGGGTTGATGCCGGTTTCGAAGCCGCGATTTCGGCTCTCAAGCTCGATCCCTGGAAGCTGCGGGACGACTATATCCGCGTCATGGACAATCCGTCGCCCCAGGCCTTCATCGATCTTCTCGGCGCGGATGACGGCGCTGCCCTCCCCGAATCCCGTGTTTTTGAGGTCCGGAAGCTCCTTGAGGCGCAGAAATTCATGCTCTATTCATTTACGTCGTGCGCCTGGTTCTTTTCCGATATCGGCGGCATCGAGGCGATGCAGAACCTCGCCTATGCCGCACGTGCCTTGCAGATGGGAATTCCTCCGGAGGAGCGGGCCGGGGTGCTTCGGGAGTTTACCGCTCTGCTGGAGCAGGCGCCCGGCAATGTGGGCGGAGCGACGGGCAAGTCGCTGTTCGAAAAGAAAATAGCCCATTTTCTCAATCACGAGTCGGTCCTGTCCTTTACCGCTGCAGTCGAGCGGTCGATCGGACTTGCCCGATCGGACCGGCGGCACCTTTTCGGCTACGATATCCACCTGCATTCGCTTTTTGCAGAGAGGAAGGGATTGCTCTCGTACCATGCCTATGCGGCGTCAATTGAAAACGCATTGACCGGTGAACGCAGCCGGTGCTCGGTGCTTATTTCTCACCGGAATAAGGCTGAGGTTCAGGGGTGGGTCATTCCCGGGGCAAACGAGCAAGGCGCAGCAGGAAAGCCGCCCGAAGGCGGGGAAAGCCTGGAGGCGATGAAGGGCAATCCCGGGGCAGCCATATTTACCCTTACCGATATATTCAAAACTTCCCGCGAAGAAATGGCGGAATACGTGCACCGGAATATCTTCGAAGATACTTTTGAAAAATATTCGGCCTGGATGCAAAGAAACGAGCGGGAACTCGATTTACTCTCCCGGCTCGATTTTCCGCTGCCGCTCTATTGCCTGGCGCCGCTTGAATTCGTTTATAACCGCCAGTGGAACCATTTAATAACCCGGCTCGAACGCCGGGGCACCGAAGAGGAGATCGTGATCGGGATCCGGGAGCTTTCCATGCAGCTTGAACGGTTCAAAATCGTCCCGGACCTTAAAGAATCGGCAGTGCTTATCGAGCGCATCATTATCCGTGAATTGCCGTTCCTTGCCTCCGAGCCGGCTCCTTCAATATGTAAACGGATCGGACTTCTGCTCGATATCGTCGATTGTTACAAAATACCCGTCTCGAAGCATACCATCGAGGACGCGTTCGCCCCTATAATGGCAGGCCCGGTAAAGAGCCTCAATGACGAAGTAAAACGGCTGGAATCTTCGGCAGGCGCATCGGCGCAAGACCGGAAAACCATTGAAGAGAAAAAAAACCTGCTCGGTTCGCTCATCGAATTCGCGGCACGGATGAACTTCAATACCGATTCATTGCAGAGAGGGTAAGGGGTGCAATAAAAGTTTGCTTTTCGCCTAATCCATAGATATATTTCTTGGTGGATATGAGTCGGGAGGCCGTGGAGGTAAGCGCGGGGAGCGATGAGTCGCGATAAGAGAGGCAGGATTACCAATAATGAGTGCACTACATCCGATCGCATGGTTTATAGAGATCTGCATATTCCTTCTGGGAGTGGGTATGGGCCACAGTCTGCTGCTGCTCAAAATCCATCGGGAGGAAAACAGGAAAAAAGAGTTGGAACTTACGCTGCTCGCAAAAAGATCGGATCTTTTATCGCAAAGCAAAATGATTGCGCACGATCTTGAAGAAGCGCTTTATAACGCTAAAGTGCGGCAGGAAATCGACGATATTCTCAGAAAAAGCTGAATTCCGGAGCGTAATTTCCGATGTGGGGCAGGAGCGATGCAGTTCCTCGACGGTGACTCGCGAAAGTGGTGCACTTAATCGTAATCCGGTAGATTCAAGAATGTGGGCAGGTCCAGCTGCGGATGGTTACAAGGGAAAAAATAGCGGCATATCTTTGCCGGGAGTATGAAATGAGGGGGGAATTTATGGCTTTTAAAAAAACTATTGACTGCAACGGTGAAAACTATTATTATTTGATCCCGAAGGCTTATGAATCGCCTGAGGAGATCGCATACGGAGGTGATGCAGCATGATTTTAGACGAACAGTTTGATGCGGATGAAATTCTTCGCGATGTCGATGAGCGGTACAGCGAGGAGAGCGAAGTCGAAGAAGAGGAAATGCGTGAGCTGAACTTCGGCAACGTTCACGATGAAAACGCTCATTTCAGCGATATGGCGAGTGATCTCGATAATTCCGACGATATGTGGGAGTAGTTCACATAATCTGCGGGGAGCGTTTGTCCTGACAAGAAAGGCGGGCATTGGTGTCCGCCTTTTTTGTTGCCCGGATGCGCCGGGAAGACCGGGAGAAGAGGATCACCACGGACGGAACAATCTACATCGTCTCTGATGCCCATATCGGGGCACCTTTTCCCGACGCGGCCGTCTGGGAGCGGGAATTCATAGAATTTGTCGAAAAACTTCCGGACGGAACCGAAGCTCTGTACATTCTGGGAGATCTATTCGATTTCTGGATCGAGTATGGCCGTGCTATCCGCTCCGATTACTTCAATGTCCTCTGTGCTCTCAAGAATCTCACCGGCCGGGGAATTGCAATTCACTACTTTGCCGGGAATCATGATTTTGCCTTTGGGCCCTTTATTACCGAAACCCTGGGCATGGTTGTGCATGCGGGCGAAGCTTCCTTTGAACTGCAAGGGAAACGCGTTCACCTATTTCATGGCGACGGGTTGATCCGGCGTGATTTCCTCTATCGGCTCATGAAGAAATTGCTCCGCAACCCCTTCAACCAGGCCCTCTATAAGCTCCTGCCGACGGAATTGGGAATCTCACTTGCATCGTTCTGTTCGGCTTCGAGCCGCCGGGCGGGCGAGCGCTTCATGAATGAGAAGATCGTCGACGAGTACCGGCAGCACGCGCTGGCTATCCTCGAAAAGGGGAGCGATATAGTTTTTTTCGGCCACTCGCACCATGCCGAGCTGTCCGGGTGGGGAAGCAGGATCTACTGTAATACCGGGGCATGGATGCGACACTACAATTATGCCACGCTATCGGAGGGAAAGGTCCGGTTGTGGTGCTACCGGGGGCATGATGCCCCGCAGGAGATTCAAATTGTGGATCGAAATGCAGGCAAGAGCGTATCATAGGTAGCGCCGAGCTCCTGCGAAATAACCTTTGTCTCGCCGACCACCGGCATGAAGTTAGTGTCCCCGTTCCAGCGGGGTACGATATGGGCATGCAGGTGGGTATCGATCCCTGCTCCCGCCGTTCTTCCAAGGTTGATGCCGATATTGAAGCCGTCCGGATGCATGGTCTCCCGGAGAGCCCGCTGGGCGCGGCAGAGTAAGTCCCACAGCTCGGTTGAGGTATCCCGGTCGATCGCGCCGATTTCCGCAACATGGGCGTAGGGGATCACCAGCAGGTGACCGTTGTTGTACGGAAACAGGTTCATGATGACGAAGCAGGTTTTTCCTCGATGAAGGATGAGGTGCTTCCGGTCATCCTCTTCCGAAACTTTGGCGCAGAATACGCATCCCGTGCCGGCTTTGTCGATATCTGCAATATAAGCCATACGCCATGGCGCCCACAGCTGGTTCATAGGGTTCTTTCAGTGTTTAAAAATCGAGTGCAACGCCGCCGTTCAGGAGAAATCCATTTGATTTAAGCGCCGGGACATTAGGATC
The DNA here is from genome assembly GCA_963803935.1 of uncultured Fibrobacterota bacterium. Taxonomy (GTDB): domain Bacteria; phylum Fibrobacterota; class Chitinivibrionia; order Chitinivibrionales; family Chitinispirillaceae; genus BOG-1184. The sequence goes on along the minus strand of CAWDOZ010000010.1, from coordinate 62,878 downwards.
CAGCGGACCGAAGGGAATAAGGTATTTCGCATCGACGTAAATGCCCACCGGCATGAATGGAGCCTTGAGCATGGCGCCGAGATCGAGATGTGCGCCCCAGTGTGAGGTAAAAAGTTCCTTCAGGAATTCGTCGGCGATGTCCTGCTCCACCTTCCGCTGGTCGAATACCGATTTTGATAAAGCCTGTAGACTGTCTATGCCGGTAAGTGTAGTGCCGATTGCCTTTTGAATGAGATTGGCGCTGAGCAGGGGCGTTGCAAAATACATACTTATCCCTCCTCCCCCATAAAACCGGAGGGTATTGGCCATGGGAGGAAGTTTGAGGATGTACTTGCGGAGGGTCAGGTCGAATTGCAGCTTTGCAAAGGGAGTTTGCTGGATAAAGGGATTTGTAAGCCCGAGATTTTTCATGGTGATGTTCGTCGAATCATAAACAATATTGGCCATGCTTGTATCAAAGGTCTTTCCCGAGGCACCGGGCCTGAAGGTAATTGAAGTAGGATATTTGATGCTTCCCTGATACTCCCACATGCCATAATTGGTCGAAAGTTCGAGCGCATCGATCAGGGGGATGCAGTCCACATAAACCTTGCCTCCAACATCGAACCAATTCCTCGTGAATGCCGTACGGTCGATGTAAATGGGAAGTTCTTTACCGGTAATATACGAGGAAAGACTCGAAGGCGCAGCTCCACCAAACGTATTCGTATTAAGCGAAAGATCGGTTAAGTTGGCCTGCTCGCCGGTTTCATTGGGCATGGAAAGCGATAAATCATACCCGTACTGGAAACCGATTCCGGCAGTGGAAAAGGCTGGGAGATAAAGGGCCAGAATTGCCATCGTGAATCCTACGACACTCCGCAGTGCTGAGCGATTCATTGAGCATCTCCTTAAAAGGGGACAAAGAGGAAAACCGGGCTGCTATAGGGAATAATATACAAAAAGGCACTACTGCATGTATTCAAGGCCTGAAGCCGTTCAATTACCGCACTTCGACCTGATCGCCCCGCCGCAGGCCGAAGACCGTCGAAGCACTACCCCGGTTTATCGCAATCTCAAGGAAGCCGCCCGAACCAAGGTAGCCGAGGCCCTTCCCCTCGGCAACCTCCTGGAAGTGCGTGCAAAGGGGAATTTGCGATCCTTTGAGCATGACATGCTTTGCGCCGGAGGGGAGCAGCGCCAATGAATCGCGGGTAACGGTGGTAATCGCGTTCCCGAACCTGTCGAGGTACACGATGGTACCGATGATCCGGTTATTTTCGAGCCTCGGTTCGAGCCGGGGCAACTTGATATGTTCGGAGACCGGCGGACCTATGGTATCGAGGTCGCCCACCAGTGAAAGGTAGGCGGCGATGGGGGCAAAGATATCCCGGCCGTGGAAGGTGGGGCTGACTTCCCTGGGAAGCAGCGTTGGATTTTCTATGCGGCGCAGCGAGTAGGCGGGCTCCTGTTCGAGCGCCCAGGAGAGCACGCCGTTATCCGGGCCGGTGAAAAAATAAGCGCCCCCCGACCCGGCCAGCGCCTGGCGGGAAGAACCGACCCCCGGATCGACAACAATGCAGAATACGGTCCCCTGGGGAAAGGTACGGTAGCATGAAAGGAGGGAAAAGGCCGCTCCTTCGATATCGCCGAAATCCACAGTATGCGAAATATCGATGAGAGTTGCATCGGGGGCCGCCGAAAGGATGGCGGCTTTCATCTCACCGGCATACCAGTCGCGGGCGCCGAAATCGGTGATAAGTGCTATGATTCCCATGGTTGGATGCTCCTTCCCGAAAATATAGTATTGCGGCTCGATGAGTATTAAGAAGCCTGCCTTAACCCGAAGATATTTTATAGAAATGTTATTCACCAATGAGGAGGAAGACGGGCGAGTCCTGAGCGATGCCGAAATCGTTCAGGCTTTACAGAACCGCGACGATATCTTTTCCATTGAAAAGGCCCGCCGGTTGCCTGTAATTGCCGCGCTTTGCCTGGCCATTGATATTATAGCCTGCCTATGGCTTACTTCTGTCCATCCGGCACCGGTTGCCCACGATATTTATTCGAGCGTAGCGACAGTGAGAATGGCTAAACTTCTGAAAATGCCCGCAATCGAGCACCCGGCGCAAAATGAAGAAGAGGTTATAGGAAATCAGCATTATCGCGAAGAGATCCAAATCAATCCACAATATCGCAACGAGTTCTATATCAGAGGATTCAAAGCCCGGGAAACTTCGGCTCCCGATCGCCACAGCATCCGCAAGGCTCGCGAAGCTGCCAAACCTCCTATAACTGCCGGATTGCCGTCCACTCCGCCGATTCCGCCGATGAGCGGCAGCGCTTCTCCAAAAGAGGTAATCAATCCTTCGCCGGACCTGGCCGATCGCGGAGCATCCGGAAGGGGCACCGATAGCCTCACCGAAACTGGAGGCATGGCGGCGCCGGGACCCGACCAACGGATCGAAGACAGCGGCCTGATTCGAGAGGGGTATGCCGAAAAACGGAAGGGCAGCTATGCACCCGCCTTTGCAGCGCTTTTCAAAGTTCTCAGGAACAACCCGCACGACACCCTCGCGCTTGCCGGGGTGGGGGACCTGTTCCTTTACAGCGGGCTTCTCGACTCTGCGACAGCCTTTTATGCCGCCGCGCTTGCGGTTAACCCGCGCATGGTTGCGGCCCACAAGGGACTCGGTACCGCCCGTTACTATGTTTCGACCTTTGTCGCCAACCCGCTCTATGCGAAACGTCTGAATATCGCCGACCCTGCGCGTTACATAAAGTCCCTGTACGACAGCGCCATGGCTGAATATTCTACCGCCATCGCCATCGACAGTACCTATGTCAGTGCGCTGACCGATAGAGGCGAACTCCGCGATATGGAAAAAGATTACGATGGAGCTATCCGAGATTACACCAGGGCGATTGCCATCAACCCTTCGTTTGCCGATGCCTACAGCAAGCGGGCCATGACCTACCGTACGCTCGGCAGGTACCGGGAGGCACTCGCCGACTACACTGCTGCCGTCAAACTCGGTACCGGGTCCTATGAATACGACCCCGATCTTTTTTATGCAAACGTATTCTTCGGCCGCGGGGTCGTTTACCTGAAGATGGGAGCGTACGACAAGGCGGTTGCGGACTTCGATACAACTTTGTCAATATCCCCCCGGCACTCCCTTGCGGTTCTCAATAAAGCAATAGCCTTGAGCGATGCGAAGCGGTACGACAGTGCCATCGCCGCCTTCACCCGGGCAATTGCCTGGCTTGGCCGGGGAGAGTATGGAGGCGCCCGGTTTCGCGCCTTTTTGAACCGGGGGGATGCGTTCATGGCGCAGGGTAAATTCGACAATGCCATTGAGGATTATAAAGCCGCGCTCGAATCTCCTGCACTCGCGGCCAGATCGTGCTGGCGGATAGCGGAATGTTTTTCCCTGAAGCGTGACCGGGCTGATGCCATTTCCTGGCTTAAAAAATCCATTGGCTTCGGATTCAATGATTTCAAGGCATGGGAACAGGACCCGACGCTCTCCATACTCCGGGGCGACAAGGACTTTCGCGATCTTGTAAGGCCGCCTCGATAGACACCATTGGCTCCCAACCTGCCGGGAATATATATTGAGTAATAACTCAATGAGCTAAAGCTCAATTATGCGTCTGGAGGAAGTTTTGCCGGTGACCACTCGTGTCGAAAAGAAAGCCGCAACCCGTGCTGCCGTTCTCGATGCCGCCACCTCTCTGTTTGCAGAACGGGGATTCAGTGCTGTTACTACCGCCGAGATTGCTGCCTCCGCCGAAATCTCACATGGATTGATTTTTGCCCATTTTACCACGCGCGACAACCTCGTAATCGCCGTCACGGGCAGGTTCGGGCAACTGTTGGGAAAACGCCTCCACGACCTGGCCGAGAGGCGGGTGTCGCTTCGGGCGGTGCTTGAGGCGCACCTGCAGACCATCGGGGAGCATGAACAGCTCTATAGCCGATTAGTGGATGAATTCAGGCTCCTTCCGGCTGCGGCGCAGGATCATTTCGTCGCCTTTCAGTCGGTGGTATCGCACCACCTGTACCAGGTTGCCCGCAGGGAGATGCAGTGCGGCGTCATCATCCCTGTGGAAAACGATCTGTTCTTCAATACCTGGGCCGGGTTGCTTCATTACTACCTGACCAATCGGCGTCTATTCACGAACGGGGATTCGATTCTATGCTCGGTTGGAGAAAGGCTTTTACAACATTTTTTAAGGCTCGTAGCCAAAAAAGGAGGATGATCATGGCCGCTCAATGTATCGCCTGCGGAATGCCCATGGAAAAGGATGATGATTTTGCCATGAACGACCGGTCAAAGAGTTACTGCCGCTACTGCGCCCGGTCGGACGGTACGATGCAGGATTACGAAGAAAAGCTTGCAGGCATGACCGGGTTCATTGTCCGCACCCAGGGTTTAGCCGAAGCTGCGGCGCGTGAGGCGGCGCGATCGATAATGGCCGGGCTCCCGGCCTGGGCTTCGGAGAAATAACAAGGGTCCAGTGGGGGAGGGGAGATTGCATGAATAAAAAATTGCAGAATTTCGTAAAAGTAAAAAAATGCTACGAGCATTTAGGCGGAAAGTTAGGCGAGCGGCTTTTCAACCGCCTCGTCGAGTTGGAATGGTTAAAATTGAATGATAATGGCGAACCTTGCTACGAAATAACGGAAAAAGGGCGCGAAGAGCTCAAGAAACTTGGTGTCAATCTTGAAGCGTAGAAGGAGATGGCTTCTATGAACGACTACGATAATTTTTTCCTGCCTGCAGATAATTTGAATGAGGGCAGGAAATTCTATCAAGGCATGCTCGGTCTGAAGATGAAGTTCGATTTTTCCGACAAAGGGATGGTCGCATTTAACGTAGGGGAACAGGAACCCGCGATCATCCTGAAAGATACCGCTCAATTTAAAAACATGAAGCCGACGATCTGGTTCGTTGTAGAGGCGGTACCGGAAAAATATGAGGAGTTGCGGGGCAAAGGAATCAAATTTCTTTCAGAACCATTTCACATTCCAACCGGGATGGCCGTTGAATTTGAGGACCCGTTTGGAAACCGGTTGGGAATAACCGATTATACAAAAAAGGTGACGCAGTAATGTTCATCTGAAAATGTTATGAAGTAGTTTTTTTTCCGCCCTGGCCTGAAGCCGCAAAAGCACGTCTTCAGGCACACCCTTTACCTCACCCCGGCCAAAAGCGGCCGGACCTCTCCCATAGGAGAGGTTTTTCAAAAGCTAAAAGGTCCAAACCATGAGGCGATGTTTGCCTGAGGGCAAACGCTCTCCCCCTCCCGCAACGCCCTCTTTTAAGGTAGAAAACACAAATACGGCAAACCAAAACCGTATAAGCGCGGATGAATAGATGCGTAAAATCAAATGAATTAACATTCTTCCTGCATCAGCCTTAAAAATGTTTTTTTCGCAGAGGCTTGTGGGTCCCCGCCGCAGGGTGCTTATTATGAAGCACTCCCCCTTCGTGCGGGTGACCCGGCTCAGCCATCCAAAAGAATTTGTATATGCCTTTGCTTTTAGAATCCGGCTCGGCTATGCCGAGAGCCCGGCGGAACGCCCGGAAGTTGACTTTGCCTTTCCTGGTTATAGGGTATTTTTATGCAAACCATCTCTAAAACCATATATTTCAGAAAGATTACCTAATGATTCGTGCCGTTGGATTACTTTCGGGCGGGCTCGACAGCACCCTTTCCGCCAGGGTTCTCATGGACCAGGGGATCGAGGTCTACGCCATTAACTTCGTAACCCCATTCTGTAACTGTACGCCGAAATCGTCCGGATGTTCTGCCGTCGAAAAGGCCATAGAACAGCTTGGCGATATCCCGCTCAAGCGGATAGCTCTGGGCGACGAGTACCTGGAAATGGTGAAGGCTCCGCTTCATGGCAGGGGCCGGGGGCTGAACCCCTGCCTCGACTGCAGGGCGCTCAAGATCATGAAGGCGGCGGAACACATGCGCGAAGTCGGCGCCTCGTTTCTCTTTACCGGCGAGGTGCTCGGCCAGCGCCCCATGTCGCAGCACCGTCGCGCCATAACGATTATCGACAAGCATACCGGTGTCGGCGACCTTACCCTGCGGCCCCTCTCGGCAACCCATTTCGAACCGACCCTGCCCGAGCGGGAAGGGTGGGTCGACCGGTCAAAGCTCCTCGGGATCGAGGGGCGCTCGCGCAAGGTCCAGATTGCCCTTGCCAAAGAGAAAAATATCGTCGATTACCCCTGCCCCGCGGGCGGCTGCCTCCTGACCGACGAACGGTTTGCGGAAAAACTGATCGATTACTTCGACCACTGTGAAAAGCCCTCCTCCAGGGATATGCCGCTCCTCAAGATCGGACGTCATTTCAGGGATAGCGCCGGACATAAGACCATCGTGGGCCGCGACGAACGCGAAGGGCTCATGATGGAACGCCTGGCGCCGCCGGAGATGCACCTGTACTACCCGGTTAATTTCGGCGGGCCGCATATCCTGGCGCAGGAGCCGTATTCCGACGCAATCAGGGAGCTCTTTTACAAGTACGGCAAGGTTCCCGGCGGCGGGGAGGCGAGTATAGAATGGGTGTTCGGAGGAGAGAAAAAGGTGTGCGTATTGTAAATAGGCATGCACCTACCGGTGCCGATTGCGATCTGGAGTAATATCTGTCTGGCGGGCTTTATCAAGTTTCTCAGGCTTTTTTGCGGATGGAGTTAGTTTCCGGGTTTGTGATTGAACGGATTTGCGAAACCCGGCCGTCTTCTGGTAGAAGGACCATAGATCGCTTAATTCACGGAGGGTTTGTTCGATTTTAGTCATGATCGGGCAGGTCCAGTAAACCAATATCAATTCGATCCTGATCGGAATTCCTTTTCGATTTCAGCATTTTCAGGTCGGGTTTAGAAACCAGTTTTACTGAAATTCTGCCGGATTTTGCGATAATGAGATTATCGAGAATCTTTGCATGGATAGCCTCATCACCGACAAGAATATCGATTGGCAGGACCAATCTGCCTTCGATCTTTGCAAAACGATAAAGAGTGATGTTAGTGTTTTGAAATTTCCATGGCGGCGCGGATTCTTCATAATCGATCGAAGTAAGTATAGCTCTGATTTTATTAAGCTGCGATGGTACCGTGAGCAGGTCAATATCCTTCGTGAATCGTGGCCGTTTATGAAAGCTCATGGCTATACCGCCAATGACGGCATAATGCACTCGTTTTTTATTAAATTCCTTGATGATCTTGAAAAACTCATTGTAGAGATCCATAACGGTAAAATACAGAAAATGTAACAGCCTACGCAATCCAGCTTGCTGCTGGTCCTGAACGGCATCGATCGGCATACACAGCGAATCAATAATAGGAATAGCGAATGAATTACCGTAAAATGGGCTCACTGCCCTGGGAAGTCTCCGCATTAGGCTTCGGCTGCATGCGGCTGCCTACCAAAGGTCTCCTCCACCGCGTGGATGAACGCAAAGCCACCGAGATTTTGCGCTACGGCATTGATCGCGGCATCAACTATGTCGATACCGCCTGGTTCTACCACTTCGGCCAGAGCGAAGAAGTGCTCGGCAGGGCGCTTGGGGACGGCTATCGCGAGAAGGTCCATCTCGCCACTAAACTTCCTATGGTTCTCCTGCGCAGTGCCGACGGCTTCGACAAGTATCTCGACGAACAGCTCAGGAAACTCAAAACCGACTATCTCGACGTCTATCTCTTCCACATGCTTAACATAGCGCAGTTTGAAAAACTGCAGCGCTTCGAGCTCATGGGGAAAATGGAGAACGCTCGCAAGTTGGGAAAAATCCGGCATATCGGATTCTCATTTCACGATACCCTTCCGGTTTTCAAGAAAATCATCGATTACTATCCGTGGGATATGACCCTCATGCAGTACAATTACATGGATACCGCAATCCAGGCGACGACCGATGGGCTGGAATACGCGCACAGCAAAGGAATAGCCGCCGTTATCATGGAGCCGCTCAAGGGCGGGCAGCTCGCCAAACCGCCTGTTGAGGCCATGCGGGTGATTAACGGCGCGCCGGTACGGCGCACGCCGGTCGACTGGGCGCTCCAGTTTCTGTGGAACCGCCAGGAGGTGGCCTGCGTATTAAGCGGCATGGGGAGCCGCCGCATTGTGGAGGAAAATTGCGCGAGCGCGGAATCCTCGGGGATCGGTTTGCTATCAGCAGACGAAAACCGGGTGATCGATAACCTTGCCGGAATTTACCGCAGGAAAATCCTCGTTCCCTGCACGGCCTGCGGCTATTGCATGCCCTGTACGGCAGGGGTGGACATCCCGCAGAATTTCGCCTTCCTCAACTATAAGTCAATCGGTGCGGACAGCGGTTTCAAAAGCCGGCTCGTCCAGATGCTCATAACACGGAACTACCGCCGCCTCGCGAAGAATAGCAAGGCAGCGAAAAAAAATAGCAGCGGCCGGGCGTCACTCTGCACGACGTGCGGCGCCTGCCTGGCGAAGTGTCCGCAGAAAATTATGATTCCCCATGAACTGGAGCGGGTAAAGGCGGTGTTTGAAAAGGGAAAATCGGTGAGAACGATATAAATGCATAAGAAGTTATAAGAAGATTTCGGATCTCAGAATCTTTTAAGATTTTGCATGAGAGCCGCCTCCGGTCGATAACTGGCGGAATATAACTTTAAAGGAAAGTTTCAAAAGGATCTAAAGATGTTTAATGGTCCATTAAGTGGGGATGTTAAAATAGTAGCGATTTACTCAATTGGCCTATTATTTGGTATTTTTATTAGTTATTCAAATATGAAAAGGGCAAAGGGTAAACAGTGCAGTACGCTAATTAATTACATGGGTATAACAACTTGTGGTGCTTTCCTGTTGATAGTTATTTTAGGGATAATTGGAATTATAAAGCATTGCTAATTTAAAAGGCTTAGAATAGAGCCTGTAAGAAATTCTGTGTAAATGGGGTATATTTATAACCCATTCATACAGGAGGAGTTAATGGCTATTCGGATGGAGTTGATTGATGAGTTGATCAAAGATTACAAGAAGCCTGAAGATATTATGGGTGAGAACGGGATTCTGAAGCAGCTCACCAAGGCTATCCTTGAGCGGACCCTCTCCGCAGAGCTTACCCACCATTTAGGCTATGAGAAGCACGCTCCTGAAGGCAAAAACAAGGGTAATTCACGTAACGGTACGTCCGGCAAGACGCTGAAAAGCGACCTAGGTGATCTGCCGATTGAAGTTCCGCGAGACCGGAATGGCGAGTTCGAGCCGCAGATTATTAAAAAGGGCCAGCGTCGTTTTAACGGGTTTGATGACAAGATTCTCTCGATGTATGCCCGAGGCATGACGACTCGCGACATTCAGGCTCATTTGCTGGATATTTACAAAGTTGAGGTGTCGCCAGAATTGATTTCTTCAGTGACCGCCGAGGTCATCGAGGAAGTGAAAGAGTGGCAGAACAGGCCGCTTGAAGAGGTTTATCCGATTGTTTATTTCGATGCGATCCGGGTCAAGGTTCGTGATGAAGGCCACGTTATTAATAAAGCGGCCTATCTTGCCATAGGCGTGCGTTTAGATGGGATTAAAGACATTCTGGGCATCTGGCTTGAGAAAGAAGAGGGTGCGAAGTTCTGGCTGAAGGTCATTACCGAATTGCAGAACCGCGGGCTCAAGGACATATTCATCGCCTGTGTGGATGGTCTGAAAGGATTTCCGGAGGCCATTGAGTCGGTATTTCCTGCAACCCAGGTTCAGGTCTGCATTGTTCACATGATACGAAACTCCATACAGTATGTGTCCTACAAAGACCGCAAAAAGCTGGTAACGGACCTGAAGACTATTTATCAAGCTGTAACCGAAGACCAGGCTCTGGATGCCCTGACTGCGCTTGAGCAAAAATGGGACAGCCGCTATCCGATGATCTCCAAGTCCTGGCGCAACAACTGGACCCGGCTAAGCCCATTCTTCGCATACCCGGCAGAAATACGCAGGGCCATTTACACCACCAATGCCATTGAATCCTTGAATAATTCCCTGAGAAAGGTCACAAAAAACCGAGGCGCGTTTCCTACCGACGAGGCAGCAATTAAATTACTCTACATGGCATTAAGGAATGTCATGAAAAAATGGACCATGCCTATTCGGAACTGGGGTACCGCTATCAATCAGATGTCTATTATTTTTGAAGATCGAATTCCAAAATGACAAAACCCACTTACACAGAAAATCTTACACAGCCTTAGAATAAGGGACTTTCTTGTCCAGTGTTTTTTTCTACCTATTGTGAGCGTTGTGGGAGTGGTGAGTCGGAGACGCGGCTTTGCGCGGCTCCGACCAGGGGAAACCATTGTAAATGGTTCCCCCACCAAAGGCACCTGGAATGATTTCTCTATCGGAGTAGTAACTTTTCTTTGTTCTTATCCCTCTTCGAATTCCTCTTCCATCATCAACCCGTCTTCATCCTTCTCTCTTTTCGTTCCCATCTCCCGGTATTGAATCTCATACGTATACCCCTGTTCAGTAAGGAACAGTTGCCGGTTCATGGCAAAATCGAGCTCTTTCGATTCCCTTGTCACAATCGAGTAGAATATCGCCTGTTCGCCCGCTTTCTTCGGCCGCAGGATGCGGCCGAGGCGCTGGGCCTCCTCCTGGCGGGATCCGAATGAGCCCGAGATCTGTATCGCCACATTGGCATCGGGCAGGTCGATGGCAAAGTTACCTACTTTTGAAAGCACCAGGGTCTTGATTTCCCCCGTGCGGAAGGCGTCGTAGAGCTCGTCGCGGCGGTTTGACGGGGTAACGCCGGTAATGATAGGCGCACCGGTTTCGCGGGCGAAAAGGTTGACCTGCGAAAGGTACTGGCCGATAATAAGTACCTGGTCCTTCTTGTGGCGTTCCAGGAGTTCATGCACGATGGGCAGTTTTGACGGATTCTCGTAGGCGAGGCGGATCTGCTTCTTGGCCGTCAGGGAAAGGTATTCAAGTTTTTCGCGGGGCGGGAGATCCACGCGGATCTCGACGCATTTTGCGGTGGCTATCCAGCCCTGCCGTTCGAGATCTTTCCACGGCACGTCGAATTTCTTCGGGCCGATAAGGGTAAAGACATCCTTTTCATGCCCATCCTCGCGAATGAGCGTCGCCGTGAGGCCGAGCCTTCGGCGGGCCTGCAGGTCGGCGGTAAACTTGAAAACCGGGGCCGGGAGGAGGTGAACCTCGTCGTAGATGATGAGACCCCAGTTTTCCGCATTGAAAATGCCGTAGTGAACAAAGGGATCGGTTTTTTTCCTACGGTAGGTGAGGATCTGGTAGGTAGCGAGGGTGACCGGACATATCGCCTTCTCCTCGCCGCTGTACTCGCCGATATCGTCCGGCGAAATATCCGTTTTGTCCAGAATCTCACGGCGCCACTGGCGGGCGGCCGTCACGTTGGTGACCAGGACGAGGGTCCGGCGTTTGAGAAGGCTCATGGCGTAAATGCCCACCACCGTTTTGCCGGCGCCGCAGGGGAGGACGATGACTCCGCTGCCGCCCGGCGACTGCGCATTGCCGATGAACGCTTCGGCCGCCTGGCGCTGGTACTCCCTTACGACAAACTCCGATCCGGTACCCAGCTCATGGCGCAGGCCGATGTCGAATGGCGCTCCATCCACATATCCGGCCCGGTCGAAAGCCGGGAAGCCGATGCCGATGAGCGCCTGCTTGATCAGGCCGCGGTGCGCCGAAGGCAGGCTGAACCGATGTTCGTCGATCTTCGCGCCCAGAAGCCCTGCAAGGCGGGGATGGCGGCTGAGATGAGAAAGCAGGACGCCGTCATCGGACCGGAGGACAATCTGCCCCTGGTCTTCCTCAAGGACGATTTTCCCGAACCTTCCCATGAGCTCGACGATGTCGTCGGATACGTTCGAGGGCAGCGGGTACTTTGAAAAGCGATCGAGCTGTGCGATCACTTCACTATGAGTCATGCCGAGGGCCGCGGCATTCCAGAGCGAAAGCGGCGTTATCGAATAGGTGTGGATATATTCCGGGCTTTTATCGAGGTGCGCAAACCCGCTGACTGCATTCCGGGCATCGATAAAGAGCGGATTGTTTACTTCGAGCAGGATGGAACTGTTGCTCTGGACAATGAGCGGATTGTTAAGGTTCACCGGCATCTTTATAGGTCGCTATCTGCTGAATGAAACAAGGGAATCCCTAAAAATAGCTTCAGCCGGAGGTATTAAATCGGAAAACAAGGTAAAATGCCTGATATTCGGTTGTTGGATATATTTTTACCTGTTCATGAAAGGAATGACCTTTGTATCATCTGGATCAGGGCTTCGTTCACTGCTACACCGGTAACGGCAAGGGGAAAACGACTGCCGCACTCGGGCTGGCCCTCAGGGCAGCGGGCGCGGGCCTCAGCGTATTTATCGTGCAGTTCGCCAAAGGAACGGAAACCTGTGAAATAAAGGCCCTCCGGAAGTTTTCAAAAAACATCACGGTCCGGCAGTTTGGAACTCGCGCTTTCATTAAGAACCCGCCGTCGGCCATCGACCGCGTGCGGGCCGCACAGGGACTTGCGACCGTAAAGAAGAGTATCGCCACGGGCCGTTATGACCTGGTAATACTCGATGAGGTGTGCGGCGCATGCCAAAGTAATCTGATCCCGACCGGCGAGGTGGTTAAAGCCGTGAAGGAGCGGCCGTTGACAGTTGAAGTGGTTTTTACCGGCAGGAATGCACCCGCGGAACTCATCGAGGTAGCGGACCTCGTCACTGAATTCAGGGAAATAAAGCATTATTATCCGCTCGGAATATTGGCACGGAAGGGAATAGAATACTGATGCCGGCCGCTTATCGGTTATTGTGAACCCCTGGAAGCTTGATTGCCCGATCATCGGTGATTTGCCCATCTCTCTCTGCTGAAAGGATTACCGGATTCCATGAATTATCGCCTTTGCTGGCTCATCGCCCTTGCAGCCTCTGCTGCCATACCGGTCTCGTGCACGGTTCCCGCGGCCCATCGCACCTACACCCTTAACCCGAGCTTTGCAGCGACTAATTTATCAAACAGGAAATACGTCGTTGCCCTGCCGGGCGACGCGGGAATCCTCATCAACAACCGGGCCGATGTTACGGACAACTTCGGCGGAGTCAATGCATCCCCGGAATCGAGGATACGAAAGTATTATTTTCCGGAATTTGTCAAGACTTTCAAGTCGCTGGTTTCGAGCGATTCGGTGGTTTCTCTTACCGAGGTGCGGCAGGATCTCGCCGAAGACAGCCTTGGCGCAAGGGTCATCACGCTTAAAACCGGTTCCGACAGCCTGCCGGTCGATTACACGGTTCCGGAGCGGTCCCGGCTGCAGGCGCTGGGCCTCGACGGCAGCATTGCGGTGCTTGTCGAAAGGATAGAATTCAAGCGGAATCCCTTCTACATCCAGTACTACTGGGATGAGAAAACAAGGAAACTGGCCAACCTGCAGGCCGACGCACGGGTGCTCATCTGGGATTGCCGGAGCGAATCCCCGGTTTTTTACGGAACGCTGACGTCAACGGTCGAATTTCAATTCGGCCTGGCGCGGAAACATTGGGATGAATCGGCACAGGAATTGGCGAAAAAACTGGTAATGGCGGCGAAGTGCTTATAATTGGACTGTAGGTAAATGCCTCTGGTGGGGGAACCGCCGCAGGCGGTTCCCCCTGGCCAAAGCCTCCGCGCCCGCAAAGCCGGGCTGCGGGGTCTTTGGCACACCCCTTCCTGCGGAAGTACGCAGCGATGTCTGCCTCGCTCACGCTCAGCAGACGCTCGCGTACTCCCGCAACGCCCACATTAGGTAAAAAACACACGAAAAAATAGAGAGATAGCACAATAATCTGCAGACTTAAGGTTTTCCTGAAGCCTGAAGCCTGACGCCTCCCTCACAACCCCTTCAAACGTAAGGAATCCTTTGCATTATTTACCTGGCCGGCCAGGGTTACCGAGGCATAGGACAGCGTATAATCGAATCGCTTATCCGGCGCGCTGAGGAGGATCGAAAAGATGACCGAGGTCTGCGGGAAATCCCACCGGGCATAGGATTGAGCCCTTATCCGCTGGTAAAAATCGTGGGGACGGCTGTGCAGATTCGATGATTCGCCGCCGAACAGGGAGTCGAGCGAATTGAAGCAGTTTTTCGGATCGAGGGAGTTGAAACAGGACCTTTTCGGGCCGAACTTAACGGTAAAAAGGCCGTAGCAGTCGTTAACAAAGGTCAGCGTGCGGCCGCGAATAGCCCGGTAGTAATCCGATACGCTGTTATAAACATTGTAATTCACGTCGTAATTGGCAAGGTCGTCGAAATTGAATTTGACGGTAGCCTGGAAAAACCTGCCCATCCAGAAATAGTAATGCACCGTTGCCTTGTATCCCGCAATGGTGGCGGCTGACCGGTAGACCGTAACGGAGAGCTCCTTTGGGAACACACCGGCTGCAGCGTTGTCCTGGGCCCACCCTGAGGCCCCGGTTGCAGATCGGACCGCGTCGGGCGCACTGCCCCAGGCCGCACCGTTGAAGTCTGATGGGGGCGGGAAGGCGGCAAGTGTTATGGAAAATGAAAAAAGAAGTGCCGCGAACAATAAGGCTTTGTTCATAGTACAATTTTATCATTTACGGTTTAAATTTGCAGTATCTGTGTTTTCTACCTTAAAAGAGGGCGTTGCGGGAGGGGGAAGGCGTTTGCCGGAGGCAAACATCGCCTCCCCCTTCCGCAGGAAGGGGTGAGTCGGAGACGCGGCTTTGCGCGGCTCCGACCAGGGGGAACCGCCGCAGGCGGTTTCCCCACCAAAGGCATTTATTTTCCCGGCTGTTTCTTCCGTTTATTGAATAAATACTGGTAGGCGTCCTGGGATCCCTGCGGCGGGGCATCCCCTTCGGCGGGCGGTGTTTGATCGCCCGAGCCATAGATCTCCGAGGTTCCGCTCTGGAAAGCCTGGAAGGAATCATTGGCGAACCCGAGGTCGAGGTCGACCTGGTCCTCGCTTTTATTATACACGGCGAAGAGCGCCGCTTTAAGCTCTCGCTCGAACTGCCTGATAAAGACCTTGACACGATCGACATTGGTCTGGCCATCGAAAATTACCGAAAGGAAGGTATTGTCGTCGAGGGCGTCGATATAGATATTACGCTCCCGGCCCTGATGGTACATGGCCGAGAATTCAGTTTCGCCGACAAGATTCGCTATCGCGAGCGTGGAGGCGGTGGCGCCTGCAACCAACGCTGCGAAGGACTGCACATCCACCTTATCGAGGCTGCCCTGAAAGGTAATGATCCTTCCGTCGCGATTGATGAGAACTGCCATCAACAGTTTTGCTTTAACCGTGAGAGGCAGGAGAATCCCGTCAAGCCGCTCTATATCTTCGGGAAAAAGAATCATGTCTTTCATCGATTATCTCTTACCGAATAGCCAGGCAAAAAAGCCCTTTCGTTTTTGCTCGGGCAGGTTGGTGACAGAGGCGGGAACGGATTTCGAAGATTTCGCGCCATCTGCATGGACCGGTGAACCCTGCCGGCTTTGCTGCGGGGTTGTTCTAGGGCGAGCGGATGGCTGGGATCTCGCGGCAGGCCGTGGAAGGGGCATTCTTGCCTCGGTCGGCGCCTTTACTTCGTACATGTCGGATACCGGGGCAGCCGCTGGCCGGGGTGCCTGTATGCCGGCCGCAGGAGTCCGGGACGTGCGGGAGTACTTCTTATTGAGCCCGTCGATTACGATTTTACCGATAAGTTTGAGCGAATCGAATACGCCGACGCCCTTATTCGCAATCGCTTCGGTCCATGGCAGGCCATAGTGATTTACCTGCTGCTGTAATTCATCGATAGAGAGCGCTGTAGGAAGGTCTCGCTTGTTGTACTGAATGATAATCGGGAGCTCTTCACGATTGTAATGATACTCTGCAAGATTGTCCTCGAGGTTCTGGAAGCTCTCAAGGTTTTCGGCGATTTTATCGGCTGCAGAATCGGCAACGAAAACCACCCCATCGACGCCGCGAAGCACCAGTTTTCTTGTCGCATTGTAGTACACCTGGCCCGGGACCGTGTAGAGCTGGAACTTGGTGGCAAAGCCCTTGATAGTTCCCAGGTCAACCGGCAGGAAATCGAAGAACAGTGTTCGATCGGTTTCGGTAGCGAGCGATACCATATCGCTCCGGTGCCCGAGCGGCAATTTCCGGTGGATGATCTGCAAGTTCGTGGTTTTTCCGCTTAAACCGGGACCGTAATAAACGATTTTTACGCTTATTTCCCGCGCCGCGTAATTTATCGAAGCCATGGCTCGTCCTTTGATTTTGGATTACCGCTGCGTCTTGCCGATTTCGCCGGTTCTAAAGAAGTAATCTTCTGAATATAGTTCGCAAGATTTGCCTCAGGCAAGAGGCCGGGGGAAGCGGCACATCAGGGCATGGAATGCTTGAAGGGCGATGGCTTGCGAAACATTCCCGATTCTACCATCGGGCTGAGGTCGGCCGAGGTAAGTAAGCCTGCATTCCTGAGGTCCGCCATAGAGGGTAGTGAACCCCGGAAGCCGTCAAAAAGAAATTCCGCACATTCGATTTTTTGCATTGCCTCCGAAACAGGGATCTCAAGCTGCACCCGGGAGGCGCGGTTCTCAAGGGAGGAAAGAGCCAGCCCGTGGAGGACAAAACGGCCAAGGAATACCACAAGAAGCATGACACCGACCATGGAAAAGACCGCGGACAGTGCGCGACCCGACAGGGTGGTTTTCTCTTTTCTCCTTTCGCTGCCCGAACGCGGCCGCGCAAAGGGTCGGAACGAACGGTGCTCGATCGGACGAATGCGCGCTTCGGTGAGGAGCGATTTAATCGCCTCATAGGTCTTGAAACTTGTCAGCGATGAGGTTCTAATAATGGCCGAGACCGGCGACACACCATCGATCCGGGAGAGAACGAGGTCGGTTGTTGAGAGGTGAAGGTGGAGGTTCACCGGATGGGCCGGAACCTGGCTCTGAGTAGGTGCGTACACGGCATCCGGATCGATATTCAGTTTGATGCGCCGCCATTCGTCAAATCTTCGCACCGCCTCCATGGAAAGGTTTTCGGAGGGTAGTTCCAGCCATTCGGGGCAGTTGGCTGCCGCCTTTGCGGACAACTCCGGGGTAAAATGGTAATATCCCTTTTTCCAGAGAAAAAAGCGGCAGGCGATATCCTCCACCACCGAAGTTGAAAAGGTTTTGATCGCCTGCTCGCTCAATATGTTTCTGCGGGCAATTTCATCGCACAGGCCGGTTATATCGTCCTTAAAATCGGAAAAGAGATGGGCGGCTTCCGAAAGAGGGTAATGGCAGGTATCGGACAGAAGAAAAAAAAGTTTTTCGCTTAAAACTTCCTCGTTGTTAAATGCCCCGGCGATCATGCCGTTTCTGAAAAAGAGAGTCCCTTCTTTCCGGTCACTGACCAGATCAAGAGTCCCCGTGGCTTTTTGGCGGACGATCAGGCTTATTACATCAGAGAGAATATAACCATGCAAAGACCCATGAATTTTCACTGTTCCTCCCGTTCAGGATTTGAGGGCCTTTATTGAATACTTTCACCGGTCTCCTCACTTCCCAACGGCGGCCATAACCATCCTCACGGCGAACGACAGGTTATAGGCAAATAGCCAGAAGGCTGTCTTTCCGGGCTCGATATACGCCACCCCGGCCGGAAAGCTCAGGTGAAGCGTCATCAAATATATGCATGACCCGATAATAACCGCAGTTGCACTCCCAACCAGGACGATGAGCCGCCATCTATGAATCGATGCAAATAGCATGCCGCTGCCTGGAAGCAGGATGTCAACCACCATTGCAGTGATTTTTCGACGCCGTTCGTGAATCGTCCTGATACCGGCCTTCAGAGTCTCCGGGGAGCCCTTTCTTTCAGCAGATATGGCATGGAAGCAGGAGTGGCAGAGGCTGCCTCGACAGCACGCATTGCAAATGGTTCCCCGGCAAATGGCGCAACGTTGGATGGTTTTAACCCCGATCCAGCCACTGCCCTTATAACGCCAGATGAACAACAAGGCGAATAAAAATATGAAAAGGATCTGAGAGAGCAGCGGAGAAAGGCCCAAAAATGATCCTCCCCAGAACTCTGCGGCGCCATGCCAGGTTCCGCTCTGATCGGAGAAATAAGGTGTCTGAAAATACATATCCCATGATACATCCGGCATAAGCTGCCGGGATAGGGGCCATTTATGGCCAAAACAGGCGTTATTGAGAGAGATGAAGTCGTTGACGGCGTATTGATCCGCCGGAGGGAGAGCTTGAACGAAATCGAGGTTAATTGCGGTATCGGCCTCACTGGCTCTGCACTGCGCAAGGTTGTATCGTGCGGGATAACAGCCGGGCCTCCTGGCCGCTATCTTCTCATAATAATCCGCTGCGGCGGAATAATCTCCGATCGCATAGGCTGCCTCAGCCGCGCAGGCAATGGCTTCCGGATCGTTGGCGCGCAAGGAAAGCGCGCTTATAGCCGCCAGCCGACCGCCCGTGAAATCGCCCGATTTCACCAGGCTGCGGGAGAGAGCCATCAATGCAAGGTTGTTACCGGGGTTTGCTGCGACTTTCCCGGCTGCACTGCGGTAAACCCCGGCCGAATATCCCTCCCCGGCTGCACGGAGGTAGAGCGATACCGGGCTTTCGGGAGTTCGTACCTGCCAGATCTCCCGGATACGCGAGTCGATAGGGGAGGCTGCCAGGAAAATCACCGCTGCAATGAATAGGGACTTTTCCCTCTTTTCAAGATAGGGAATTATGAGAAAGGCGAGAAGCCATAAGCATGGGATAGCCCCAAAACTTGATGTCGCCGCAACAAGGGCCATAAAAAGACCTGTCCGGATCACCGGTGCGATGCTCTCAGGCAGGCGGTCGGCAAAAGTGTGGACCGATTTTGGAAGATGACGCAGCGACAGGCCGGCAAAGACCACTGCAACCCACACCATGATGACCAGCCGCATCCAGGCATATAAATGGTCAAAAAGGGCAAGCTGCAGGGACCAGGAATGAATAAAAGTTCGGGTTATGCCTCCTAAATAATGGAACGAAAGGCGAAGTCGGGAGGGGAAAGCGATTTTTGCCCGGTGCAAGAGGGCCCATGGCTGATCGGAATCGAATCGCTGCGCCCACGCAAAATACCGGTCGGCAGCTTCGGGGTCATGCTGTTTTTCGCGGCTGATGCCGTAGTACATAAGCTGCCGGCTGATTATCGGAGCAGAGGACCCGCCGGCTTCCAACAACAGCTTTTCCAAGCGAAGGAGACTGCGGTCGGCCCATTTCGCCTGGCTGTTTCTGGTAAATTCGACGAAGAGAACCCACAACTCGCCGGGATGGTCTGATGCGCTGTCGAGGCATGCCTCGAACTCCGTCTCGGCAACCCCTGCACGGTACGATTCCAGGAAACCCCTGCAGAGAGTGTTCCATACATAGCCGGAATCCGGAAGCGAATCGAGGCGATCGAGGCATTCGCGTTTGGCTTGTTTATCAAGCTCAATTACCGGAAATGAATCCCGGGCATGAAGGACGGTTCGGAACAGGAGATCGCGTGCCTGTAAGGCACTATCGATCTGGGGCGCCCAGAAGGGTTCGGGAACGCTCGCTAAAACCAGGGAGGTGAAGATGAGGCAAATAAAAATACCGAGGCGGAAAACTCCCCGCCCCGACCAGGGGCGCTCTATCGGGCCCGGCTTAGCATTGGGGAGATCCGCCAATGGATCCTTACCGAAGCCCTATGCGGGCTTTGCGGGTTTTGCAATCTTGCCGACGAATTTAGTTAATCGTGATTTGTTATTGGCGGCTTTATTGGCATGAATGAGGCCCGTTTTGACGCTTTTATCGATGATCGAATACGCGGTTTTAAGCGTGTCTGAGGCCTTTGCGCTATCCTTGGACTCAAGAACATTGCGCACGGCGGTTTTCAAACGGGAACGCGCTTCGCGATTTGCCGCATTGTGCTTTATGTTTTTGCGCGCCTCTTTTTCCGCCGATTTGTGTCGCTGCATCGGTAATCTCCTTGCCCGGTAGGGATGAAATATTGTGCAAAGCCAATTTTAAAAACACCTAAAAATAATTTCGCATGGCAGGGAGAGGCAAGAAAGATTCAGGATGAGGGATGAAGAAGGAAGGATGAAGAGGAAAAAAGAGAGGAAAAAAGAGAGGATAAAAGGCAAAAAGTAAAGTCAAATTCCGGGCGTTCCGTTGGAGTGCCCTGAAGGGCACTCCAACGGCGCGCCTCCGCCGGGCTCTCGGCAAAGCCGAGCCGGTCTGGGGAGCCATGCGGCGCTTTGCGCCTGCGGCTCCCCAGACTGCCTGCCTCGCTTACGCTCAGCAGGCACCCTTTGTCCTCGCTAACGCAACGTCAAAAGATTCAAATAGATAAAAGCGCACATGAGCAGAAGTGTTAAATTATGTAAATGATGTAATTCTATTTATATTAATGATATAAGTCTACTTGGCATTGGTCTGATACGCTTGCATTTGTGTTTTCTACCTTAGAAGAGGGCGTTGCGGGAGGGGGAGAGCGCTTGCCTTCTCAGGCAAGCATCGCCTCTCCCTTCCGCAGGAAGGGGTGAGTCGGAGACGCGGCTTTGCGCGGCTCCGACCAGGGGGAACCGCCTGAGCGGTTCCCCCACTATAAGCAGTAACCTTCTTTCCTCATCCACTATGCCTATCTTTTTTGTAACGTCTTTCCTTCTTAGATCGTTTTACCGATGTATCCTGAAGTCTGAGGCCTGATGCCTGAAGCCTTTCTTTTTTTGCACCTTCATTGTCCAAGGAGGAGATATGTCCACATTAGCGACGTGCTTTTCAGATCGCCTGTCCGGCATGTGGGTCGATCCGGAAGAGGAAGAGAGCGAAGGCCGGATAATCACACTCGAAGAATTCATGGAACGATTGCGGAACCGGCCGGACATATTCGGCATGGAGCGCAATTACCGCCTGCGCAATGCCGAGCTTCTGGCACTGTTCATCGCGGTGCTCGCAGGAATGTGGGCGGCTTCGAGGGAAGAGCTTCCGAGGCTCTCAAGCGGACCCGGCATAGCTCCGTCGCAATCGCCTTCGATCGTTACCTTCAAACCCGGGACCGTGGAGAACCCCCTGGCGCCGGCAAATCCCAATCCATCTATCCGCGCGATTCATCCCGATAAGCGGATCGATCGCCCGATTTCAGGAGCCCCCGGGAAGCGGCCCATCCGCATTGCCGGAATCATGAAAAAAGGCATCCTCGGCATGCTGTCGAATTTGTCGCTGGCCGGCGGCATCGAAGGAGATCCATCGGGGAAGGGGGGGATCTATGATCGGATCTCGCAAATGATCAGCGGCCCAATGGGGCTCAAAGCAGGCGGAAATCCGAGATCCGCGCCGAATGGGGACCTCGACCGCTTTGGTTTCGCTTCGTCGGATGGCGCCCTGGTCGATGAGTCGGGCGGAAAAGGCATAAACGGGTTGATAGATGTATTGCTCCAGAAAAAAGAGACCGGATTCGGCCTGGTGAAAAAAACGGGCCCGCCGCCGGAGGCGAGGCCAGAGAGAATTGCTCTCGAACAGCAGGTTTCAACCGCAGTCGGCGCCAGGAAAAAAAGCGAAATCATGCAGGTCGTCATGGCAAACATGGCCGCCCTGCGGTATGCCTACACCAGGCGTCTGCGCGATAAACCAAATCTTAAAGGTAAGATCACCCTGCGCTTTGCGATTGATGAATTCGGCAGGGTCATCCGGTGCGATGTCATCGAATCGTCGGTCAATGACCCCGATCTGGAAAAGGCGCTTGTCGCCGGAGTACTGTTATGGCAATTCGGCAGAATCGACAATCCGGGCGATATTACGGAGGTCATCTTTCCGTTCGTGTTCTCCTCGTAGAACGGGCCTGGTCATCGGGAGGAGCGCAGGCGCGCCCCTCTTGCATCACCGCTGCCTGGAGACATAAATTACGAAACGGAATGATTCCAGGACGGCATAACGTCTGCGACCGGAGGTCGGCAATGATGGACGAAGGCGATTTCAAGAAACTCTATGCCGTGCACGCAAAACGTCTTTACAATTTTATCCGCTGGATGACCGGGAAAAGGTCATTGAGCGACGACATCCTGCAAATTGTTTTTGTTAAAGTCTGGCAGGGCGCCGGGGCGCCCGGGAACGACAGCGAATGCAGTGCCTGGCTGCACCGGATAGCCCGGAATGCCTGCATCGATCACTTCCGGCATACGGCGAGGCTTGCCGAATGCAACGATGCGGCACTGCCTGCCGCAGCCGATACGAATACGGATGACGGCGCACAGGCATGGGAGGAGGTGGCGCAGTTGCCTCCGTCCGAACGGGCTGTCGTTTATTTTCACATAAAAATGGGCTACACCTATGCCGAGATCGGCGCAATGCTCGGCATGACCGAAGCCAATGCGCGGGTAACGGCATTCAGGGCTTTGCGCAGGTTGCGCGAACATCTCGTGAGGCGACCATGAACGATTCGATGAGTGCCGGTCATTGCTCCGAAGAGCAGATTATCGCGCTGCTCCTCAACGATGCCGATCCTGAAATCCGGGCGCATGTCGATTCCTGCCCGACCTGCACAAAGGCTCTGGCCGAATATCGTGAGATCAGGCGAAGGGTCGAACTGGTTCGAGAAGAGGAGGTCCCGCCCCTGCTCGAAGCGCGGATTATGCGCCTTGCGCGGCACGGTCGCCTGAGCGATCGGGGAGCGGGGCTCCCGGGTGTTGTGCAGGCTCTTCTCACTAATCCCCTTTTCATGGTCGTTGCCGTAATTGCAATGCTCATAGTGCTGTATCTTCTGGCAGGTTCCGAGCTGCTTAAAGTTCCTTGAAACTTGTTACGCGGGCTTCGCATTTCGATAGGGGCCATCGTTGTATTTTAAAATTTGTGAAACCCACCCCCGAAATCCGGGTCATCTCCTTCAAACACCAATGGTATTACCGCTACCGGCTCCACCGCACCCGATCGCGCTGCTCGCCCGATTCGTTACATGCATTTCTGGAAAGCCTTTTCGAGCACTGTCCAAACCATATTTTCGAAGCATCCGCCTTCCGCTGCTCACGGTGCAAGCTTCCGCTCGGGGCTATGCCCGCCCATACGACCGATCATGAGATAATCACCCTTGCCCGATCGAGCATCGGCTATACCGGGTTCAAGTCGGCGCATGAAAATCTTCAAAAGTATTTCCTCGATCATGACATAGGAACCCTGGCAGCCGAGGTCCCCCTCTGGATCGAGCAGGCCGACGTTGCAGGCTATGAGAAGCACTTTGCAACAGCGGAAAGCCTTACCGGGCATATCGACATCCTGCGATTCAACCCCGGGCACGACCAAGGCTCTATCGAGGTCTGGGATTACAAGCCCGGGGCGCGACGGGAACGATTTGCCGCAACCCAGGTATTTCTGTATGCCTATATGCTCTCGGTGCGTACCGGAATTCCCCTCGAAAGATTTTCATGCGGATACTTCGACGAGGAGGATGCATATACTTTTGATCCGGGAGGGGTGGGGATGCCGGATTTTTGGGGCCTGGCGGGGAAAAGATAACATTCAATATCAGTAGCTGTTCAGGTAGCTTTTTTGAAAATTCAAAAGGAAAGTTAACTTCCGGGCGTTCCGGATGGCACCCTGAAGGGTTCCATCGGCGCGCCTCCGCCGTGCTCTCGGCAAAGCCGAGCCGGAATATAGTATCAAATTCAAATTCTTTTGGATGGCTGAGCCGGGTCACCCGCACTATGTGGGAGTGCTTTATGATAAGCACCCTGCGGCGGGGACCCACAAGCCTCTGCGAAAAACAGAAAAAAATAGTTCCGATTGAAATTTATCATCTTTATTTGCTAAATAGGAAACTTTTTCCTGATATCTTTCCCCGTATTTTTTCTACCTAAGGGGAGCGTTGCGGGGGTGCGAGAGCGCCTGCTGAGCTTTAGCGAGGCAGGCATGGCCTCGCACCTCCGCAGGAAGGGGTGTGGCTGAAGACGCGGCTTTGCGCGGCTTCAGCCCAGGGGGAACCGCCTGAGCGGTTCCCCCACCTGAGTTGTACCGGAGATGCGCCTGATCAAGCGGCGATGCCATAATCTATTCCCTCTCTTGCTGCGTTATAAAGCAGGGTATTGGGAATATCCTTCCAATTTTCATAAACGAACCGGCTGACAACCACAACATCAGCGGCAATTCTAAGCGGTCGCAGAATTCTGCGCAGCCTGACCATTTCTCCATAACGGTCAAGAACTTCAGGTTCGATAACGAGAAAATCCGCGTCACTGAAGCTTGTCGCTGTTTGGCGTGCATGAGAACCAAATAAAATTACCTGCGAACCTGCGGGGGCCGATTCGAGCAATAGCACCGCTGCTTGATTAATATTTTCAGGTGCAGTAAACATATTCCTCAAGCCTATTCAAAAATCGAATTTAATCGAAAATAGTTACTGCTGAGATGGGGAAACCATTTTAGAAGCCTGAGGCAGGGTAACCGCCTGAGCGGTTCCCCCTGCCAAGGCTCTTTAACTATATATATGCATTACGTTACCTGCATCCATTAAACTCTTGCTTTATGGCCTCAAACGCAGGTTTTGGCTTATAATTTTTATCCAGGATGCATGCACTGCCATAACCCTTGAAATACTTGGGTATCCACGACGTGGCATCCGACAGCGCCCAGACGACAAATGCCTTGCACCGGTTTTCGGCAAGAAATACCTTCACGAGATTGCGGTAGATTGTTGCTTGTTCTTCCAGGTCGTCAGCGGTAGCGGGCTGCCGGATCTTTACATCCACCTCGGTGAAGTGAATATCGAGCCCCAGTGCGGCGAACCGGTGCAGATTTTCCGCCACGCTCGCAAAATCGGTGCTCTTTTCAAGCGAAAGGTGCATCTGAAAGCCGATGCCGCTCAAGGGCACGCCGCGGGCGACCAGGTCCGCAGCAAGGGCATAGAGCGCATCCGATTTCCTGTTTATCTCCTCGGTGTTGTAATCGTTGATGAAGAGAAGTGCATCCGGATCGGCTGCATGGGCCCAGCGGAGCGATTTTTCTATGTACTCCCTGCCGAAATTGTTAAAAAAGAACGATTTCCTGAACGACCCGTCGCCTTCGAAGGGCTCGTTGACAACATCCCAGGCATAGATCCTCCCTTTGTATCGTCCGACAACGGTCTTGACGTGATTTTCGAGAAGGGCGGATCGTTCGTCCTTTGTGAGAGTGGTGTCGGAGAGCCATTTGGGTACATAGGGATACCAGATAAGGGTATGGCCGCGCAGAAGCTTGTGATGCATCTGGGCCCATTCGGCAACGCGGTCGGGAGCCTCGAAGTTAAAGGTGTATTTTCCCGGGCGGCAGGGGGTCATGAAAAAGTGCGCGTCCGTTACCATGGTGCAATAGCGGCCGATCGCCGATTGCTGCACCGGAAGATCGCGCTCCGGGATGCAGCAGTCGTCGTAGAGCGACCCGAAAATTTTCCCGCACGCCTGGGCGAACCGACCCAGTGAATCCCCGGATGCTTCCCCGGTGCCCGCAGAGGAATCCTGAAGACTGTAGCCGATCGAAACAATGAGGGTGAGCATAGATGCAATTCGCCGGGCCGGTCGGAACATGGGACAACTCCCTATTTTTTGTAGATTTTTCCGAAGAGGCGTTTCAGGAAGGCATTGATGCCCATGATCTCGGCGCGCAATACATCGAGGCTCGCATCGTGCTGGACCTCGACGGCCCGCAGATCGAGGGGGTCGGAATCCGGCGTTACCCAGCCATGGCGTATGGTCCTGATTGTTACGTACCCGGCTTTTGCGGCTGCCTCAAGCTCGCGGGCGCCATAATCGCCGTTGGGCCAGGCCAGGTGCCGTACCTGGAGGCCGGTGAGACGCTCAAGGTCTGCCCGGGAGCCGGTTATTTCCTCCTCGCACCGTGTATCGTTGCACTTCGGAAGAATCGGGTGAAACCGGGTATGCGAGCCGACCGTTATGTAGGGAAGCATTTCCATAAGCTCGGATTCGCTCAGGGCGTCGCGGGTATCATACTCCCGGTCGGGCTCATATCCCGTTTCCTTTTTGAGCAGCGCCTGCAGCGTATCCGAAGGCAGTTTCTTAAGAAATTCAACGTCACTGACGCCGCTGTTCCACCAGAAACGGCGGCTGGTGCCGACAATGCCGCTGCAGCAATAGATGACCGGTTTGAGCCCGTAGGATTTGAACGCTTCGATGAGCCGATAGTTTGCAGCGTGACCGTCATCGAGAGTTACGACGAGCGGAAAGGGCGGCAGACCCGAGAAGTCCCTGCGCGATAACGCGTCACCAAGATCGTCGATTGTAATAAAAGTAAAGTGCCGGGACAAAAATGCCAGGTGGCGTTCAAAAGCCGATAGCGAGGGGTTATGATAGACCAGTATCGTTACACGCCGCCGGAGCAGAAGGCGGTACAGGGCAAAGGCTCCGGTAATTCTGCAGGCGGCACCGATCAGTTCTTTTGTCTGCTGGATTGGCGGCATCGGTACCCGGTCAGCCCGAGACAAAGGGACCGCGTGCTATCCGCACGCCCTGGATCGATGGAAAATCGGGTATCGAAACGGGCGCCACCTCATTGCCGTCGGCATGAAAGCATTTTGGATTAACGCTTGCGAAAATTGTCAGAATCCAGTAAAGATCGGTAGAAACCAGAAAATTACTCTCGAATATATTTGAGATGAAGCTGATGGTAAGAAATGCCGTCCACAGCATGCAGAGTTCATAGCTTTCTTTCCTTGATTTCGCAATGTTTCTAGCCGCTGTCCAGAGAAACAGGCCGAGAAATACAAGCCCGAGAACGCCAAGCTCCAGGAAAGTTTCAATATAGCCGTTATGTGCGCTGAAGAAATCCCAGTCGAGAAGGTAGCGGATCTTGTCGGCCTTTTTGGTGAGCCAATAGGATTCGTAACCGGTGCCTATCATGGCCTCCCGGCCATCAACATTTTTAATGGTCTGCTTCCAGATATCGGTTCTGCCGGTAAAGGTAAGGTCCTTACCGCTGGATTCAAGGAGATAATTCGTCAACGATTGGGAGAGAACGTTGTTCTGGACAAAAAGGACGCCCATGGCGACGGAAACGGTAATTAAAAAAACCACGACCCATCCGAGCTTTCCGAATTTACGCGACAGGACAAAAAGCAGCAGGATCATCATGCCGATGAAGGTAACGGAAATGGAGGTAAAGCTCCGGGACCCGACAAGAATGAGGGCAGAAAGCGCTACGGCAAGGAGCGTCAGGTAGTACAGCTTCTGCCGGACCTCCCTGACGCAGAAAAAACGCCACAGGAAGAATATCGATCCCATTGCGCCGTATTGACCGAGCATGTTTTTATGGGTGGCGAGACCGATCCAGCTGACTTCCCCCCCGGTCCATACCTCGGTGCCGATGGAGGGCACAAAGAATATCAATATGAGTGAACCGCCGATGAGGAAAAGCGACAGCATTTCGATGAGTTTCACGACGTACCGGAGCGGATGTTCTTCGGTAAAGATCATCATGACCATGATGATGAGCCCCATGCTGCGAACCCAGCGCTTGAGCGATACCAGTTTGAAATCGGACCACAGGATGCTGATTGCCATGACGGCCAGCAGGATGAGAAGCATGTAATTGTTTTTGAGAAACATGCCGACTTTATCCAGACGTTTCCGCATGGTAAAAAGCGCGAGAAGCATGAGAACCGAAAGAACAACCCGGTCCATGGGAGAACCTTCCAGATTGGTCTGCACCGCATCGACCAGTGAGGCATCGGTGCTTGCAGCGGTGTTGCGCCAGAACATTATTCCCCGTGTTGTCTGGATGGCAAAAAACAGGAATGGAATCCAGATTGTAGCCGAAACTCCGGAATGCAGTTTCAGCGAGCGGGGCGATCGAACTTCCCATGCGGGTGATGAGGTCATAGTTTAGATACCGTTCGGCAGAGGATCCGAGGGAGAAAACCCTCTAATTCCTTTTAGGAAGATTGGAAACCACCATCTTGATTTTGCCATTTTTTCCCGGAGCAATGACGGGTTCCTGAACTACCTGAATTTGCATGCCGCTTCCCGTCCGTTCCCGGATATGGGCAATGAGGCTCGCTTCACCATCCGCACTGTATCCGGGTCCCCGGACGATACGAACCGTCAAAGTATCGATAGTATCCTGGACAATCTGGGCCCTTCGGATGCCGGGAATGGATTTAAAAACATGCGCAAGGGTACTCAATCGCCGTCCATCCGGCGTTACAATCGCATCGTCCGACCGGCCGATGATCGAGCTCACCTGCGGAAAATGCCTGCCGCATCCGCAGGCCGCATCCCGTTCGGGCAAGGTAACGGTATCCCCGGTCCGGTAGCGGATAAGCGGCATGACGCGATTCAAGAATCCGGTCCCGACCACCTCATGGTGCTCTATCCCGTCTTCGTCAACTCCGGCGGGAAGAAATTCGGCAAACCCGTAATCAGGGAAAACGTGGTACTTGCCCGCTTCACAGGTGCCGATGAAAATAACTCTTTCGAACTGGCCATACCAATCAAAGATCTTCGAACCGAAAATCTCGGCAACCTTCCGTCGTTCAAAATCCAAAAAAGTTTCCGATGAGGTGACGACTCCCCTGAGCGAACGATTTTGAGGTTTGCGGCCTGCCTCAGCGGCAAACTGGCTCAGCCCGTAAGCCGCGGAAGGGTAGGCAAAGATGATGTGGGGATCGAATCGCTCAAGCTCATTCAGGTAATACGGCATTGAAGCCTCGGAAACATGGTAGGCTGAGAACCACATTTCCCGGTCCCAGGCGTCGTAACGCCAGAATGGCGGTCTGTTCTGTTCCGCCGGAACGATCATGTCGCCGCGAAGAAGCGCACAGCGGCCGCCGCGTTTCGGCAGTCCTGCCCAGCGGTACTGGCGCAGGGCAAAGGCGCGTTCAAGGTGAATCAGGCGGCTGTCCATCTTCAGGGTGAGGCTGACCCCGGTGGTGCCGCTCGTTGCACCGGTCACCAGATGTTTTCGTCGATAGTTTTCGGCAATAAAATCTTCGGCGCTATCGCGAACCATCTCTTTGGTGAGAATAGGGAGCAGTGATAAATCGGCGAGGCTCTTGAAATCGCCGGGATGGAAGCCTATTTCAGAAAATTTATTGCGGTAATAGGGGACATTACGGTATGCATGTTCGAGGAGAGATGCGACCTTGCGGTACTGCATGTCCCGGATCTGCTCCTCATCCATCGATTCGTCGGCAAGAAGCATTGAGTTCAGGGCAGGGGAGTCAAACCCGTTGCGGATAAACGAGTACGTCGCCCCTTTTATGGTAACAAAGGCATTCTGCAGGGCTACCGGCAATCTTTTGTAGCTCTTTGAAGCGTAAAATTTCCTCATCGCGATCTCCCCGGACCATACTCCACTTTTATAAGAAATTAGTTTTTGTCACCATAGAACAGATAGTTGCCTGCCGACTCCACAGGTTTTGCCGGCACAAACCGGGTTTGATCTTGCCTGCGGCAGGAGTCGGCCGATTTTTATCCTGTATCGGCCCCTTGCAGGTGGAGGCCGCGGCAATCGGCCGGTAAAACCTCGGAACAAGGGCGTACAAACTGCTCTTTGAAATGGGGGCTTAAATCAAATATTCCAAATTTGGCCAAGCATTTTTTATATTATCTCATGGTTTCCAATCGGCGTCAGGGTATCAGTACTCAATCCAACGAAGGGGGAGTTCGATGTTGAAGGGCAACGGGCGTTTGTTTGCGATTATGGCGATCATAGCTTCAACCGGCATTGCAGACGCGGACCTGGTCACTGCAACTATTTCCGTCTCCGGGGCCGGACTTTCATCGGCGAAACTATCGGTCAACCCGGTAACGAATCTCGTGTATATGGCGATCAGCGGTAATGGGCAGGCCGCTTCGGTGGCGGTGATCAATGCAGCCACCGGTACGCTCGTTCAACAGGTCAAGGGCGGGACCAATCCCTCAGGGATTGCCGTTAACCCGGTGACCAATACGATTTATCTTGCCAACGGCTCCAGCAATTCGGTGACGGTGATCAACGGAGCGACAAACGCCGCCTCAACCGTTCCGGTTGGGGCAAGTCCCGTCGATCTTGCCGTTAATGCCGCAACCGATAAAATTTATGTGGCCAATTCAAGCGGCAATTCCGTTTCGGTCATCGATGGGGCAACCGACAGTGTAACAACCATCGGGGTTGGCAATACTCCTGTCGCAGTTGCCGTCAATCCGATAACAAACAGGATCTATGTTGCCAACAGCGTGGGTAACAGCATTTCCATCATCAATGGAGCAACCGATTCGGTTTCGGCCGTTGCGCTGGGCAGAAGCCCTTCAAAGGTGGCAGTCGATCCTGTCACGAACACGATTTACGTGACCAGTTACGGGAGCGATACCGTAACGGTGATCAACGGAACAACCAATGCAACAGCTTCCCTTGCTGTGGGGATGAATCCCATCGATATAGCGGTGAACCCGATAACGGACAAAATTTATGTTGCCAACTTTAATGACGGCACCGTGTCGGTCATCAATGGAGCGACAAATGCCGTCTCGACGCTTACGGTCGTCAGCAGTCCGAATACCATAGCCGTTAATCCGGTTACGGATAAGATTTATGTAACGAGTCTCAGTGTCGATACGGTTACCGAGATCGACAACCAGCGGGGGAGCGTCACCTCCATTGCCCTTGCCGGCACCCCGAACTATGCGTGTGTAAACCCCCTGACCAATAAAATATTCGTCGATTTTTCGGGCGCGGCGAAGCTCAGCGTCATAGATGGGATAACTGCGGGTGCCACAACCGCAACCGTCGGTACGGATCCGGTCGCCATTGCGGTAAATCCGGCATCCGGGAAAATCTATGTGGCGAATCGCGGCAGCAATAGCGTCAGTGTTTACGATGAAACAACCGGCTCGGTCACTCCCGTGGCGGTGGGAACTACTCCGAACGCGATAGCGGTAAATCCGGTAACCGATATGGTCTATGTTGCAAACCAGGGCAGCGCCAACGTTACGGTGATCAATGGAGCGACCAACGGCACCTCGACCGTAGCGGTCAATGCGACCCCATTCCGCATTGCCGTCAATATCATGACGAACATGATTTACGTTGCAAGCCTGGCCGCCAATACCAACTCCCTTGCTGTTATCAACGGTGCCACGAACACCGCCACGCTTGCCCTTCCATCCGGCGCCTACCCGGATGCCATTGCCGTTAACCAGACTACCGACATGATCTACATTGCCGATTCCACGACGGGCCAGGTATCGGTTTTCAATGGAGCAACCAATAAAACTGCCGCCACCATTACCGTCGGGACCCGCCCGACGAGTATTGCGGTCAATCCCCTCACCAATATGATCTATGTGACAAACTTCAGCAGCCGCAGTGTGTCGGTGATAAACGGCGCGACGGAAGCCGTGACGACGGTTGCGGCTGGAGCCGGGCCGCTGGTTTGCGCGGCGAACCCGATAACCGGTCAAATTTACGTATGCAACGATTCCGACGGAACGGTTTCCGTGATAAACGGGGCAACCGGCCTGGCGACGACCGTACCGGTGACCGCTACACCGCAGGGAGTGGCTATCAACACCGTTACCAACAAAATTTACGTTGCCGATAACGGCAGTAACTCTCTCACCATTATAGACGGCTTTTCCAACGCTATGATGACCTTGAACGCCGGTACGAGCCCGATGGCGGTGGGCGTCGATCCGGTTACCGGGAATGCGTTTTTCGCCAATTATGGCTCGGCGAACCTGACGGTCGTTAACGAAGTACCGGTCGTCGATACCAAACTCTGGTCAATCATCGATACGATCCCGTACCATGCCGCCAATTCGGCCCAGCCCTCCCTGACAGGTCGGGCGGTCAACAGGGAGATGACCGGCCATATCGGGATCGCTGCGGCCCTGTGCGGGGTCGGTACCATCGATGCGCCCTGGAATCAGGCTACACTCGCATCACCGGGGTCCGATTCAACCTCCTGGACCTGGAACTGGGGCGGGGATTCACTTGTTAACGGCGAGAATTTTATCTGTTTTGCAGCCGTCGACTCGCTGGTGGCAAGTACCAACAATTTCGGTTTCGGCACTCCGTTTACCGGAAATGTCACGGTTTACCCGGTTTACCGGACCGCCACGCAGTACAGCGTTGTGCTGCCGCATTCATCATCGCTCAAGGCCGGCTTCATGCCGCAATCGCTCGTATTCGATCGGCTCACCGCCAGCCTGCATTACTCTTTGAATTCATCCTGCATGGTGAAAATCAGCTACTTCGACCTCAAGGGGCGGCTGCTGGCAACACTCGTTAACGGTCGCCAGGGAGCGGGAAACCATTCCATCACGTTGCCCGCCGAACTTCGCGCCTCCGGATCGCTGGTGCAGGTGTTTCAGGCCGGGGACCGGGCGATTAAGGAAACGGTGTCGATGGTAAGGTAGGGGAGGACTCTAACAGCCTTTGGTGGGGGAACCGCTCAGGCAGTTCCCCCTGGCATGAAGCCTCCTCAAGAATTTGAATTGGCCATCCTCCGTCTGGAATTACCCGCGCTTCAATGATATAATAAGGTGGAAGCAACCTGCCGGGCGCTTGCTACGCTTGTTCATGAATATCATCCAATTACCGGAGTCGATACATGCTTACCTGGGACCCGCACCTGAGCGTCAATATTGCAACTATCGATGAACAGCATAAAAAATTGATTGCAATGGCCTGCGAACTTGACAAGGGAATGCGGGCCGATTATGCAACGAATATTCTGCAGCCCCAGTTCCGGCAACTTCTAGAATTTGCGTCCCTGCATTTCAAGACCGAGGAAGACCTGATGGAGCAATACGGCTTTCCCGGTTTGGTAACGCATCGCCACGATCATCTGGCCCTGACCCGGCACGCAGAGGAGATAATGGACAGGACAACGTGGGGAAAGCCACTGCTATACATGATGGGGATTCTTGATTTTATCGGGAATATGCTCATTAACCATATCCAGAGGACCGACCGCGAGTATTCGACCTATCTCAATGACAGGGGAGTCGTGTAGCAGGGGACCGATCGGTATCTGCGGAAAACAGCTCTTGACACATTGCCTGACGGAAGGGTCAATGAATGCCTTGCCGGCAGCTGTTTTAATCGATTTCATTCATGTTTGACCAAAGGCGTAGGATCTTTCCTTTGCTGCTTTTCGGCAAGCTGAGAGCTTTCAAGCCTCTCCCCCCCTGTAAGTGTAAATGATTTAATGCGAGGTCTGCCCTCGGCAACAATAGCTGAATCCCATCCAATCAATCCGCTTCCGGCAGCAACTCCGGCTGCAAATTAAACATTGGCACGAAAATCGCTTTGACTCTCAGTTCTACATAATCGTTACTATAATAAATTTCTTGTGAAGTATCCGAAAAGCGAACTGAAAGTCATTGTGCCGGTTATCCTGAAAATGAGGCAATCTGCACAAAATCAATATCTTATTCCGGATGTGGCAATTTCTGAGTTGGCTGTGAGGGAGCTTGCCTTCCGGCTGATTGAGGTAGTGCCCGAGCCGGTTGTCCCCGATAAAGTGGTGCCGAAATTGAGAATTGACAGGACATCCTTTCAAGGAGCATGGAATGCTGCACCGAAAAGTTATCGTACGTGATTATCATGGGCTTCGTCTCAGGCCGGCCGCGAAAATTGCACGAGCGTGCCGAGACATTGACAGTAAGGTCACTATCAGCAAAGGAAGGGAAGTTGCCGATGCCACTTCCATTTTGGAAATACTGCTGCTCGATGCCGGACCCGGCAGCTCCCTTGAAATCCGGGCCGAGGGCATCGAGGAGGAAATTGCCATACGCAGGATCCTTGGGCTTTTTTAGTAGGGGATTCCGTAAGAGCGTGGGTAGCCGGCCAATGCCGGACCGGCTCAGAGTATACTCCTGCCATTGCAATTATCGAAGAGGGTATTCCCGACCGACCGATTTAAAGGAAACGATAATTATGATTGGCCGTTTATTGAGCGAGATTAATGGGGGGACGTTCATTCGAAAGCCGCGCGGCGATTGACTCGATATTCTTTGCGGCAATCGGAAATGTTAAGCGATCCTTATCGGTATAGGGAATAGTATAATAATTTTTCAACCTTGCCACCATCTCTTCAAATTCATTTTCATCGCTCGCCTGGATGTTCCATACGTTTTTGATAGCGGATTGAATCGCTCTGGCCATAAGACCCTCCCTCGATAAATTTGAGGTATAGGATGGATGCTATTAAAATATCGAGGCGATTATACAGCTCCCGGCGGGTTTTAAAGAGCGGGAGCGAACCAGGAGCCTTTCCATAATTCTGGCAACGCCTGCATAGTTTGCACGTTCTTCCCGGTGGACCTTCCAGAAAAAGGCGCATCTGCGGCATTTACCCCATTTTTGCGTTTCGAAGTATTGCACTTCGCCGTCGCACAGTGTCCCGGGAACCGCCCAGCATACCCGCCCGCCATTTTTACCATCATTGAGTCCGTCGACCGCAGTCTCCCGGCTCGCCGGGCAAATCCCCAATTCATCGACATTTTTTCCGCCCGTTTCACGCCCGCAGTTTGTCGCCTCCCAGCAGTTTTTTTTCAGCATTCAATCTCCCGATGCTTCATTCAATGGTTTTCTGTCCACAAACTTTCCTTGCTTCATCGCGGAGGATACCGCATCCGTATATTAATTTCGATTCCAGGAATTAGTACAAAATGAGGCTTGAATAATAATTATGTTAAATATCTGCAGCGGATGAGGTTGGAATATGCAGGGGAGCAGCCTTGATGCTCATCAGGGGTAAAAATTTCCGGGCAAATAGTGTTCCACAGGAACACGATAATTTCGGGAATGCTTTGACTCCCGGTGCCGAGAGGTAGTATTATAAAAATGAGAAAGCAAGCCACGGAACCGTTACCTGGACAAGGATGCCTGAAAGGCACTTTCGGTATGGATGCGTTGGAAATGAGCCTCATTGGCCTGGACGACGAAGCGCAAGCGGCAATTTTGCCGATGCTCGGTAAAGAGTGCTGCAGGGTGCGATTCGATGTTCCGGGCCTGAGCCTCGGCTTCGGCGAAAAAATTCTGCATAACCTGCCGGGATTGACCTTCAGCTATTACGGTGAATGGGAAATCGGAACCACCTTTTGCGGATGGAGAGTACTCGATAAGGAAAGCAGTATCCTCTGCGGGAGCGACGATTATCACGATTCCGGCTATATTGAGCGGATATTGACCGCAATCCATTTCGGGAGAATTATTTCGATTGCCAACCCGACAAGACTCGATGTCCGGGTCGGACTAACGTCGGGAATTTTTGTCGATTTCATGACGACTTCGAGTACCAATGGCGAGTGCTTTCATGTTTTCTGCCCGAATTCGGTGTATGTCGAATTTACCATAGGAGGGGTTTGGCGGGTTGGAAAGATTTGACGGCTTGCCGGCTGATTTGCCTGGCCGAGCTGAATACTATTCTTGAGAACTTTTCCGCCGGTGCCCGGTATCAGGGTCAATTGTTATAGGAACTCTGGACATTATCCTGGCTGATCCAGACCTCGACCCTTCGGTTTTTTTCGCGGCCGATATCCGTCGTGTTATCAGCAACAGGGTTTGTTTTCCCGAAGCTTTTGACCAGGAAGGGCTTTATGCCGCGTTCCCGGAGCTGCTCTGAAATCGCGGAGGCCCGCATCAGTGCGACTTTCCTGCAGGCATCATCGGTTCCGATTCCATCGGCAAAGCCAAGCAGATAGATATGACAGCCGTTCTTCTGGGGATCCGACAGGAACGAGATCGAATCGCCCGAGATCGTCCACCGCCTTATTATCCAAATCCGAGCTGCCGACCCTGAACCGGAAGTTCAGGGACAATCGTTCCGCCGAACGGGTGATTTTTTGATACTCTCTATCCGGGTTAGTCGGCAAGGCAACTTTGGAACTATGGATCTCCATAGATACAAATCCTATTCGTTCGACGATTCTCTGGCCTTCCGATGATTTTGCAAAACTCAGGAAATCATTGACATAGTTGCTGCTCACCGTCGTGGGGACGTACAGGAACAATCTTCTGGCCAACGGGTAGTCCTCGGTCTGAACGGTAAAAACCGTGGGAACCAGGGGAGATGATCCCGGTTCGGATATTCCAAGCGCCTTGGTGTTTTTGATAAAGGGAAGTCCTACAAAACCAATTCCATTAATGTCCCGAGATACCTTTTCCGATATCAGATCGTTACCCTCACAAATAACTGAACTTGCAGAGAGGTGTTTCTTTGCATTCGGGTCCCTCTCAAGAACCATACGCTTCAAGCCGTCAAAGGTTCCCGAGTTGCTGTCGCGGGAATATATAGTGATCGATCCTTTCATCGCCGAATCGATTGCCGACCAGTTTGTAATTTCACCCGAAAATATTCTTGCAATATCCGGTACGCTCAGCGCATTGATTGGATTTCCCTTGTTGACAATGATAGCAATGCCGTCGAGCCCGATAACATGTTCGCAGGCAGCAGAGGTCAAATCGCCGAGTCTTTTCAGGCTGTTCAGTTCCTTGGAGCTAACGGGTCTCGATGACATCCCGATATCGCAGGTCTGGCTGTCCAATCCCTTGAACGCGGTAGCGGACCCGTGCGCTTTAATTGCGATAAGAAGCGTATCGTGATGCGCTATACCGGTAACGATTTTTTCAATGGCAGTATCGTTTGGTTCGACAGAAACATCGGCAGCACTCATTCGCGACCGCATAAATCCTTCAGCCAGCGCAGGAGCAAGTTCCGAGCCGATCGTATTCGACCCGCTTAACCGGAACAGGGTTTTTCTGCCCAGCTCATCGGGCAGACCGGCGGTGACCGACGATGTTCCTGAACCCTGTTCATCCGCCGCTGTGCTGTTTGAAGGTACGACGGGAACGAGCGCAAGGGATTTCTCTCCCGGTTTTCCAGTTCCACCGGTTTCGGGTATGGTAGCCGGGTTCATTCCGGGCACTTTCGAGATACTATTTCTCCAGGGACTCATGGCCGCACGGTCGTTGCGCCCGGCATCATTGAGCGCCAGCAGGTAGCCTGCGTACCGGCTAGCCCCCAGCGCCGATTTCAACTGGACTCCTTTTTTCACTTCGTTGACCGCCTGGTTCAGCAATAGCGTGCCCGATTCATTTTTTTTATTTTTAAAATCGGCAAGCGCCGAAGAGTAGAGAAAACCGCTGTGGAGAATGCAGGCTTCCGGGCAGGGAGCCGCCATAAGCTGCTGCAATGACGCCTGCATCGCGGGATATTCACCTTTTGCAATATCGATTCCCAGCATTGAATACTGTTCATGCAATTTCCACGGGTCACCCTCCATGGCTTTTCGCGCAAGCTGCAAATCTCCGCCGATAGCCATATCGTTTACCGTACCTTTCATATCGATTGCCGGAATCACCAGGATGGTGCCCTGGTCTTTTTCGGTAGCTGCCGAAGCCATTCCGACCAGTTTACCTTCGTGGTCAAATACCGGAGCACCGTAACTTTCCGGCCCGGCAGGAGCATTAATTTGCAATACGGTACTGCCGTTCAGTTCAACCTGCCTGCCTATTGAGCCGGAAAGAACTGAAGGCGCTTTTTGAAACAGTTGGGGCGAATATTCCAGAATGGTAATAATCGAACCTTTCAGACCGCCGGATATCCAATCGTCGGTCAAATTGAAAAATGGCAATCCCTGGGCATTAATCGCGATCAACGCCAGGTCATAATTGGGATCCATATAGACTAATTTGGCGGGAAAGTAACGATTGGATTTATGCAGCCTTACCAGGAGGCCGGGCACTTCGATGCCGGATTCATCGGTAACCGTGCGACGATTTGTAATAATGAGGCCATCCGACCCTATTAACAGGCCGGACCCGTATTTAATGTCCGGATTACCCTTTGACAGGTTTCCAAGGGGCGTCACCTGGGTGGAATCGGAAAGGTTCCAAAGGCCGGTCCCGATAATTTTAACTACAACCTGGTTAAAGGTATCGATACAGAATTGTGCACTGATGCTGCTGTGCAGGCAAAAAAGTAAGCTTGCTGCGATGAACATTGTTTTTTTCATACTAGCACTCCTTTGCAACAAATAATTTGATGATTGCCAATTTGACTTAGAATATAGGGTCAATTTTTTAGTGTATTATTAGAGAATGGATAATATTTCATTTCTTTGGAGTATCCCTGTAGGATCGGTAAGCAGGCTCAAGATACGATCAGGATAATCCTGCATGCCCGTCAATTATTTCGACGATAGGTTGTTGTCGGGATGACTGAGTAAGGGGAACGATGAGATTTATCGGTTGGATTGCTGAGCCGGGTCACCCCATTTTGCCCAAAAGGCAAAATGGACGGAATATTATGATTTTGATTGAACCAGCCGCACGATGTGGGAGTGCTTCATAACAGGCACCCTGCGGCGGGGACCCACGAGGCCTCTGCGAAAAAGTCAAAAGGCAACTTCATAACTATTCTTAATTTGATCTTGTCTCCCTCTCGCTTCAGGAGAGGGCGGCGAGCTTCGAGCAGGGTGAGGTAAGGGGAGTGTCGGAGACGCGGCTTTGCGCGGCTCCGACCTGGGGCTGGTACAATTAAAAATATTAATACTCCGTCCATTTGGCCTTTTGGGCCAAATGGATAACCGCAGCAGGCGGTTCCCCCACCAGAGGCTTTTATCTTTTATTTCAGAACTTCTCCAATCTTCTCCATCGCCCGTTCCACATTATTCTTATTATTAAACGCGCTCAGCCTGATATACCCTTCGCCGCAGCGGCCGAAGCCCGCTCCCGGGGTGCAGATCACCCCCGCCCTTTCCAGCAGGTAGTCAAAAAACTCCCACGAGTCCCGCCTGATGTTGACCCAGATATAGGGAGCATTGTGGCCGCCGGTGCAGAAGTAGCCGTAACCGGTCATCCGGTCGCGGATAAGGTTGGCATTTACCATATAGTAATCGGCAAGTTCCGCCACCTGGCGAGGGCCGTCGCCGAGGTAGCAGGCCTCAGCGGCCCGCTGGACCGGGTAGGAGACCCCGTTGAATTTGGTTGTGTGGCGCCGGTTCCAGAGACCGTGCAGCGAGACCTCGTTACCGGCGCGGTCCCAGGCCATGCAGGTTTTGGGGACCACGGTATAGGCGCAGCGCGTGCCGGTAAAACCGGCGGTCTTGGAGAAGCTGCGAAACTCGATAGCCACCTCGCGGCTGCCTTCGATTTCATAGATGCTTCGCGGAATTTCGGGGTCCCGAACGAATACCGCATAGGCGGCATCGAAGAGGATGAGCGCCCGGTTCCGGCGGGCGTAATCCACCCATTGCGCAAGCACGGCGCGGGTTGCGGTGGCTCCGGTCGGATTGTTCGGAAAGCAGAGGTAAATGAGGTCGACCGGCACCTCGGGAAGCGCGGGAATGAAGCCGTTGGCTTCTGTACCGTCAAGATAGACGAGCCCCTGGTAGCGTCCGTCGGCAAAATTCCCCGTTCGGCCGGCCATGACGTTGGTATCGACGTAGACCGGATATACCGGATCCGGGACCGCCACCGTAATGTCGCCTGCAAAGAGCTCCTGGATGTTCCCGGTGTCGCATTTCGCGCCGTCGCTGATGAAGATTTCGTCGGCCGAAATGTCGGCACCCCGCGCCTGGAAGTTGTTTTTCGCAACCGCCTCGCGAAGAAACAGATAACCCTGCTCCGGACCATATCCGCGGAAGGTGGCGTCGGACCCCATTTCGGTGACGGCCTTCTGGAATGCCTCGATGCAGGCGGGCGGCAGGGCGCGGGTGACGTCGCCGATGCCAAGCGGAATAAGCTCTGCGCCGGGCCGGGAGGCCCTGAATTGCGCGACGCGCTTTGCAACTTCGGAAAACAGGTAGGTCGATTTGAGTTTCAAGTAATGCTCATTGACACGGATCATGACTGCCGGCTCCTTCCAAAGAACTCCCGGTAGAGCGCATTCACGGCTTTCTTCTCGTCGGCGGCATCGATGCCGAAGATAACGCTTATTTCCGAGCTGCCCTGGTTGACCATCTTGATGTTGACGTTGGCTTTCGAGAGCGCGGTTGCGGCCGAGGCGAGCACGCCTATCTTGTGGATAAGCCCTTCGCCGACGACGGCCACCAGGGCGATGCCGAACTCGGTACGGATTTCGTCGGGCCGGAGCTCCCGCTCGATGGTGCTGATGATCGTGTTGGCCATCTCCACCTTGAGCTGCGATTGGTCAAGTATTACCGAAATATTATCGACCCCCGACGGGCAATGTTCGTAGGAAAGGCCCAGGTCCTCGAAAATGGAGAGCAGGCGACGCCCGAATCCTTTTTCGCGGTTCATCAGGAATTTCTGCAGGGTGATGCTGCAATAACCGTCGCCCGAGGCGATGCCGATAACGTCGCGCTCGCTCGGGAGCCTCTTCGAGACGATGAGGGTTCCGGGGTTTTCAAGGTTGCCCGTATTGCGCAGCCGGATGGGGATTTTCTTGCGCAGTACCGGCTTGACCGCCTCTTCGTGCAGTACGTTGAAGCCGATGTAGGAAAGCTCCCGCATTTCCTTATATGTCAATGCCGGGATCTGTTCGGGATTGTCGACCATGTGCGGATGCGCGCTGTAGATGCCGTCGACGTCGGTCCAGTTCTCGTACTCCGCGGCATCGAGCGCCTCGGCGAGGATGGATCCGGTAAGATCCGAACCGCCGCGGCTGAAGGTCGCCACATTTCCATCCTGCGTATAGCCGAAAAAACCGGGAAAGACGATGATGCTTCGCTCGGCGACTTTTTTCAGTGCACTCAGGCGCAGGGTGGCTTCCGGCAGCGGCTGGGCATCGCCGTAGACCGGGGTCACGAGGAGGCCGTCGCGTGGCGATACATAGACTGCATCGAGCCCGATGACCGCGCAGTATTCGGCAAAGAGGCAGCAGTTGAGGTCCTCTCCTGCTGCGACAAGGCTGTCGCGGAAGCGGCCCGGGTGATCAACCGTCGATTTCTGCAGGGTGTCCAGCTGTGCGGTTATGGCGGCAATACGGGAGGGCGGGACCTTGAGCGGCTCGTAGAGCGCCCGGTAGCGCTCCTTGAGCGCCGCAATTTCGGCTGAACAGTCCTGCCGGCGAAGGGACTTGTCGACCACGGCGATGAGAGAATCGGTGACCTTTACCGGGAACTCCGGGGTCTTCCCGGGCGCAGACAGGACAACGCAGCGGCGCTGCGGGTTGGATTTTAAGATGGTAACGATCTGCTGCAGCTTTTCGGGCGTGGCAACGGATGTGCCGCCGAATTTACAGACAATGCAACTCATAGGTGCTCCCCGGGGTGGGTCAGGTTCTACGGTTATCGTGGAACTTCCGGCGGAAATCCAGCGGAGGACATTTTTCAAGACGCGTAAAGGCTCTGGTGAATGAATTGCCGCTCGGGTAGCCTACCCGGGTGGCGATGTCCGTAACCGGTTCCCTGGTATTTTGGAGCAGGAATTTCGCCTGCTCCATCCGGATGCTGGTCAGATAGTCGTACAGCGTCTGGCCGGTGTCCTTTTTGAAAATGATATTGAGATAGTTGATATCGACCCCGCACTCGGCCTCCAGCTCGCGCTGGTGCCGCATGCGGGTGTAATGCAATTCCATGAACATCTTTGCCTTGGCCACC
Source organism: uncultured Fibrobacterota bacterium (assembly GCA_963803935.1). GTDB lineage: Bacteria > Fibrobacterota > Chitinivibrionia > Chitinivibrionales > Chitinispirillaceae > BOG-1184. The sequence continues at coordinate 21,337 of CAWDOZ010000010.1, read as the reverse complement.
AGACTTTTGGCCTTGTCTTTGGGAAATTGCGACTCCTCGACCGTCAGGAGACCCTTGTTGAACAGGACTACAAAGAGTTCTAAGAGCCGCGAGGTTGTGGCAAGACCCCAGACCTCCTTGTCGTTAGAGCGAAGCGAGAGGAGATCGAATGCCAGGTTCTCGAAATAGGCGCGCTCCTGCCCTTCGAGCACATACTTTCCTTCGATTGAAGAGTTCCAGTAACACCGGGCATTCTGCGACGGCAGGAGCGAGAAGAACACCTGGAAGCACTCGAAAGTGCCCTTCTGATGCAGGTAGGTGTAGCGCTGGCTCCGTTCCATGATCCCGAGGAGGCCCGGTCGGGCGGTCCCGAAAGCGTTCCTGGAAATGTTGTGCAGGATGCCGTTGCCGTCCACCTGGAACCAGAGGCGGAAGCAATCCTGCTGAAAGTGAAGCTGCAGCGGCGGCGGACGAACCTCGTCGGGCGGGATGGAGTATTCGAGATACTCTATGCCGCTTAATTCGATATGCAGCTTCGGCAATTCAACGATAACGCGATTGTTCCAGCCGGAGAGACAGGAGAAGGTGCGGACCCCGGGAGGATGGCCGGGATGCTGCATAAGTTCCGGATTGCGAAATGCAGCGAGAATCTCATGGCGCGTTGAAAACATCCGTAAAAAATATAATTTTTTGACGAGAAAAACTTGGAATATTATAAAAAATATTGTTATATTTAATAACTACGCAGGACCAGGTAGCCGCGATTTCACCCAAATTGCTTAAAACGTCACTCCGACAGGTACTATGGGTCCAATCTCCACCGATACCGCCAATCGTTTTATATCCGAAGAAAGCTGTCTGGCGCTCTATCTGCGGGAGATAAGCAAGAACAAGACGTTGAGTCTCGAAGAAGAGGCCGACCTGGCCATCCGCATTCGCGTCGGCGAGCGCAAATCTCTCGAAAGGCTTGTCAAGGCAAACCTGCGGTTCGTCGTCAGCGTCTGCCGGAACTACCAGAACCAGGGCCTGCCCCTGAGCGACCTCATTAACGAAGGCAATCTGGGCCTGATCAGGGCTGCCAAGCGATTTGACGAAAAAAAGAATTTCAAGTTCATCTCCTATGCGGTCTGGTGGATCCGTCAAGCGATCCTCCAGGCACTCGCCGAGCAGTCCCGAATCATCAAATTGCCGCTTAACCGGGTCGGCACCATCCATAAGATCGGCAAGACGCAGAGCAAGCTCGAACAAAAATACCGTCGGCAGCCCAATGTCGAAGAGATTGCCCGAGAACTGAGCCTCGATGAGAACGAGGTGCGGGAAACGATCAAAATCGGCAATACGCACATGTCGCTGGATGCGCCGCTCAAGCAGGGCGAGGACTCAAAGCTTATCGATGTTCTCCATGATGAGAGCCAGGAACGCCCGGATGACGGGATCATGGATATCTCGCTGCAGGAGGAGATCGAGAAAACTCTCGATACGCTTTCGGAACGTGAAAAAGAGGTGGTGAAACTCTATTTCGGCATCGGCGAAGAAACCGCTCATACGCTGGAAGAGATCGGGCAGCGCTTCAACCTTACCCGCGAACGGGTAAGGCAGATAAAGGAAAAGGCGCTTCGGCGGCTCAAACACTGTTCCCGCAGCAAGCGCCTGAAAGTCTACCGCAATATTTAGGAGCTACTCCCTTAGTAATGCTCCGGTCCTGACGAATCTCCTCATCCCCGGGCATTAAATTCGATTTAAGATAAGTTCTAAGACTGCGAAATGCCGAACTCGTTGAGCAGCTTGTCGGCCAGCTTATCCACGAATTCATCCGAATTATAATACCCGCTCTGAATTTTTCCCTTTACCTCGGCAACCTTTTCGGTTCGGACGTCGGGTTGCGCCGCAACCGAAGCGGCAATAGTAGCCGCTTCGCCATTGGTGGCGCTCAGCTGCTGCCCGCTTGAAGATATGCTGGAAGTATCGGCGCTCTGTGCCCGGGTCTTTGTATTGGTATCTGCTTTCTTTGCAGATTCGATCTTCCGCAATTCGGCAGTTATCGGCTGGACTATGGAGTTTATCTGCATAATGATTACCGCCTTTCATTCCCTATGTAATGTATCGGCGAAATCCGCGGAAACTTTAGCGCGATTCCATCCCGGTCGGGAATACTTTAATTATAAATTGAATGCCGATTATTTTCCAACAAATCGGGTCGCCGGCAGGTAGAGGGAGAAGAGTATCGCCGCGCCGATGAGGCCGGCGAGTACGATGATTACGGGTTCAATGATAAGTGAAACGGCGGTAAGGCTCGTTTCGATCTCCTCCTGGTAGAACTCCGAAATTTTCCGGCACAGGTCGGACTCACTGTGGCGCGCCTGGGCGTCGGTGAAAAAATTAAAGATCAGCTCGGAATAGCCTGCAGACCTGCGAAGGTCCGCGGCAAGGCTTGCAATGGATTTGGGTTCTTCCGGGAGCCTTGCATGGAGCTTTTCATGGAGCGGTGTTCCCCTGATGGTTTCGGCGGCTAGGGTGATCGCCTCTCCGATTGCTACCCCGCCCGCGAGCAATGAGGCGAGCGCAAGGGAAAATCGACGCAGCCTCTCCTTGCGCACAAGATCGCACAGGAGTGGAATCGACTCCAGAAGATTACTGATGGGCCGCAGCATGCTGTTCAGGTACCAGGCGAGCGTTGCAGGCAGCAGGAGCACTGCCACAAGACCGATTTCCACCTGCGGATGCAGGGCTATCCAGGAGACACAGCGGTAAATCACCCGCGAAAGCGGCGGCAGGATCATCGATGATGCCGATACCCGGGCGAGCATCGGGGGCAGAAAATAAACGAGCATGGCGAAAATAATACCCAGACTCCCGATGGCAATGAGAGCCGGATATTTTACGGTACGGATGATCCGGTCCCTGAACGATTCGTTTTTTTCGAAATAATCGGACAGGTGGCTCAGGAGGCCCGGAAAGGTGGCGGGGGAGGCATCGTAAAGCCTCATAATACTGCAAAAAAGCGGTCCGAAGGCGGAGCGGTGGTTCAGGAAGGCGTCTTCGACCCCGATTCCTTTCTGGATTTCGCCCGCCACCATCGGCAGGGCAAGGGCGATTCTGCGGTCATGGGTCTGCTTTGCAACCGCTTCCAGCGACCGGGGAAGCGCCCAGCCGGCAGCGAGCATGGGGGCGAGATCGTGCGCAAGCCGGGAGAGATCGGTGCCGCTCGGCATTCGGGGCTTGAAGGGGTTCAGCACCAGGGACCTCAGCGGGCAACCCGTTCGCGGAGGTTCTGATACCCGAGATGCATGGTGAGGTGATCGAGGAGCACGAGTGCGGCATAACTTTCCGCAACCGGCCAGATGCGCGCGACAATAGTAGGATCCCGGCGGGTTATGGCTGCCAGTTCGGTATTTTGCAGCGTGTATTTATCGATGGTCGTCTGCTTTCGATCGATGGTCGGCGTGCCCTTGACAGCAAGGCGAATCACAATGTCCTGCCCGCTCGAAAGGCCGCCGGTTATCCCGCCTGCGCTGTTGGCATCGAAGACAACCTTACCGTTTTCGACATGCATCCGGTCGTTGGTCTGGTACCCGGTCATATCTTTGACGCCGAACCCGGCACCGACCTCGACACCCTTGACCGCGCCGATGCCGAGCATGCGGCCGAATTCGGCGTCAAGCTTATCGAACACCGGCTCCCCGAGGCCGACCGGCACCCCGGTAGCCCGCACTTCAACGATGCCGGCGGCGGAATCGCCGCCTGCGGAGATCCGATTGACTGCGTCGGTCATGGCCTGCGCCGCAGCAAGGTCGGGGCAATTGACCACCGGATGAACGCCGAACCGGTCACGGATTTCGGAAGCGCTCATTCGCGGCGCTTTGTCACGGATTGCATCGATCTCATTTTCGATTTCAGCAAAGACGCGCATTTTTTCGAGGAAGCGCATCTGCATGGTAACGCGCTTGCCGACATAGATCTCCTGGTAGAACGGGTCGGTGGCGATCCGCATTTTCCTGAAGGCCTCGCCTGAGCTCCGGATAACCGCCGATTCCAGGTTGGGGCAGGCGACGCCTGCGAGTTCCTTGACATAGCCGAAAACTTCGATGCCGACCTTCCGGAGCGCCTGCCGGGCAACATAGCCTGCCGCGACGATGGTTGCCGTATAGCGCCCGCTGAAAATGCCGGCGCCGATGGCGTCGTCGTCGGGCCCGTATTTTAAGAACGAAGCATAGGAGGCGTGGCCGGGCCGCGGAGTCCGGTTGGTGTCCTGGTACTGCTTTATATGAATGAAATGGCGATCAAGGTTGGGAATGAGAATCGTTATAGGAGTCCCGTTGGTATGGTTCTCGTTTCCGGCACCTTCGATGGTTTCGGCGGCATTGAGCCCGGTGTAAAAAATCGGCAGGTCGGGCTCCTTGCGCGGTGAAGAGAGTTCGTCCGCTCCGGGCTTGCGCAGAAGGAGGTCGGCATAGAGATCCTGCTCTGAAAGCAGGAGGCCCGGAGGCGCTCCCTGCACCATGGCTGTCAAACCTTCCTGATAGGACCCGCCGGCGACCGAAACCTGAAAAAGCTTTCCAAGATGACATCCAAACATGCCCGATTGCTCCATTGTTAAGGGAGGGGTTGTACTCTCGACGGCCACAAAAATAAACCATACCGGGCCGGTCCGGCACATTTTTGCGGCCATCCGGCGATCTCTCCGGCAAACCATGTATTTTTAACGCGTTTTTACCACAGGAGCATCATGACAGGTGTCGATACGGTCGGGCTGACGGCGGGATTCTGCACAACCGCCTCGTTTCTTCCGCAGATTGTCCGGATTCTGCGGACCAAATCCGCGGAGGATGTTTCACTGGTAATGATCCTCATCCTTCTTGCCGGCACGGTATTATGGCTGGTTTATGGAGTTATGATCGCAGCGCTGCCGATTATCATTTCCAACGGGGTGACCTTTCTGCTCGTCGCAATATTACTGCACTGCAAATTCAGGTATCCGGGCCCGGACCCGGAACGATTCGGCGGCAAACGGCCCGCAATCGGACAATAGGACCCGGTATGACCGGCCTCGTTGAGGGTAGTGTGCTTGCCGGCACGACCTCTCTTTTCTGGACCATATCGCCGGTTTGCTTTGCGGCGGCGGGCCGCAGAATCGGCTCCTTTCACGTTAATATTTTCCGGCTGGTCATCGCTTCGGCAATTCTCGGGGCCATTGCTGCACTCCCCGCTCTTTTTGCCGGAAGCGCATCCTCTTTTACTCTTCCGCAATCCGGGTTTATTTGGCTGGCACTGTCCGGCGTTGCCGGGCTGGCCATAGGCGATGCCTTCTATCTCAAGGCGCTTACCATGATCGGCGCCCGGCGAACTACCCAGATATTGATGCTTGCACCGGCGGTTTCGGTCGGGCTGGCGTGGATGCTTCTCGGGGAGCGGCTCGGGGGGGGCACCCTCCTTGGCATCGGCCTTATTCTCGCCGGAATTGTGTATAGTGCCGGGCATGAAATGCGAGGAGTTCCGGTGACGAATGCGGAACCCGGCATCGTTTCGACAAAGGGAGTAGCCATTGCCGCAATTGCAACCCTGTTTCAGGGTGGGGGAGCCGTGATGTCGCGCGAGGCATTTATCGCGGCCCCGGGCATGGACCCGGTATCGGCTGCCTTTGCAAGGGTCGCGGCCGCCGCAGTCGTTCTCACCCTTGCCGGCTGCATCTCCTTCGCGATCCGCAAGACCGGAAAACCGCTTTTTGTCCGGGGTGCCGGGCGTCCGCTTCTCCTGGGGACATTGGCCGGGCCGGTGATCGGCATGATTTTTTACCTTGGCGCGTTCAAGTACGCTCCTGCCGGGATCGTGTCAACACTTTCCAGCATGTCGCCGATCCTCATCATACCGGTGGTAGCGATCCGCTATCGTGCCGCCATCCCCCGGGAGGCAATTATCGGAACCTTAGTGTCGGTTGCCGGAGTGGCGATAATGGCGATTGGAAGATGAATATAAAAGCTTCTGGTGGGGGAACCGCTTTAGCGGTTCCCCCTGGCCCAAAGCCGCGAAAGGCACGCGTCTTTGGGCACACCCCTTCCAGCGGAAGGGGGAGGCTATGTTTGCCTGAAGGCAAACGCCTTTCCCCTCCCGCAACGCCCTCTTTCAGGGTAGAAAAAACATAAAAGACACCAATTCTTTGAAAACCCTTCCCTTGACCCCCTTAACAAGGGGGCGACGAAGGCGGGGGATTTTTGCAGGGGCGACCCAAGGTCGCCTCACCCCGGCCGCCAAAGAAGGCGTCCTCCCCTCCCACTTGTGGAGAGGGGATCGAGGGGTGAGGCGGATTTTGACGTTGCGTTAGCGAGGACAGAGGGTGTCGGGGTAAACGAAGTGACCCCGACAGTATTTGAAGACCCAGGCGAAGCCGCAGGGCTTCAAACACCGGCTCGGCTCTGCCGAGAGCCCGGCGGAGGCGCGCCGGAGGGGTGCCCTTCAGGGCAACCCAACGGAACGCCCGGAAGTTGACTTTGATTTTGAATAAAAACTACCTGCGTAATAACATTTTCTTTATATCCCCGTCGCATTTTAATTTTGTTGTGAACCCCGGCCCCGGAAATTCCCGGTATTTGCACCGGACCGGGGAGAGCGGCTATGCCTGCCGTGGAGGTACGGAACAAATAAAGGAGCAGCATGGATCCCATCCGGCTTTTGTGCGATATCAGCGAGATGAACTGGATTTTCTCCGGGAGCGATACCATCGATGCTTTCCTGAAGCGGATAGTCAATATGGTGGCGCACCACATGGAAGCCGAGGTGTGTTCTATTTACATGGTTGATGCCGCAAACGGGGACCTTGTTCTGCGGGCAAACGTCGGCCTGGCAGACGATGCGGTCGGCAGGATCCGTCTCGCGAGCGGAGAGGGCCTCACCGGGTTATCGGTCAAGGAGATGCGTCCGATCAGCACGCCCCATGCAAGCCGCCATCCCGGCTACCGATTTTTCGAGGGAACCGACGAGGAAAAATACGATGCCTTCCTTGCAGTACCGATTGCGCGCGGGATCTACCCTGTCGGCGCCCTGACGATTCAGCGCGGCGAACCGATGCCGTTTCGCGATGAGGACATGGCGGTCATGCAGGCTATTTCATCCCAGCTTGCCAATATCATCGAGAACGCACGACTTCTCCAGCTCATGGGGGCAGCCGCTTCGCCGGCGGCGAAATCCCTTTCCGAGGCGCCTCCGGGAGCTACTGCTACCCTTCCTTCGATAATTAAGGGCAGGGGAGTGTCCGGAGGAACCGGGTACGGCGGGGTGCTGATCCTCGATAAGGCGCGATCGTTCGACCGCTATGGTACCGATCGAAAGTATCCCCCCTTCACCCTCCAGGATCTCTCCGCGGCAATCGGCGCAACCGAGAAGCAGCTCCGGGGTCTTCAGCACCGGGTGGAGCAGAAGCTTTCCGATGCGGCTTCGCTCATTTTCTCGGCCCACCTCCTCATGCTCAAAGACAGTCATTTTACCGGCAGGATGCAGGAGCTTGCGGCTCAGGGCACGAATCCTCCCGAGGCGGTCATGGCCGTGGGAAGGGAGTACGCCGGTTTTTTCGCCGGGCAGGGGAACCCCTACCTTCGGGAGAAGGCCGACGATGTGCGCGACCTTGTGATCCGCATCATGGCCAACCTCCTGCCCGAAGTAGCCTCCCACGAATACCGGGGCAAAATCGTGGCCGCCGCCGACCTTTACCCCTCGGATGTCCTGATGTTGTCGGCCGAAGAAATTTCCGGGATTATTCTCATTGCCGGCGGGGCGGCATCGCATCTGTCGATACTCGTCCGTTCCCTCAGGCTCCCGCTTATCATCGCGAACGTTCCCGCACTCCTCAACTGCAACGACGGAACCGCCGCGCTCCTTGACGCGGATAACGGTACCATATTCATCAATCCCTCCAGGCCGACCATCGACCAGTTCGAAAAATCGGCCCGCGAGCGCGAGGCGGTTGCCGGGAGAAGCGCGCCGATGACCCCCCGCACCGCCACAAAAGACGGCCTGCGGATATCACTTTATTCCAATATAAACCTGCTGACCGACGCGGTAACGCTCAAGTCGCTCGTTTACGATGGCATCGGGCTATACCGGACAGAATTTCCCTTCCTCGTGCGCAGCACCTTCCCGACCGAGGAGGAGCAGTTCGCAATTTATTCGAAGCTTATCGAAATCGTCGGGAAGGAAGCTGAAATCACCTTCAGGACTCTCGATATCGGCGGCGATAAGGTGCTTCCCTACTATGGCGACCTGCATGAAAAGAACCCCTTCCTCGGGATCCGCTCGATTCGCTTTTCGCTCCAGAACCGCCCCCTTTTCAAGGAGCAGATCAGGGCGATCCTCCGGGCGGGCAGCGGTTCGAAGATCCGGATTCTCTTTCCCATGATCTCTTCGAAAGAAGAGCTTCTCGAATCCCGGCTCGTGGTTGCGGAGTGCGCCGGGGAGCTTGCCGGGAAAGGCATCCGCCATAACGAAGAACCGAAAATCGGCGTCATGATCAAGATCCCATCGGTGCTCGAAATCATGGCCGAGCTCGTTGACTTCGCGGATTTTTTCTCCATCGGAACCAACGATTTCATTCAATATATGCTTGCAGTCGACCGGACCAACGAAAAAGTGGCCGATCTGTACTGCGCCCACCACCCGGCGGTACTGCGCGGAATCAGGCGAGTCATGGTTGCAGCAGCCGAAAAGGGCAGGGAGGTGAGCGTCTGCGGCGAAATGGCCCATTCGCCCCGGTACCTGCCGTTCCTGATAGGAGCGGGTATCCGGGCGTTGAGCGTGGATCCCCAGTTTCTTCCCCTCATGCAGGCCTCGATTGCGAAAATCGATTCGGGCGAAGCCGAAGTAATAGCCGGGAAAATGTTGGAAGCGGGAACGAGGGGAGAGGTGGAGAATATAATGGATATTTTAATGGATAATAAATAAGTGCATTTACCAGCCTTTGGTGGGGAAACCTCGCTACGCGGGTTTCCCCTGGCCAAAGCCTCCGCGCCCGCAAAGCCGGGCTGCGGGGTCTTTGGCACACCCCTTCCTGCGGAAGTGGGCGGCTATGCTTGCGTTCCGCAAGCGCTCGCCCACTCCCGCAACGCTCACATTAGGTAGAAAACACAAGGAAAAACTAAATATTATAGAGGAATTTGCAGGGGCGACCGGCGGTCGCCCATTTATTTAGCTTTGAATTATAATCTTGCGTCATCCTTCAGCCTTCCGCCTTCGCCCTTATCATTTTATGGTGTTTTCTACCTTAAAAGAGGGCGTTGCGGGAGGGGGAAGGCGTTTGCCGGAGGCAAACATCGCCTCCCCCTTCCGCTGGAAGGGGTGTGTCGGAGACGCGGCTTTGCGCGGCTCCGACCAGGGGAAACCGCCGTAGGCGGTTTCCCCACCAAGGGCTTTTGCATTAAGCTCGGTTTCCCCACCAAAGCAGTAATTAAAAAGGGTGGAAATCAAAAAAATCACTGTATGCAGAATTTTTCTCTTGCGCCGGACACAAAAATAGCCTATTTTATTTAAAGCAATACCTTTTCACCGTCTTCCGCATCAGTGCCAACGACCGTAAGACGAGCGAATTTTTACTGAAATTTTAATTTTCAGTACCTGCAGTGCCGAGTAGTTCTTTGCAGTATTTATTATAGCATTCTTTATTTACGATGTCAAATCATTATTCGGATGCAAAACCATCCGACCGGAAAACAATGAAAATACCGAAGTACCACTTCGTTCTTCTCAACTCCCGATCGATTTTCCGCACCCGGAAAATGTCTCTCAATGCAGCGCTCTCCTGTGCCGTGCTGATTGCGGTTACCGTTGTTTTTGCCGGTTTGGCCCGTATTTCCTGGCTCGCGTCCACTTATGGGTTGAGCAAATTTGCTTTCAGCGCCGAGCGCCGGGACAATGCGCGGCTTATTTCGAAGCTGGCCGATCTCGAAGCGGGTCTTTCGAATGGTAACATCGAGCTCAAGAAGCTCAGCGATTTCGAAGACAGCCGCCGTCTGGCCTACGGTATGAATGCCATCAGCGCCGACATCCGCAAGGCGGGAACCGGTGGTATGCCCTCACCGGCGGAACGCGCCGATATGCAGCAGTCCAATCCGCTCCTCTTCAGGGCCGGGGCAATCCAGGACAGCATGACCATTCTCCTGCGCCGGGCCGACCTCCAGAACGCCACGTTCGACCAGATGAGCCAGTTTGCCGAACAGAAGAAAGCCTATCTCGATGAGCATCCCTCGGTAAAACCGGCCAGCGGCGCCATTACCTCGGAATTCGGCTACCGGTCCGACCCGATAAGCGGGGAGCAGGCCCTGCACCAGGGTCTCGATATCGCCGGCAACATCGGAACGCCTATCTTCGCCCCGGCAGACGGCGTGGTGAAGGAAGTCGGGACTCACGATAATTACGGCAGGACCGTCGTTCTCAGGCATGCGGGCTGCGGGATGGAAACCTTGTACGGCCACCTCAGCGACTATGCGGTCCATGTCGGGCAGCACGTCAAGAGGGGCGACCTCATCGCGTATATGGGCTGCAGCGGAAAAAGCACCGGTCCGCACCTGCACTACGAGGTCCACCAGCAGGGCCATCCGGTCAATCCCCGCCCGTTCATCCTTCCGGAGGACCAGATCGTCGATTAAGAGGTATCGTCCTCAGGTATCCTCCGTTGACCGGCCTTCGATCCATGAAGTAATTTTCAAGCCGATTTAAAATTTGGGGCTGTAGCTCAGTTGGGAGAGCATCAGGCTGGCAGTCTGAGGGCCGTCGGTTCAAACCCGTCCAGCTCCACCATAAAAAGAAACCCGCAAGACTTTGATTCTAAAGGTGTTGCGGGTTTTCTTTTTTCATACCTGCAAATGTATTGCCTCCTCTATTTTACCCCAAAATACCCTAAAAAACCGGACTAGTCCGGTGAAAATGGACCCAAAACCGGACACTTAACCGGACACTTGTGCAGGTAAACTTCAAAAAACTCATGACAATCATGGAATGATTTTCGATACTCTAAGGGGACGTAGGACCAAGGCCGGGGAGATCGACGCTTCCCGGCCTTTCCTATGCCAGGAGCGCGATACCCCCCCTATTGGCACTATGGGGGGAGCTTAAAATGAAAATTACAAGGGCATGCCGGTATATATGCCGCGAGAAAATTTTTTGGCTTTCGAACATTCCTTCAAAAGACGACGGCAAGACCTTCAGGGATCGACCTTGAAGAACAACGCCGATTTTCTCTTTCGCGTAAGTGGAAACGCCGCTTGCAAGGGCAACACCGATTAATAGCCTTTGAGAGTGCCCGTAGAAGCCACGTGGAAAAGAAGAATAAACTGAAACCGCCTTTAAGCTTCCGGGAGCCCCTTGAGGGGCGGATGGGCGGGAGCGCTGAACCTTGAGCTGCTATAACGGCTTTAGGGCGGGGCGATCATAGGCGCTGACCCTGTCAGGGGATGCCGATTGAGGGCCTGACCCGAGACGGCACTGCCCCTGCCAGGAAGCAGCGCCTAATAGGCCGTTGTATTGGCGCGAAGTGCGCGAGCCGCCCCCCGTGTGACCCCTTCATGGCGCATCGCCTGAAGGACCAGGCTTCACGGGCAAGGCGAAGTCGTGCACCACGCAGCGCCCCTTCCAAAGCGTTCTTTTCCCGTGGCTCCGGTCCAGCGAGGAACCGCGCAGCCGGGGCCATCGGGCATAAAAGCGCATGCCCTTCAGGGCATTTGCGCTTTGCCACTTGTTTTGACTTGAAAACCCCCGGGGGCAGGGGGATTTCCATAATACTGGGAGTTTACATAAAGGCGTTATGCCGACACCCGCAGAGGCCCGCCTGCCTGCGCTACCGCTTCGGTAGGCAGGTCAGGGCCGAGGGTGTGCGCTGCATGACGCTGAAGGCGGCCACAGGCTACCGCTTGTGTCTTCAGGTTCGTTCCGGCTTCCAGGTGCGGCGGCCGCGCCGCAAGAACTCAATATATTGGGATTTTATTATTATGTATTCCCACATATAGTATTTTACGAAATCAAAGACACCCCCTAAAACGACATTTTTTAAACGGATATTGCGCCCTTCCAAAATTCACATAATAAGGAGAGAAAGGTGAAAGACTGCAAAAAGGCAAAGTTAACAACTGGTGTGATGAGCATAATCCTTCTTTATCTACTCGCTGTCGCAGCTAACGGGCAAGCCGCCGGAACGGTCTACACAACGGAACTCAACGGCAGCGGCCACGCAGATACCGTCATTCTCACCCGTACCAGTTACGGTACCGGCGGCGTTGTTGGCGATGGAACCTTTGAGGTCACAAACGGAACTACTTCTCAAGTCCAGGTTTTACTGAATCAGGCAGGATTTGTCAGCGGATCAAATTCATTTATTATCCCAAGTGTGGCCTCTACCATTGCGGCAGGGAGTTCAAGCTCAGGTCTCATAGTTGGGATAACTACCACGCCCCAGCCGCTTGGAATATGCATAGGGACCTACTCGATTCCTTATCAACCTACCGACAGCACCATAGTGCATTCATTCTATGTTACCTTTATTGATACTATAGTCAAGCCTCAAATCCCCAATGCGCCTACCCTTGCGGTACCATTTTCCGGGGCCATTAATCAGCCGATAAACCTGACGCTTACCTGGAGTGCGGGAAGCGGCGGATCTGCCGGATCATATGGGTTACAAGTTTCGACTGCTTCAAATTTCAACACGATAACCTTTTTAGATACCACTATTGGCCCCAACTCTGTTTCGGTTGCGCCAACCGGCCTGACCAATAGCACTACCTATTACTGGAAAATGAACGCGAGCAATGCAGGCGGAACAAGTACCTGGTCAAACATCTGGAGCTTCTCGACGATCATAGCGGCACCTGCTGCGCCAACGCTTTCCACGCCTACGTCCGGGTCCGTAAATCTGGCTACCAACCTGACACTGAGCTGGACGACGGGGGCCGGAGGTGCTCCGACATCGTACAGTATACATGTCTCTACTTCTACAGCGTTCACCTCAACCGTATTTTCCCAGGCCGGTATTACGGCGACCTCATCGGCGCCGGGTGGCCTGGTAAACGGGGTTACCTACTATTGGGGTATACAGGCGTCCAACATTGGCGGTACAAGCTCATGGTCCGGTGTCTGGAGCTTCACAACCATTCCGATGCCTCCCTCCGCACCGGCGCTTTCCGCGCCATCAAACGGAATAACCGGTCAGGCGTCAGCGCTTACCCTGAGCTGGGGTTCTGCTGCCGGAACCGTTGCCTCCTATACTGTTCAGGTTTCAACGGGCACAACTTTTACAAATACGGTATTCACTCAGACGGGGTCCGGTTTAACCGCGCCGGTATCGGGTCTTGCCTATGGTGGAAAGACTTACTATTGGCAGGTAAATGCTTCCAATGCCGGCGGCGCCACCTGGTCGGGCATTTGGAGTTTCGTGACGCTTGCTGTTCCGGCAGCTCCGGCCCTTTCCTTGCCAATTAATGGAGCAGTGAACCAGACAATCCCGCTCACCTTAAGCTGGGCATCTACCGCCAGAGCGACATCCTATCACTTGCTGGTTTCGACAGGTACTGCTCTCTCAGGTGCGGCAATTGAGCAGACCGGCATTATTGGAACCTCCGTAGGGGTAAGTGCCTTAGCCTATGGCACAACTTACGCCTGGGGTATATCGGCGGATAATGCCGCTGGAGGAAGCAGTTGGTCGAGCGTATGGACCTTTACGACCCTATCAGTTCCGGCCGCGCCGCCGCTTATTTCGCCGTCGAACAATGCCATATTTACCAAGAATGCACCGCTCACGCTGAGCTGGGGTACAGTCAGTACAGCGACTTCGTACTCAATTCAGGTTTCGAGTACCTCTACATTCAGCACTACAGTCCTCTCGCAAAGTTCGCTGACTACCTCTTCATCGTTCACGCCTACCCATGGATTGCCCTATTATTGGCATGTCAGCGCGACCAATGCGGCGGGTGCAGGAGCCTGGTCGAGCATATCGACGTTGAGACCATCGGTTTCTATAGCACAGCCGCTCATGAAGACCAATATTTGCAAATGTTCACTAAGACAAAGCGCAATCGCCTATTCTCTGCCCAAAGAGGAAAAGGTTGAGCTTTCCGTGTATGACCTGCGCGGCAGGCAGGTAATGACCTTTTCCCGGCAGCAGGCAGCAGGTTCGTACTCCATCGATTTGAAAGAAAGCTCGCTTTCAGCGGGTCAGTATATTGTGAATTTCAAGGCAGGAGTCTTTGAAAAGATTGCGACAATGATGTTCACACGATAGCTGTAATATCGGAGGGCTTCTAAGAGCATTATTTCGAAATAAAAGGGGGCTTTTACCAACATCCCTTAAGGAGGGGTGAATGCTGCGAAGAAGAGTCATAGTTCACGATTTTCATGGCCTTCGTTTCCGACCCGCTGCTAAAATTGCTATGGCATGCCGGGGGATTGACAGCAAGATAACAATCTCCAAAGGAAAAGTCTTCGCCAATGGAAATTCTATTATGGAACTTTTGCTACTCGATGCAGGGCGGGGAAGCGCTCTTGAAATTATGGCCGATGGAAATGAAGAAGAAACCGCCATCCGAAAGATTTTTGATCTTTTTTAAGGACTATTGAAACCTTTAAGATATTAAACTATATTGATGCTATCACTCTGGCCGAGCGCCCTTCAAGAACCCCTATTGATCCCCTCCGCATCGTAGGGTTTGCCCAATTTTTGAAGACGCGCCATCCAGAGTGATTTTTTTATGCCTCTTCCACTCAATAAAAATTCTCGCACCTTGGCCGCAACAAATCGCTTTGGCTTGCCCCAGCGAATTCGATTAACTTGTAACCATCCAATATCAATAAAAGCCTTAAAAGGTTGGAACAAGAATTAGTAAAAGCCGAAAATCATTCATATCCTTGAATAGCGAAGTGAGGCAAAATGCCCAAAATATCACAAGATGAAATAATTGCACTGCAAAAGGCTTTAAAAACAGATGCTGCTATCGGCAAGAAAATTGGACTAACTGCGCAACGAGTTCAACAGATTCGAGAGGAATATGGCATTCCCGCAATACGTATGAGAGACATTAAAAAAAAGATTAAGATCATAGCTCTTTATAAAATGGGCACATCGACAACTGATATTGCTAAAATATTCGGCTTTTCTGAAAGCATGATCCGCATGATCATTGAATGTGCAGACGGCAACACTGAAACTCCGGAAAAGGGGCCCGCGTCAGGAAAAAATAGAAAATTCGGGTGCCTGCAGGGCTGCAGAGTTTATTGAAATATGCTCCTGATTTTGCCAGCAAATAATATTTTTACCATTTTTCCCTTAGCAAAAAAGGAGAAATGCCACCATGCCTCGGATCTCTAAGGAAGAACTGTTAAAGCTCCAGAAAACGCTGAAAACCGACACCTTAATAGGACAAAAGTATGGTATAGCCAGGCAGGCAGTGCATCAGATACGACAATTGTACGGTATCTCAGTAATACGTAAAAATACCACCGAGAGAAATAATAGAATTGTCGAGGCCTATAAAAAGGGCGTATTTCAAAAAACCCTGGCAAAAAAATTCAATTTGTGTGAAGGCACCATTTACAGAGTCATTAAAGCGGCAGGAGCCGGCAAGAAAAAAAGGCAAAAATCAAAGGATAATCCTTGATGATTTTATTATTGTACCGACAATATTCAATTGGTCGAGAAATAGCTGGGATGCGAAATTAATAAAAGACGGCTCCCTGTTTCCGCATAATGATCCGAAAACATGCGATGCGCTCTGAGAGGGATATATATCCGGTTTTCTCTGGATGGATTCGTCATACAGCATAAATCGATGTTGAAGATTATCTACCGGGTGCTCAGTCTCTATCAGGGCTTGTTTTTTTGGAATCCAGAAAAGGCTATTATCCTCCCAAGCACCTGGCGGTAGTGGTTTGCAACGGCTTTGCAATGCAAAATTGTTCAGATGGTTTTCAAACCCTTGCCTGAGCGCCCTTCTTTTAGCCGGTTTATCTTTCAATCCGGTTTTGATTCCAAAATCGGTTGCATAGCCTAAAAAGTATGTAAGTTCCTCGAAAACGTCAGAAATGTTTTTTTTAAATTCATTATTGAAATACTGCTTGAACGCCATCCTGTTTTCGAATGACATACGAGAAATTCTGACCCAGAGAAAATCTCCGATATCTTTGGCGGATTTGGCTTTTTTAAATATATTCATCATGCTGCCGCGTTTAAGATTAAAGATAATGTTGCAAAAATCCCCTTTTAGTTGGACTCGACGGGACCTCTTAAAAGCAAAATTTAGTCATTGCGGCTTAGAATTTCAACTCTCCAGAGATTCCAGGCCAATAAAACCCCTACCATTGAAACGTCCTGTATTTAAAAAGATCTTTAAGCTGAGATACTTTGTTAAAGAGCCTATTAAAGATACTTATTTCGCCATTTCAGTGGGTTGGCATGCAATTCGCTGAATGTCTTAACAATGTTGTATATTACCTAAAGATTACCCACCCAGAGGCACCTGATTACCGTGGCCGATGAGTTCAAACCTCTACGAAGGGAGTCATAATGTCTTTAATTAATTTCAAACGATTGTATTTGCCCGCGATTGCCTGTGCATTCTACGCAGTTGGTGTCTTTGCCCAGGGTCCAACCCTCTCAGCACCGGCCAACGGCGCAACCGGGGTAGCTGTGCCGGTCACCCTGAGTTGGGGATCCGTATTCTCAGGGGCGACCTATAATCTTCAGGTGTCCACCAATTCGACCTTTTCTTCAACCGTCTTCAGCAGTACCGGCATTACCGCAACATCCTCAGTCGTTGCCGGGCTGAAAACCGGAACGAAATACTATTGGGAAGCAGGTGATGTCTTTTATTATACCTATTGGTCCAGCGTATGGAATTTTACCACCTCGGGCAGTTCCTCCGGCGGGTCGGCACCCGTTCTAACATCGCCTTCTCCTGGAGCAACTGGTCTTCCGACCACGGTAACCTTCAGTTGGGGAAGTGTCGCCGGAGCCACCTCCTACATCCTCCAATTTGATTCACTCTTAGATTTTTCTACTGTTATTACACAAAAGTCTAACATCACCTCTACGGCATTATCAGTCTCAGGCTTTGCCCAGAATACCACCTATTTCTGGCGTGGGGCAGCGGTGGTAAATGGTACCACCAGTGCGTGGTCGAGTGTATGGTGGTTTACCATAGGCCTAACTTCAACGCTTTCGCATACCGCGATCGCGAATGAGCCGATTTTCTCACTGAAGAGCGGGGTGATTGCCTATTCGGTGACGAAAGCCAGCCCGGTTGCAATCACCGTCTATGATTTACTCGGGAAAGAAGTTTTCAATTTCAACCGCTTGCAGCCTGCAGGAAGTTATTCTTTTGCACTGGCAAACAGCAAACTTTCAGCCGGACAATATGTGGTTCGGTTTTCGGCAGGAAATTTTGAAAAGAGGGAGATGGTTCAGCTTACCGGCAACCATTAAAGCCGATTGCTGATTTAGAAAAATCTGAAGAAAATAATATTGAGGTGAGGCAAGGAAACTTGTCTCACCTTTTTTTATGAACTACCAAGGATTGCAATACTATAAAGCAGCATACTTATTGCCATTATCTTTAATTGAGGGAAAGCAGAGTAATTGCCGGACAGGACTGAATATAAAAATTAAGTACTATCATTTGCTGGATTCGAACGCTAAGAAAGAATATTTTGTTTAAAATAGAGAATTTTATCCTGCCTACCGCGATAATAATCGGTTTGATTCTTTTACTGCTTATGGCGCCGTACATTCAGGCATAGACGGTATTCACGGCTGCTGAGCCACCATTGGTTTCATGCTGGCATGACAACTTCGCCTCTATGACCCTTGTGCCTTATTCAGGATCACAAGCTTGAGCGTATCCAGCTGTATCCAATTGCTTACAATAAAGCTGTCGACTCTGCTTTTCCTAATAAATTATATTTTGACTCCTCAATAATATTCTTAAAAATCGTGGACATTTCAAACCGATGACACGGGAAAAATCCAGTCTTGTTAATAAGATTGTGTGTCCCACAAACGCGAAATACTCCAGAATTAACGGATAATACATCAAATAAGGCCCTATAAGTAGCCATGGCATGGCTATTGCGCATTATAAGCCGAAAAAGTAAAAAGGTGTACCGTTAGACGAAATTGCTAAGTCTATTGAAAATGGCAGAGAAAGTGTTGCCTTAAAAATATTCATTGCTATAGGAGAAATATAAAATGATAAAAGCCAAAAGGATATTATTCATCTTTATTTCGTTTATTGCTTTTGATTTTGTATCCCCAATAAAAATATTAGCTCAAAACATTGAAATAGGAGTACGATACAATCCTGAATTTACCGGTCTATTAAATAAGAATGACATAACTGCCGGGAACGAACTGCAACTTACCAGCAATTTCGTATATACGGGTTCTTTTGGAGCTGGTGCAGTGTTCAACATCAATAAGAACATTGGATTGGCTGCTGACTTTTTATTCTCAAGAGAAGGACAAAGATTTGAGGGATATTTTGGCAGCAAACCTCCCAATGCATCTACCTATAGTTCCGTCGTCAGCACTCAGGTTACTCTCAACCATATAGTAATAGTGGGAGATTATGTAGCTAAGGCTGAATTGAATTATTTCAAGCTTCCACTCATGATATCCCTGACATCTGATAATACTAAGCTCCTATTTTTCACTATGCTGGTGGGCCCGCAGGTCGATTTTTTGCAGGGTGTTGCGCAAGAGGTGAATCATAATGACGAAGCCTATCCAAACACGAATATTACTCCATATGATTTATACAAACCTGTCACGATTAATGGAGTTCTGGCTTTGGGTGGCGCCTGCAATATTTCTTCACGTCTGGTTTTGTCAGCAAGAATACGAGGCGACTATGGGTTTGAAGATGTTGAAAATAAAGATGTGATGGTAAGTAATAATGGCGCTGCCCCTGTTCTTTTCTATTCTCCAGAGCGTGGAGCCACTCATAGCATCACTGGAGGCTTAATGCTCGGGTTGGATTATAAATTGTAATTTTTTGGCGATAACAGGTTATCTATGTCTGAATTTAGTTGAATTCGTAACATGAAACTAAGAATAATCTGCATGGCAGTTGTAATGTTTATGTTTGCTCAACAATCTTCAAACGCTCAATTAAAGAATAGGCCTTTTGCCTATGCAAACTTTCATGAGGTAACGCCTGGGGTTTTATATCGGTCAAAGCAGCTTACTGCAAAACAGTTCCAGCATTATATCCGCAAATTTGGGATAAAAACTATAATCAATCTTAGAGGAACAGAGCTTGAAAGAAAATGGTACCAAGGAGAGATGGCCGCTGTAGCGAAAAATAGCGTTACGCATTATGATGTTCCATTATCATCAACAAGGTATATTCCTCCGCAGGTACTTGATAGCTTAATGTCCAATTTTCGATTAAGCGATAAACCAATACTTGTTCATTGCTGGGCCGGCGCCGATAGAACAGGGCTTTTTTGCGCTGCATGGAAATTGAAAGTTGAGAAATGCCCGCCAGAAGAAGCCTTAAAGCAACTTTCAGTAATTTATGGACACATACCGCTTTTTAACAGCACACGAGCAATGGACAGAAGTTTTCATGATTATATATGTTTCCTTGGTTACAGAAAAGAATCTGTTTATGGTAAAAGAATTTGGGTAAGGAATCCTTGAATACCAAGTCCATATAATATGAGTTACGCAGTACGCTTAAAAAGACTGGAAGTCATCCCGAAAAAGCCAGAAAGGCTAATTACAGGCCTTTGAGATTTGGAAGGATAGACCATGTCATCCTATATAAGGCAATCATTTTATACCGTTATTCCTCTCTAATTGAGCACATACGCCGCCTGATATCGAGGATCGCATCCTTTCTCCATAAGCGTAGTCGCATATGTGCCCGGTTTGATCGATAGGCTGTAGAAGCGGCATCGAGCGCGTAAGCGCGGGAAGAGAGATGGTTCAGCTTACAGGCAACCATTAAAGCCGATTGCTGATTTAGAAAAATCTGAAGAAAATGATATTGAGGTGAGGCAAGGAAACTTGTCTCACCTTTTTTTATGGGTTATCGGAAACCGCATTAATAAGAAGCGGCATGTTTGTTGCTTTTACCTTTAACCCGGAAGCTCCAAATATGAATGAAAAATATGTTGCAAAAAAGCCCTTTTTTTACCTATTTTATTGGGTAATTAGTGGACGAAAAAGGGGAACCCAATGGGTGAGAGCAAAAACAAGTGTTTTTGTGTCAAATTCAATAAGAAGTTAAGGATTAATTTTAAGGGAGCGCAAGTAACATCTGACGGCGGATTGGTAGCGATACGGGAATTGGATGAGAAGCTTGGATTGACAGCAATGGCAGGAGAATATCTTAAAGACAGTAGACATGGTAAAAATATACAGCATGAAATGATAGAGTTGCTGCGGCAATCGGTTTACTCAAGGCTTGGAGGGTATGAAGACACCAATGATGCAGAGGGTTTAAGGAAAGACCCCGGTATGAGAGCGGTAATCGGGGAACGCGCACTGGAAAGAGCGGGTGCAGGCGAGACAACCATAGGAAGATTTGAGAAGGAGACACTGCTGGGCGGAAAGAATCTGAAAAATTTGGATGAGATAACGATGAAATGGATAGAGAAGATAGATTCGGTGCGCAGGAACAAGGAGATACTACTGGACATAGACAGCTCAGAGAGTCCGGTGTATGGGGAACAGGAATTATCGAGCTATAACGGACATTTCGGCTTAAAGTGTTACCATCCGTTGTTCGTATTCAATCAGTATGGGGAGTGTATAAAAGTAAAGCTAAGACCTGGTCATGTGCACAGTGCAGATGGTTGGAAGGAAATTCTGGAGCCTCTTTTACGGTATTATACAGCGAAGGGCATGTCCGTAAAGTTACGCGGGGATGCGGCATTTGCAATACCGGGGTTGTTTGAGTTATGTGAAGAGCTCAAGGTAGACTATGCCATACGGATAAAAGAGAACAATAAATTGTTGGAGAAGATTGAGGAATTTGCGAAGAGGCCTGTTGGAAGACCGAGCTATAACCCTGTGATTAAATATGTAAGTTTCCGGTATGGTGCGGACTCATGGGGAAAGGAACGAAGAATAGTTGCAAAGATAGAACATCATGAGGGAGAATTATTCCCTCGAATCGGATACATAGTAACCAGTTTGAAATGGAATAATAGACGGGTGGTGAAATTCTACAACAAAAGGGGCACCTGTGAACAGTGGATAAAAGAAGGGAAATATGCCTTGAACTGGACAAGGCTCAGCTGCCAAGGATTTGAGGAGAACGAAGTCCGGCTGAAGCTGTTCATAATGGCATATAACCTGGGAAATATTTTCAGGACACTGGCTTTACCT
>CAWDOZ010000009.1:0-33693 GCA_963803935.1 uncultured Fibrobacterota bacterium | reverse complement strand
AATTTGAAATGCGTAGGAGGCCGCTCCGGCCGATGATGCCCAGCTGAACGTGAGGGCGGTGGCCTGGTTTCCGGCACCGTTGGTCGGTGTCGCGAGCGATAGCGCCGCCGGGATCGCCATCCCGATAATACTCTTGGGCACAGAATAGGCTATAGGGCTTCCCGCGACAAACGTCGATTCCGTAGACGGTGTCATGGCAGGCGGAAACGGGACCGGCCCGGTCGTTGGGTAATCTAACCGTAACGGGCATTTCGCCAAGCGTGGTATCCCATACCCTGAAATACGTTTTTTCTCCGGAGGTCATTCCCGGCTTTGTAGAGCCGGTACTCTGGTAGCCGGCAACGGCAATGGTGGAGTCCGGCCCGGCAGGCCGAGTAGCCCACCCCCCAGCAGTTACCGAGGGAATCGAATACGCCGATCTCGTCGGGAACGATATTGCTATTTGAAATTGGCGTCCCGTTGAGAGTCGGGTGTGCGGCAGTCTCGAGGAAGATGGTGAGGGTTGCCCCGGTCTGGCTGTCCAGGGGATTGAAATGCCTTGCAAAGGCATTCCCAACCAGAGCCGAAAGGATAAGGATGACCGGTGACCATCGCTTAAAGCATAATGCGGACATGTTAACCCCACTTTCTTTTTCATTATTGATTCTCCCTGTATTACTGCATAGTCAAGGATGGCGCTGCAGTAATCCCTCAATTTTTTGTTGGTTTACCAAAGCCGGTCGCCTTGTCCCGACGCGGCGGATGTTTCTCCCCCGGTATTTTTGCCCGGCGGCATATCGCAGCGCTGCCGGGTTAATATGGATATACGAAAGGATGCTCCGGCCGGTTGGCCTGAACATTACAGCTGAACCTGTCTCCCCCCACCTTGGTAGAAAATATAGCCGCCATCGGACAGAAGTCAAGAAAAAAATAATAATGCGGGTATACCTTCTTAATATAGTAATGGCCCGGGAACCGGATGAGGAATTATTCGGATACACAATATCGGGCAAATGATGAACTAATACCAGTGTGGACGCAGGGTCGGGAAGGGCATTCCTATCCCCCTGGAGAATAGGGAACATGGACCGGAAAGCGAATGTGGCGAATATTCCCTTACCAGCAAGCCGCCTCCGGGATTTGCCGCTGTTGAATAGTGAGGGTGTGCCTCGGGCTGCCGGCATTCATGCCCGGGAATGGAATCCCGGCGGGACTCTAAGCCGCGGACTCCGGCCTGCCGGTTAATGGGATAGAAAAAAGATATCTGCCTGGCGAAACTCCCGCACCTCAGCCTGGCAAGGTATCTTCCGGCAGCAGGGAGGACACTGCTGAGGTTTACGCTGTGAGTGCCTTCCGCCTCAACCATGGTTGAGGCGAATGCGATTCTCCCAAGTATATCGTAGACGGTGATTTCCGTTTTACCCGTTGCAGGAACCCGGTAGCACAGGTATCCATTCCGATATGAAAATGGCGCCCCGGGTACGGCCACCTTCTCTCGCGGAAGTACCGGAACCGTAAGGGCAATACTCCATGTGGCCGACCAGGAACCGGTCCCGGCGGAATTTGCGGCGCTGACCCGCCAGAAATAAACAGAGCTTGCCGGCCAGCTGGTTACCGCTTGATCGGTTGCCGTTATGCCCGTGAGGTTTAAAAAGGTGTTTACGAAGGCAGAGCCGGTCGAAACCTCAAGCGAATATGAGGATGCAGTCGCTACCGTTCCCCAGCTTAACGTAAGCGAGGTCGTTTTAGCCACCGATTCTGCCGAGCCATTGGTGGGGGTGGTAAGAGTCGGGGCACCAGGAAGGGCAAGGGTCGTAAAAATCCATATGCCGGCCCAGATACTCGTGACACTTTTGTTCGATGCATTTGCCCGCCAATAATAGGTGGTGTTCGGAATCAGCCCCACGACAGCCGCCGATTGCCCGGTGAGCCCGGATTGGCTTGCAACCGTGCTTCCGAAGACACCACTGGCGGAAACTTGAACGCTGTAAGAGGTTGCGCCGGTTACCGATCCCCACTTTAAGGTCACATTGATCGGCTGCCCGGTCGCACCATTTGCCGGGGATGAAAGCAACGGGTCGGAGACGGCAACCGTGGTTGCGGTAAGGCTGGACAAAGACTCAAATAATCCGTTCTCAAAGATTGGGCTGCCGCCGTTTGTAAGGATCGCGGTTGCAAGCGCCTCTTCCTTCGTCGCATAATGCCATACTCTGAAATAGATGGTATCGCCGCCATTAAGCCCGTCCGTTATGGGTGACATTGGATCCTGCCCTACAATATTTATGGCTTGATTACTGACACTGTCCCATGTTGCCTCGCCAACGCACAGCCCTGCCTTGTTGAAGGCACCGATCTCATCATAAACGCCGAGCGGTGCGCCATCGATGGTGGGATTTTGCGGAGTCTTTCAAGGCAATCGTCATGCTTACGCTCGTCGATATGTCGTAAGTGTAAAACTGCGGCGGAACTGCGGCGATAGCGGCCATTGCAAATATCATGAGGACCGGAAGCGCTTTTTGATGAAATTTCAACAGATTCACAAACACATCATCCGCCTTTGTGGCACGATATGATTTAATACAATCAAGGGAGACTTTGTTATTCTTGAAAAATATTATAGCGCCTATAGGTTTGGATGATTGAGAAATCGTCACAGCTCAAAGGGAGGAAACATTCTACAAGCCTTTGGAGGGCTTTGCCAACTGATTTAAATATCCCTACCCGACCTCAAGCTCCGCCTGCGCATCGATCACATCGCGGTTGATAAGCAGCAGGGCCTCATGCATTCGCTCGGCAATGACCGGGTTGGGAATGCGGTCGCGAAGGGTTCGCAGCAGCTGAATGGTCATACGAAGAAGGCGGACCATGTCGCCCTCCGGGATGCCGAACCCGAGGAGATCCTTCAGCCCGCAGCCAGAGGCCCAGGCATAGACCGGCGCCGCCAGCATGAAATCGAGTTCCCGGATAGGCGTTTTGATCTGGTAGCGAATTTCCCTGGTACGCAGGCGATGAATGACTTTTTCGGCTTCGAACTTGAGCCGGACCGTCGAGGGTTGCATCTGTTTCCGGCGGGACTCCTCGGTTACGATCGCCGCGAGGACCACCGGAAGCTGGGCAGCCGAACACTCCTCGAAGCTGCGGCTGTAGTAGAGCTCGGCCGTCTGGATTTCGTAGCCGGCTACTGCGGCGGCAAGTTTTCCCTTGGCGGTAAGCTCGATCCCGTCGAGAAACCCGGCAGCCTGGAGAAACGCGATCCGCCGCCGTATCTGCTCCTCTTCGGTCTTGTACTCTTTGGCAAGGGCAAAAACCCCTTTTTTAAAGTTATGAAAGCTTCGCCGGAAGATGGTAAATGCTTCCTCGCCGAACCGGCTATACAGATTGAGAATCGTCGAATAGGAGGCACAGAACCGGCTTGAAATTTTTTCATTTGCCCCGAACAGAAGCCGCTCAATATGCTTCGGATCGGTTGCTTCCGGAATGACCTGCGAATACACAAAGCCCTCGGTATCCATTCCCCGCCTGCCGGCGCGACCGGCCATCTGGTTGTATTCGCGGGTCATGAGATAGTTGAACTCAACCCCGTCGAATTTTTCAAGTTCGTCGAATATTACCGTATTGGCGGGCATATTGACACCAAGGGCAAACGTTTCGGTGCAGAACAGCAGTTTGATGAGTCCTTCGGCAAAGAGCCGCTCCACGATCTCTTTTGCCGCCGGCAGGATGCCGGCATGATGGAAGGCGCACCCGGCCTCCCAGAGAGAGCGAAGGTAGGATATCTTCTCATATTCCTTGAGATTATATTGCGCCACCAGGTCGTCGATGATCGCTGCCGCCCGCCGCTTTTCATCTGCGGAAAGCAGCGACAATTGCCGGTGCAGTTCGGCATTGCGCTCGCAGGCCCTCCGGTTAAAGCAGAAATAGAGGATGGGAATTTGATCCTGCCGGAGCGCAAGCTCGATGATCGATCGTGACGACGGCTTATGACGCAGGAATTTTTTCCGCTCGGCAGGGTTGCTGCGATATTTGCTTTTAATTCCCTTGAGCGTGAGGAGGCCGAATTTGGGATGATAGAACGAATGACGCAGCGGAACCGGACGCTCTGTCTCCTCGATTACCACAAAGTGCGTCTTGCGCACCCCTCCCATCCAGGCGGCAAGCTCATGAATATTGGGAACCGTGGCACTCAGGCACATGAACCGGACAGCGGGCGGAGCGAGTATAATGCTCTCCTCCCATACGGTACCGCGCTCGGGATCATCGAGATAGTGAATTTCATCGAATATCGCGTAGTAGACATCGCCAAGGCGCGGAGAGTCTTCCAGGATGAGGTTCCGGAAGATTTCGGTTGTCATAATGAGCAACCGCGCCTCAGGATTTATTGTTACATCGCCGGTTTGAATGCCGACGACCTCGTCGCCGAAACGCCGGCGGAAATCCCGATATTTCTGGTTGGAGAGCGCCTTGATAGGCGCTGTATACACCACTCGCCGGCCAAGCGCCATGGAAACGTCGACGGCATATTCGGCAACAAGGGTTTTACCGCAGCCGGTGGGTGCCGCAATGATGAGCGAGTCCCCCCGGTCGACCGCGGCAAAGGCCTGCACTTGAAATTCGTCCAGCTCAAGGTTTAAATACTGCACGTGGATCTTTAGTTCCGATCAATGATTGAGCGCGGCATAGCGCTGAATAATAAAGAAATATAGATTACCGTAGTATGGAGGGAAGAGGAGGAGAGAAGCCTATCCGGCTTTTCAAGCATACCGGGAAGGCGCGATGACCCGGAATATTAAATGCTTGAATTGCCTTCGATTGAATGATAAGCTTTGATGCACTCCTTACAGGCAGATCCGCTATGAATAAAAAAATGCTCCAGGTTGTGGTCGTCGACGACGAATCACAGATAACCGAACTCTTGAGAACGTTTCTCCTGTGCATCTCAAAAAACCTTCTCGTGCAAACCTTCAACGATCCTGTGGCGGCAAAAAGCTATATCGCCTCCCACCCGGTCGATGTGCTGATCACCGATTTTAAAATGCCCAGACTCGATGGCATTCAGCTTATGCGACTGGTCCCGAAGGATACGACCAAAATTCTCATATCGGGTTACGTATCCGAGATCACTCAGAGCCAGCTTCAGGAACTTAACGCCGCATTCTTTGAAAAGCCCGTGCCCATGAAAGAATTGGGCATCATTATCCACGAAGCAGAATCCAATTTGTAACTTTCACCGCCTGTGCTGAAATTTACCCGGTCATTCTTCCGGTGAAATCCCGGACTGCAAGGGCGTACTGTATATTTTTTTGATCTTACCTTCCAAAAGAATAATCATGAATCTTCTATTCATTTATATTACAACCAAAGACCGGCGGGAGGCCCGGCGCATCGGCAAGGCGCTGGTGACCGAAAAACTTGCGGCGTGTGTCAATATCCTCGACGGGATGAATTCTCTCTACTTCTGGGAAGGAAAGCTCAGCGATGAACGGGAAACGCTCCTCATTGCCAAAACGAGGAAGGCGCTGCTGCCCCGTCTCACGGCTCGCGTGAAACAGCTTCACTCCTACAAGGTGCCCTGCATTGTCGCGTTACCAATTACCGCGGGAAACCGGGATTTTCTTCAGTGGATAGCCGGGGAAACGACTCCGGCGAAAAACCCTCCTGCTCCGCCCCTTCAATAATCCGGTTCAGCGCAGCCGCGGCGTACGTATCGCCATCCTGGGGGCACCCTCGTAGCCGAGGCTGCCCCAGAGTGAAACGGCATGCGCAGGACAAACGGCAAGACAGCGGCCGCAGCCGATACAGAGCTCTTTCCGGACTACGTGGCGCTTTTCCGGCAGGCCGGTAATCGCCCCGGGGACCGGGCAGGATGATGCACATGCACCGCAGCCGGTGCAGGAGGTATCGATATTCGCCCGTGGCCGTGCCTTTACGAGATCGACAAAGCACTTCGACGGACACCGGTAGGCCGCCGCAGGAAATTCTCGCCGGGAGTCCGGTAGTCAAGGGCAGGCAGGTGATCGTTCATGGTTATGGCTCCGGAGGGGGTAATATCCACGCATTCGCCGCATGAGGTACACCCCACCGAACAGCATGACGACACCCAATCCCCTTCATCATGGTTATTGCACGCAAGAAAAATCTTATGCACATCCGGGATTATCGAAATCAGCCGGCGCGGGCAGGCGCCCGCACAGACGCCGCATCCATTGCATTTTCTCCGGTCCACCATGGCAACGCCATCCTCATTGATGGCCAGGGCGCCGAAGGGGCATTCCCGCACGCAGGAGAGCAGGCCGAGGCACCCGTCAACGCACGCCTTGGTACTGTTATCGAGAAGAAGCGCGGCACGGCAATCGATCATTCCCTCATAGACTGCACGGTGAGGGGCTTCACGATTTCCACCCTTGCAATGGACCGCTGCTATTGCAGCTTCGGCCGGCTGGGCATTGATTTCAAGAGCGTCACCGATCGCATGTGCCGTGCGCGGACCTCCCGGAATGCAACCGAGAGGACCGGCATCCCCGCCCGCCACCGCTTCTGCAAAGTCGGTACAACGGGGATAGCCGCATACGCCGCAATCGAGATCGGGCAGGGTCCGGCGAATGCGGTCAAGCCGGGAGTAAAAAGGCTTCTGCCTGAGACCGGCAACAATCCCGAAGACGGCGCCGGTCACGGCCATAACGCCCGCAGTAAGGATTATTGGAATAAATATGCCCATGGTACCCTTGCTTATTGAAATGTTTTCAGAATGCCGATTATGACCAGCGCCAGCAGCCCGGCGCTGCAGAGATCCTGAGCAACCGGAACCCGCACCCCCGGTTTGCTCTCCAGGGTAATTTTCCGGGCAATGCCGTTATAGAAAATTGTTATGACCGCATAGGACAAGCTCAGTGCAATCCCGGAAATAACGAAGGACGCGATGGAACCCGGAATACCCTCCCGGTAAAACGGCAATGAAGACAGCCCGAGCATCAGGGCAATAACGGCCGCCCTTGAAAACGCCCGATTCCTCCGGGCGGGCTGATTGCCTGCCCACACCATCTCTCCTGCAATTGCACAGGCAAGAACTGTTGCCGCAAATGCCGCAGCGGCGAGGGACTTCGTGTGAAACGGTCCGCCACCGAAGACCGACAGGAGCCCGGAGGATATCGCGCCGAGGATCACCATACCGGGAACCATTATCAGCGAGGGAACCAGGGAACCGGGTCTTTCAAGCGGCTCGATTTCCGGGCGGCTGCCGAGACGCCATTTGAGAAAAGAGCGGTCGGCCAGGACTGCGGCGATAGCTGCCGCAACGCAGAGCGAAGGGTCGGTCATCGTACCTCTCCCTTCCATCGGGCAAGGGCTGCATCGGCGAGGAACGCCGCCAGAGCCAGCAGAATAAGGGCGCCGGGAACCGTTGCAAGGAAATGAACCGGATTGAGCGGAAGGGATCCCGGATTCCGGTACCCGGGATTCTCAATCAATCCGCGCAGAAACCCAAAAACACAGAGAAGCGCCGCGAACCCGAGCCCGGTGATCAGTGCTTCCACTGCCGACCGGGTCATCCTTTTCTTCAGTTGCGGCACCGGGGCATCGGCGATAAGCACTGCGGCAGAAATGACAAACGGCATAACGGCCGAAAACGGCATTGTTTCAACGAATCGCAGCAGCGAAACTCCCATACCCGCAAGGATCGTCATACCGGCGCCAATGAATGCCCCGAGTCCTATGCGGCTATTTCTCGGCAATCCGGGAGCAAGGCGCGCGATGACGATAACGGCCGGAAGCAGTGCAAGGGCGCCCGTAAGCCCGAGCACCAGTGCCGCACGCATCGACCCGCACTCGATAAGCGGGAGGTACAGCCCTATGCCGAGAAGCGGAAGACAGGCGCCGTACAGGACGCTTGCGTCGCTGACTTTACTCGATACCATTACAGCTCCTCTACCGGCGCCATGGACGGCTCCGGGGCCGGCTCGCTGTGCGCAACCTGCGCGGCAGACCTGTCGACCGGCGCCGCCGACGAAGGCCGTGCAACGAGGCGATTTCGACCGCCGAAGGGTACCTGCTTGAAACACCGATCAAAAAAGGGGACCGTGAGATTCATGAGGAGCACCGCATGCATGGCGCCGTCGTTGGCATTGCCGAATTTGCGGAAGACAAAGGTCAGGGCACCGCAACCCGCTCCGAACAGGAGACGGCTGCGCGTGGTCCCCGGTGAGGTGACCGGATCGGTCGCCATGAAAAGGGAGACCAGCGGGATCCCTCCGGTCAGGACCATGGCGAGCGCGGAGAGAACCGCCGCAACGGTAAACAACTGGTCGTGGCCGGATGTCGCCCATGAAAGCAGGAATGCGCAACCAAGAAAGGACACCGGCACGGCAAAGTCGATGATCCGCAGAATCCAGAGTGCGCCGGCTCCCAGGAGGAGTGCCGCAACGGACGAGGAACCGAGCCACCCTCCCGCATAGCCGACGAACAGGTTGACAACGGTGTCGGAAGCTCCCGGGCCCCCGGTTATCCGGGGCGCCGTCCCTGCGGCGGCGGCCATAAAAAGGGCCGGAAAGGTCAATGCGCAGAAGGCGCGCCCGGCAAGTGCAGGATTCAGGAAATTCCTGCCCAGACCGCCGAACGCCATCTTGACCACCGCGATTGAAAATACGGCAGCCAGCGGAGCCGCCCAGTAAGGCAGCGACGGCGGAAGAGAGAGAGCCAGGAGCAGGCCGGTAAGGCAGGAGGAGCCATCGAATGACGGCCGGGAGCGATCCCGAACGGCAGCGATCAGCCATTCCGTTGCAGCGGCTGCCGCAACGGCACCGGCAATCGAAGCTAGCGCCGGGATCCCGTACAGGGCTACGGAAAATCCTGCAGCCGGCAGGAGCGCGGCGCAGGTAATAAGCATGATCCGTTGCACGGTTTCCGCGGTGCGGCTGTGCGGTGGAAAAGACACCGTGAGAACCGGCGAAACGATCGGCGCGGCCGGCACGTCGCCGGTATCGCTTACGTCAATGTCCATGATTCCTTCATTGTCCGCCGTCATACACCGCCTTCGCCGCAGGGGCGCCTTTCCATCCCGGCAACCGGTTTCGCAGCATTTTGCCATAGGCGATTTGCTGCACAAGATTTATTCC
Source organism: uncultured Fibrobacterota bacterium (assembly GCA_963803935.1). Classification (GTDB taxonomy): domain Bacteria; phylum Fibrobacterota; class Chitinivibrionia; order Chitinivibrionales; family Chitinispirillaceae; genus BOG-1184. The sequence continues at coordinate 24,607 of CAWDOZ010000009.1, read as the reverse complement.
TGCCGGGCAGACCCAGGCACAGCAACCGCACTGCATGCACTCCATGATATACCATTCATCAAGTTCAGCGACCGCGCCGGTGGTAATGAGCTTTGAAAGCCGCGCCGGCTCCAGGCGCACCGGGCATACCCACCGGCAGCGGCGACAGCCGATGCAGGGAAGGGTTGATGACGCAGGCATTGCGCCAAGGGGCATGAGCGAGTTCACGGTTTTTGTAATAGGGGTCTCAAGGTCCTGCACCGACCTGCCGGAAAGCGCTCCGCCAAAGAGCAATTTTTTCATGGCCCCGAAATCGACTCCGCAGACCTCAAGCAGACAGCGTGCCGGTGTTCCGATCGGAACGAGAAGATTTTTCGGCCGGGGCACCAGAGGTCCCGCAACCGTGACAATCCGCCAGATGCTCGGGGTCAGTTCAGTCACCGCCTCGGCGACGGCAACCGCCGCCGCAATTCCGACGATGGTGCACCCGGCATCCGCCGGCGACGCGCCTTCGCTAAGCTCGATCCCCCGGCAGGCCGCAATAAAGATCCGGTCTTCCTGAAGCGGATAGCGGGCTTTCTTCAGTTTCAGTACCGAATAATCCTTGAGCCCCTCGTCGGCAAGCAGCGCAGAAACCGCATCCGCAACCACCGTGCGTTTTTCATCGATGGCAAAGACGGCACTTCCGGCTCCCACGATATACTTGCATATTGTTAACCCGAGCATCACCTTTTGCGGCTGCTCGACAAGGAGGCGCGCATCCGCAGAGGCATACCCCTCGGTCGAGAGGGCATTTATGAACAGGGTGTCGGTTCGAACCTCTCGTCCCCGCCACAAGCGGTCGGCTAGCGGTGATCCATTGTCGATAATCCCCCCGAGACGAATTTTTTCGACGATCTCGGCAGGGGTGGATTCATGCCACGGCTTATCATAGGGTATCGGCGAGGCGAACTCATGGTTCCCGTCATTTTCAATGGTTACGCTGACGGCGTTTCTCTGGGCAGAATAAGGATATCGGGCGATATCGGTGACAACTCCGGAGACTGAGGCGTGAACCGGAACTGCACCCGCAAGCGCGGGAGATCCGATCCGGCAGCCCATTGCGACATGATCCCCGATTTTCACCGCCAGGTCGGAGGATGCCCCATCGTGCTGAATCAGAGGGATGGTAACATGGGAAAGCGCAGGAAGCGTTTCAACGGGGATATCATCGGCACTCCAATTGGGTTTCAGATAAATCCCGCCGGAAAATCTCTTTTTCTTTAACACCAGTTCTCCTCAACAAGCCTGAAGCTCAAAAGCCGGGCTCCCGGTGGTTAAAATCTACAAACAGCTGCGATGGAATGCAAGGTTATTCAATTATTTTATTGCCATGGGAACCGCATATCCTGCAGAGCACGTCAAGCTTTTTGTTGGTGTCATGTATTCGCCGGATTTCGATCCTGCCGGGGTATTACAGCATCTTGCAGAGCGATTTGGCGAAGTCGAGTTCGCCTATGGCCCGGTTCCCTTCTCCTGGAGCGATTACTACGCTCCCGAAATGGGCGGCGGGCTTCAGAAAATCTATTGGTGCTTTGCCGGGATGCACAATCGGGACGAGCTGCCGGAAATTAAGCTTTGGACCAACGAAATCGAGGCCTCATACGCCATCGGAGGGAAGCGCCCGGTTAATATCGATCCCGGCTACCTGGCGCGGGATAAGCTGGTGCTCGCTTCCACCAAGGATTTCTATCATCGCCTGTACCTTGGACAGGGAATCTACGGCGAGGTCACGCTCCATCTGCGGGAAGGGGTCTACCGGATTTTTTCCTGGACCTATCCTGATTTTCGGGAAAAGAATCTTCATGCGCTGCTCCTGAAGGCGAGGGCGAGCCTCGTCGGGGAGCTTCGTAAAACAGCTGCTGCTAATAAAAAATAGAGGGGGCTCACCATGGAGCACCCCTCTGACCGGTATCGCATTGCCGGTGGTTTTACGAAGTTCAGGCTTTTGGCCCGGCGGCAGCCCGTATCTGGTCGCCAATCCTGAACAATGCATAGAGCGCGGTCCCGGCTATCCCGCAGAGCAGGAGCACCGGCACCCACAGGGCATTGAACCTGCCGAGCGCAGCCATGTCCATGCATACCAGAATCGTCAGCAGGATATTTACCAGGACAAATACCAGAAAGAATACGAGAAAAAGCCCGCGATGGAACATGCGGTGCTGCCGGAAATTTTGCTGAAACGCCATCCGGCCCTCCCGCATGCCCTGCATCCCCTGCCAGGCTCCCATCATGCCGTGCCGTTCGCCGTGCCACTCCCCCATAGCCCTTCCCTCATGACCGGGCATCATCTGGTGCATGCTGTCCCCGCCCGCGCACTGAGCCTGAGGCGGATTATCCTGGGAAAAGGCCGCGCAGGCAAAAGCCAGCGCAAGGAGCGGAAAAACCTTCAGAAAACGATTCATACTTCCTCCTGTTATGAGGTGGTTTGAAATGCCGAATAGCCGATTTGCAATAAGCACGCTTGCAGCCTCATGCTTTGCTGCATCATGATATTTGATCGTTGAACTCTTAGAATTGTGACGCGGGAGGGAAAAAGATCAAAATTCAATTATACTGCCACAGAAGAATAATCGTTGCCGGTCAGGTGGAGAAACCGACCGCTTAATGCCCTTGGTGGGGAAACCGGTCTAAATGCCTCTGGTGGGGAAACCGCCTATGGCGGTTCCCCCTGGGCTGAAGCCGATAAAGCGTCTTCAGCCACACCCTCTCCTGCGGAAGGGGGCGGCGATGTTTGCCCCTGGCAAACGCCCGCCCCCTTCCGCAACGCCATCTTCTATGGTAGAAAAAACCGGGAAAGATATCCTTGATTTTTATTATTCATTTATAACTTGATACTTGTAACTTGCTGCTTTTAACTTGCTACTTTCCCTACCCCCTCCCGCAACGCCCTCTTTCAGGGTAGAAAAAATAGTGAAAAGCAAAAACTGTGCAGAAAAAAAATGATTAATAATGATGGAATAGAAAGAATGATTTTGATTTAAAGAAATCCCCCGCCTTCGGCGCCCCCCTTAAAAAGGGGGGATCAAAGGGGGGATCTCTTTTGAATTTTTATGTTTTTTCTACCTACTGGGAGCGTTGCGGGGGTGCGAGAACGCCTGCTGAGCGTAAGCGAGGCAGGCATCGTCTCGCACCTCCGCAGGAAGGGGTGTGCCAAAGACCCCGCAGCCCGGCTTTGCGGGCGCGGAGGCTTTGGCCAGGGGGAACCATTTTTAAATGGTTCCCCCACCAAGGGCCTTTGAATTTGGCCCGGTTCCCCCACCAGAGGCAGTAATCTTTAGAATTTGAAATTACTACGAAGCAATATCCACCGGCATCTTCATCCTGATTTCAATTCGCTGCGCATGGTTCACCTCTTCGTCAACGAGGCCCCTGAACAAATCGATTGCGGGATTACTGTCAGGTTTATTAATGGTAATCTGGAAATAACATTCACCGGAAAGGTTTTCGAGCTTCAGTGCATTTAAAAAAGCCTTCTGCCGGCTTGGAACCGAGCGCTCATAATGAGCGATCATTGCGGTAAGCTCATGGTTGAGTTTCTGGATGTTCAACAGGTCGAATGCTTCAACCGCGAAAAGGGCATCCTTATAATAGTCCTGTGCCCTCTGGATATTCATGGCATGGTATTCTTCATCATGCGCCAATTCCGACCAGAAGGTTTCATCTTCCGAAAAAAATTGAGAGAGCAGGCGATACAGTCTGGCGCAGTTTCTTTCCATTAAAACTGTTTCGTAAAAGACAAGCCCAAGTGCGTTTTTCATGGCAATCGCCTCAACCACCGGAGGGAGATAATAACCCTTATTCCATAACCGCTACTGTTAATATAGATTTCCGGATATTTAAATGGTGTATTGCGACCAGGAGTGAGGCTCCCGGCGCAATGCCGGAGGGAGCCTTTTACAGGAAAGGTAACAAGAAGTCCCGGTGGTTCGCGCGCTGTGCCTTTTCAACGCGGCGCAGACATGCCCGCATCTGCCCCGTTGTTAAGGGAAGACGGCATATCCGGCAACTGGGGTTTGATAAGCAGGCCGCGAAGAATCAGTACGGCGAATACGATAAAAAAGATGATGCAGACAATCTGGTTATGGCTGAATCCGCCTATGCGCTCGGTCTGGGCATCGTAGAACCGCGAGAAATCCACCAGAAAGCGAATCACGGTGTACATGAGTCCTGCAAGGTAGAAAAGAAATCCGTTAAACGGCTTACGTTTGCCGATGAGAAGTACCGTAATCAGAATTAAAAAGCCGCCGACCGATTCGAAGAGTTGCGATGGATAGAGCCCGGTCGCATGCATCTCCTGCTGATAGAGCCCGGCGGCGCTTGAAATCGGAAAACTGACCCCGTAATGGGTCGTCGGCGCGCCGTAGCAGCACCCATTGAGGAAACAGCCGACCCGTGTCAGCATGACCCCGAGGCCGAACGCCGGTGCGACCGCGTCGGCGTAGGGAAGAAACGGAAGTTTTCTGACCCTGAAGTAGATAATCGAAACGACCAGCGCGCCTATAAAGCCGCCATACATGACCAGTCCTCCGATACCCACCTCACCGTTACGAAAAGGGCTGACGATTGAAATGAGGTCTCCCCGGAATTCATCGAAGTGAAGAATCACATAGTAGGCGCGCGCGCCGATGATGGCCGCAAGGATCAGCCAGAACCCGATATCGGCAATCACATTAGGGTCGAGACCGGTTTTTTTTGCCCTGGACGACGCGAGCAGAATGCCGAACAGGAAGGACAATGCCAGCATGAACCCGTAGGAGTGGATGGGAAAACTGAAGATATGGAACAATACCTGATGCATAAAACTCCTTCTCTCTGAACATTGGGGCCCGAAGCACCCTGTGCATGCATTGCAATCGTAATCCCCAAAGCATGCTGCGGGGAGCTTCTATTGACGAAAAAAAATAATTCCCGCGGACGCCCGACCGTGCCGCAGAGCGGTTATGCAATCAACCGGTAACTTTAGACACGATGTCGCCGGGCGTTTCAGCGAGAAACTGCGCGCCATTCTGCAGCAATTCTTCACGCGTACGAAATCCCCAGGTTGCGCCGATGCCGAACATTCCGGCATTGCCGGCTGTTTTCATATCGACATCGCTATCCCCTATCAGTACGAATTCGCGGGGTGGAAGGCTCAGTGACGCCGCTATGTGGAGGGCTCCTGAAGGATCGGGCTTGAGCGCAAATTTTCCGCCGCCAAGTATGAATTCAAAAACCTTTTCCCCGAAGAAATGCGAAATCATGGTGACGACGAAGTCATGTGCCTTATTCGAGAGAACTGCGCAGCGGACCCCAGCCTGCCGAAGGGCCTGGAGCATCTCGGGAATGCCCTCGTATGGCCTGGTCCGGACGGCCCAGCGCGCGGCGTAAAATTTACGCATGGCAGCCAGGCAGGCGGAGACGGTTGCCGCATCGCTCCGATCTCCAGGAAGCACACGAAGCGCGAGCTGATCGAGCCCCATGCCGACCATGCCCCGATACTGCTCGGCAGGCCAGCCGGGCAGCCCGAGCTCCTGAAGCGCGCTGTTCATGGAGTCGGCAATATCGTCGAGGGTGTTGAGAAGCGTTCCGTCCAGATCGAAAATCGCCGCACGGTAAATCATGGGGTCCGTTTCTCCGGATACCCGGCGCTTTTCAGCGCTGCAACCTCCCGCGGCGTCAGTGGACGTACGGTCCCGGGCAAAAGGTCCGCCAGGCGTACCGAGGCAAAGCGGATACGAATGAGACGCATTATTTTATAGTCGAGCACGGCGAACATGCGCCGAAGCTGCCGGTTTTTTCCTTCATACAGATCGACCTCGTAGGAAAACGCCGCTCCCGGCGCCGGACGCACGTCGCCGGCATGGAGCACCTGGCCTTCGGACTCGATACCGAGGAGAAGCCGGTCACGGTCTCCTTCGGTCAGCTCCCGATCGAGTATCACCTGGTACACCTTCTTGATATTGTAGCGCGGGTGCGTGAGCGCATGGATAAGGCTGCCGTCATTGGTAAAAAGCAGAAGACCCTCGGAGTTGCAATCGAGCCGCCCGACATAATTGAGGTGGTCGGCGGAAAAACCCACGTCCCGCATGGCGTCGTATACCGTCGGCCGACCCTCCGGATCATGGCGCGTGACCATCACCGATGCCGGTTTGTAGTAGGCAATGTATTCGAGGCGATGCAGCGATTCGAGCGTACGTCCCTGATAGGCTACAACATCCGAGGGCAATACGCGGGTCGCAAGGTCAACGACCTTTATTCCATTGACGAAAACGTGGCCGCTGCGGATGAGCTCGTCGCATTTCCGTCGCGCTCCGAGTCCGCACTGGGCAAGATACCGGTTCAGCCGTATTGCATCGGAGGAATGTGCTTCATTGTTATTCATAGTAATTGATGCGGGCTTATCCTTTTCACAGTTCAAGCAGTTCCCCGATATCGTCGATGATCGTTACCGGCAGGCCGCACGCCTTCTCGACCCTTGCTGCGCTGTATCCGTCGAGCGTGAAGCCGGCATAGTTGAACATGACCGCCGGCAGCAGGACGCCATCGATGCGTGCGCCCTGTTTAGCCCGGATAACGGCGTGGATGACATCGACTGCGCAGATGAGGCCTGCAACAGTCACCGATTCGCCGAAAAAATTGTTGGGGATTGCCGCAGGGTTCACGGTAACACCCCGGCAAAGCCCCCTGACCTCTTTCGCAATTTTGCTTAAGGCAGGGAAGGCTGAAACCGAGGTTGCAAGAAAATACCATTTTTCTGGTGAAATTCGCCGCGGGGTCACCCCTTGCCGGCGAATGCTTCTCTTCGCCGTATTCCAGGAACCAAGCAGGGTGCGCACCAGGCCGACCCCGTTTTCAATCTGCGGAAAGGCCTCGTAATAGTCGGTGCCGGGAATCGGAAGACCGGCTTTGAGCAGGAGTTCGTCGGCAAGAAATATCCTGCGGACGCCGAATCGCTCCCGGTCGCGATCGCTCGCGCGGCTGACCAGGCTGCAGATTTCGCCGGCAATCCTCTCCTCAATGGGCCGGAGCGGCACCTTGCGAAAACGGGTCAGACCCACCGGCACCACCGCAATGGAGAGCAGGTTTTCGCCAAGCGAAAGGAGATCCTTCAGTGTCTGCTTCAGGACTCCCCCGTCATTGTATCCCGGGCAAACGACGATCTGCGTATGGAACCGTATGCCATTATCGCCCAGAAAATGAAGCTGCCCCATAATGTCCGGCGTACGATTATTGCCGAGCATCCGGCGGCGTACCGACGGATCGGTTGCGTGGACCGAGATAAAGAGCGGTGACAGTCCGAGCCGTACGATTTTTCTCAGATCGCCCTCCCGCGCACTCGCCAGCGTAACGTAATTGCCGTTGATAAAGGAGTGGGTGAGGTCTTCGTCCTTGATATAGAGCCCCGACCGCAGGCCCGGCGGCATCTGATCGATGAAACAGAAGATACACCGGTTCGCGCAGCGCCTGATCGCTGCGGGCTGGAATTCCACGCCGAGTCCGGCGCCCATTGCCCGGTTCACGTCGAAGCTCATGGGTCTGCCGCGACGCACCGCGTTTATACGGAATTCGGATATTGCCGCGAAAAAGCGCAGGTCGAGTTCATCGGCAACGGAGTTGCCGTCAATACCGGTAATGCGATCGCCTTTGCGCAACCCGGCTGCGTAGAGCGGCGAGGAACGCTCCACCTGGGTGGCCAGGATACCTTTCAATATATTCATAGGAAGCGGCCCCCCGGGGTACGGAACATTACGCTGTGTAAACAGAGGCAGCTTCAAAAGGGCATTGTGCAGCATCCGCTGCCGAAGGATAAAACCGCGCAAGAACCCTGATCAGGAAGGAATTACAGAAAGAGATCTTTAACTTTCGACCAATTGGTCTTGGTTGTTGGGATAACATGGGCAATGTATTTCTGGGAGGAACTTGATGGCGTCGAAACGCTGGAACCGTTTGACGGTTGTGAAGCTCCCTGCTTTACCGATGAGTCGGCAACCTGTGCATAGGCAATAGCCGCAGCGGCGCTCACCAGAATTATTGTTTTAATCCATTTTTGCATACATTACCACGCTGTTCCGCAGGGAGTCCTTTGTGATAATATAATAATAATTCAAGAAAAGCGCAAATATTTTCTTCAGCGATTTATTTCATTGAACGTGAATACGGTTTAAGCCTGTCGATTATTGCGATCACGATGTATTTTTAGGCAACTTACTATCGGGGTGTAGCGCAGCCTGGTAGCGCACGTGGTTTGGGACCACGTTGTCGCTGGTTCAAATCCAGTCACCCCGACCATCTTCATAAGAGGCCCTCCTCAGGCCCTTGCGCCCTTAGCTCAGCTGGATAGAGCTACGGATTTCTAATCCGTCGGTCGTGGGTTCGAATCCCGCAGGGCGTACCATCAAATCCCTTCAAATTTGCCGTTTTTTGCAGAATATCGGCATTTTGGAGGGATTTCAATTTCAGCCCCGGGGATTCGTCTACCCTTCTTTGAAGGCGAGCAACGAAAAAATGGGCGCCCGGATCGAATGTCCGGGCCTGTCTGGCAAATTTCTTGGAAGCGGTACTTTTTCGAGGCCGAAATGGATGATTAACAGATTTTCCGCATGAATTTGTTCGTCTTCGGACTGGAAATATTGCAGGTTTTTTCAATTAGATTAAATTTTTTCTGCTTTTTTCCCGCCGAATTATTATTTTGTTTATAACACTATAACCCGAGGAGGAAGGTATGAAGTTTCAGAAGCGTTATTTTTTTGTAGCATGTATGCTGCTGATGGCTGCGGTGCCTCTTTTTGCTCAACAGGCCCACCAAATAACAACCATTGAGGCGACGGCAGCTCCCTATTCCATTCCCTGGATCGACAGCGGGTACAAAGCCGGAGCCGCCTGGACGACCGCCACCAATTATGTCGAAATCTTTCCCGCTACCGAATATCAGGAAATGTACGGGTTTGGCGCCACATTCGATGAATTGGCATGGGGGGCCATGTTGCATCTGGACTCCGCCGGCAGAGACAGCGTCATGCGTGCCCTCTTCGATACCTCGGGCTGCAATTTAAATTGGGGCCGCATCCCGGTAGGCTGCTGCGATTACGACTATGCCGTTGCTCCCTACTCGTGTGACGATAATTCCGGCGACACGTCCATGCTCAAGTTCAGTCTGGCGCGCGACTCACTGAAGAAAATCCCCTTCATTAAGTATGCGCAGTCTATCCGGTCGAAGGAAGGCCAGGCGGCCATGCGGTTCTTTGCTTCGCCCTGGAGCCCGCCGGGTTGGATGAAGACAGGCAGCACTAATTATGCAGGCGGCAATTTTAACAGCACCCCTGCAAACTGTCGCGCCTATGCATTGTATCTCGATAAGTTCGTGAAGGGGTATGCTGCCGCAGGGATAAATATCGAATCGATTACGGCCCAGAACGAGCCGAACGAAACTTCCGGAGGCTACCCGCAATGCGGTTGGACACAGGTTCAGGAAGATACCTTCTACCATTACCTGGTTCCGCAATTCACCAAGGACAGCCTCACTGCCAGAATCCTGTTGGGAGTTCAGTGCTGTGAGGATCAATCCTGGGTTCTTCCATTCTTTCAGGATCCGATTGACAGCCCCTTCATAAACTGGACCAGCCATTCTTATGAAGTCACCACTGATGGTCCCACGTTTATTGCCGACGATCCCAAGATCCCGTTCATGGAAACCGAATCGATGTGGAATCCAAGCGGTGAGACCTGGTCCGTAGGAACCTCCTTATTCTCGAACATTCAGGCATTTATGGCCGAGAGCACCTCGGTTTACACTATATGGCAGGAGTGCTCTAACAAATCAGGCAACAATGGCGGCTTTGCCGGTCTGGGATCCCAGCCCGAAATGATCACCATCGATACCACCATGAACCCGTCGCCGGTAGTCTATGCACCGGAATTCTATGCCTGCAAGCACTACTCCCATTTCCTGCAGCAGGGCGCATTTTTTGTAAAGTCTACCAACCACGGTACCGCGCCCACGACAAGTTCAGCATTCCTCAATCCGGACGGGAGCATTATTTATGTGGCTGAAGCTACCGCAGCCACGGCGCTCACGATCAAGGTCGGCACCGAGATGTATGTGGTTAACCTGCCGGCAAACTCATATAGTACGATTAAGATCACCAATGCGACCGCAGTGCGCGACATCCAGCTGGCCAGGAACAACGCCGCGTCCCAGCTGAATAACCTGAGGATCCGCAATTCGACGCTGTATTTTTCGCTTTCGCCCGCGATGAATGCAATGGAAGCCAACCTCACCCTCAATGACCTGCAGGGACGGACGCTCTGGACCGGGCACCGCAGCGGCAGTGCACTGCGGGGCGGTCAGCAGTCCTTTGCGATTGGGACAGCCCACGGCAGTCTGCCTTCGGGTACCTACCTGCTGGCTGCAAAAATCAAAAACGCGGCCGGTGCGGTTGTAACGGTCGAAAAGAAGGTTTCGACGGTGAATTGAAGTGGTCGGCACCTGCCCTGAAATCGTCGTAGAAAGGTGCTCTCGTACCTATAAAAAAGGGGTTCGCCATGGCGAACCCCTTTTTTCGTATTTACTATATTTGACGATTCTTTTTAGTCATTTTCTTGCCGAATAATTATATTTAATTTTATTGCTCCACTAAAACCCGAGGAGGAAGGTATGAAGGTTCAGAAGCGTTATCTTTTTGTGCCATTTCTGCTGCTGATGGCTGCAGTGCCTCTTATTGCCCAGACCGCTCAGCAACTCACGACCATTGAGGCGACAGCAGCCCCATATTGCATTCCCTGGGTCGACAGCGGGTTCAAAGCCGGAGCCGCGTGGACGACCGCCACTAATTATGTCGAAATTTTCCCGGCTACCGAATATCAGGAAATGTATGGGTTTGGAGGAACCTTCTATGAATTGGGTTGGGCGGCCATCAGCCACCTGGACTCAGCGGGCAAAGACAGCGTCATGCGCGCGCTGTTCGATACAGCGGGAGCCAACCTCAGCTGGGGCCGCATACCGGTCGGGGTCTGCGATTACGACTTTGCTGTTACACCATACACACCCGACGACAATGCCGGCGACACATCCATGTCCCTGTTCAGTATGGCGCGCGACTCACTTAGAAAAATCCCGTATATTAAGTATGCGCAGGCTATCCGCGCTGCGGAGGGCCAGCCGGCCATGCGCTTCTTTGCTTCGCCATGGAGCCCGCCGGCATGGATGAAGACGAACGATAATATTGGAGGTGCTACAAACGGTACCGGTAATTTTGTCAGCAGTTCGGCAAATTGTCGCGCCTATGCCCTGTATCTCGATAAGTGGATTAAAGGGTATGCAGCCGCCGGAATCAACGTCGAAACGATTACCTGCCAGAACGAGCAGGACCAGACTTCCCATGGCTATCCGCAATGCGGTTGGACGGAGGGGCAGGAAGATTCCTTTTACAGTAAGTATTTAATCCCGCGATTCAGTGCAGACAGCCTGTCCGCCAGAATCCTGTTAGGGGTATATTGCTGCGCCGATTATGTCCAGCAGCTCCTCGGGGATGCGGTTGTCAAGAATTTCGTCAACTGGACCAGCCATTCCTATGAATCCACCACCGATGGGCCGACGTATATATCCTACGATAACAAGATCCCGTTCCTGGAAAGCGAATCGATGTGGAACCCGGCCGGCGAGACATGGTCCGTAGGAACCACTTTATTCGGGAACATCCAGTCGTTTATGGCCGAGAGTACCTCGATGTATACCGTATGGCAATGTGTCGATAATGTAAATGGCACCAATGGCGGCTGGACCAACTCCCTGGGGGGCCAGCCCGAAATGATCACCATCGATACAACCAAGACCCCGTCGCCGGTGGTCTACTCGCCGGAATTCTATGCCTGCAAACATTACTCCCATTTCCTGAAGTCGGGCGCATTTTTTGTAAAGTCCACCAACCACGGTACCGCGCCCACGACAAGTTCAGCATTCCTCAATCCGGACGGGAGCATTATTTATGTGGCTGAAGCTACCGCAGCCACGGCGCTCACGATCAAGGTCGGCACCGAGATGTATACAGTCAATCTGCCGGCAAATTCATTCAATACGATCAAGATCACCAATTCTACCGCGGTGCGGGACATCCAGCTGGCCAGGAACAGCGCCGCGTCCCAGCTGAACAACCTGAGAATCCGCAATTCGACGCTGTATTTTTCGCTTTCGCCTGCGATGAATGCAATGGAAGCCAATCTCACCCTCAGCGACATTCAGGGACGGATGCTCTGGACCGGGCACCGCAGCGGCAGTGCACTGCGGGGCGGTCAGCAGTCCTTTGCCATCGGGACGGCGCACGGCAGCCTTCCTTCAGGCACCTACCTGCTGTCGGCAAAAATCAAGAATGTTGCCGGCGCGGTCGTAACGGTCGAGAAGAAAGTGTCGACGGTTAACTGATGTCCCGGACATCTGCCTGAGCTCGCCGAAGAGCTTCAGGGCAGGTGCTCTATTACCAATAAAAAAGGGGTTCGCTGCGGCGAACCCCTTTTTTTATGCAGATCTATCAACCTGCATTTCCATGGCACCGGTCAAACGCCCGGCGCCAATCAATCGTATTCAGTCCCCCTCGGGGCGAGTACTGTACCCGACTCCAAGTTCGGCAGATGCTCTCCGGTGCAGGTTACATCGGGAATTTCAAGCCGGCCCGGATCTCAAGTCCCCGATTGGCTTCATAGAAGTCGGATGGCGCCCCCTCAGCTATAATTTCATTCATATAGGTTTGAGAAATAAGATTGGTAAGCCCGAGATAATAGACCACCTCAACAAACGGCGTCACGCTTCCTGTCGGAAACTCAACCCCTCCGCCGATTTCAAGACCGAAATCTATTGAGTTGTATAAGGTCTTATCATTTTCCGTAACATTATTGCCTAAAGAATCCTGGCCGGATATCGATGCGCTCAGCAATACCCCTAAATTCAATCCGGCAAGTCCATAAAAAGCCATATTCGGTGTCACCGGGGCCTTCATCTTACCATCAATAACAAAGGAAAGATAATGAATGTCCTGAGTTACTCCGCTTCCTGACCAACCACGCGAGGAGTAGACAACACCGGGCTGTATTGAAAAGTACGGCGTAGGCTGAATATCGATGACCCCGCCTGCGAGAAACCCTGTATTGTTACCAAGAAAGGTATCGTTCATTCCTGAAGCAGATACATAAACCCGGAAGCTCCAAATAGGAGTGAAAAATATGTTGCAAAAAGCCCTTTTTTCACCTATTTTATTGGGTAATTAGTGGACAAAAAAGGGGAACCCAATGGGTGAGAGCAGAAAAAAGTGTTTTTGTGTTAAATTCAATAAGAAGTTAAGGATAAATTTCAAGGGAGCGCAAGTAACATCTGACGGCGGATTGGTAGTGATCAGAGAAATGGATGAGAAGCTGGGATTGACAGAAATGGCAGAAGATTATCTTAAGGACAATAGACATGGGAAAAATATACAGCATGAAATGAAAGGATTGCTGCGGCAATCGGTTTACTCAAGGCTTGGAGGGTATGAAGACACCAATGATGCAGAGGGTTTAAGGAAAGACCCCGGTATGCGAGCGATAATCGGGGAACGCGCACTGGAAAGAGCTGGTGCAGGCGAGACGACCATAGGAAGATTTGAGAAGGAGATACTGCTCTGCGGAAAGAATCTGAAAAATTTGGATGAGATAACGATGAAATGGATAGAGAAGATAGATTCGGTGCGAAGGAACAAGGAGATACTACTGGACATAGACAGCTCAGAGAGTCCGGTGTATGGGGAACAGGAATTATCGAGCTATAACGGACATTTCGGTTTAAAGTGTTACCATCCGTTGTTCGTATTCAATCAGTATGGGGAGTGTATAAAAGTAAAGCTAAGGCCTGGTCATGTGCACAGTGCAGATGGCTGGAAAGAATTTCTGGAACCTCTTTTACGGTATTATACTGCGAAGGGCATGGCCGTAAAGATACGCGGGGACGCTGCATTTGCAATACCGGGGTTGTTTGAGTTATGTGAAGAGCTCAAGGTAGACTATGCCATACGGATAAAAGAGAACAATAAATTGTTTGAGAAGATTGAGGAATTTGCGAAGAGGCCTGTTGGAAGACCAGGCTATAAACCTGTGATTAAATATGTCAGTTTCCGATATGGTGCGGACTCGTGGGGAAAGGAACGAAGAATAGTTGCAAAGATAGAACATCATGAAGGAGAATTATTCCCTCGAATCGGATACATAGTAACCAGTATGAAATGGAATAATAGACGGGTGGTGAAATTCTACAATAAGAGGGGTACCTGTGAACAGTGGATAAAAGAGGGGAAATATGCTCTGAACTGGACAAGACTCAGCTGTCAAGGATTTGAGGAGAATGAAGTCAGGCTGAAGCTGTTCATAATGGCATATAACCTTGGGAATATTTTCAGGACGCTGGCATTACCTGAGGGGATAAAGGATTGGTCATTGAGGACGATACAATTGAAATTGATAAAAACAGGCGGGAGGTTGATAAAGCATGCCCGCTACTACCACATGCTTCTGGCAGAGGTAAGTTTAAAAGAATGGATATGGCGCGGCATCATGAATAAGATAAGCCGCCTTTGTCCCTCGCCTTCAGGATAGCTGGAAATGCTTGATTTTAAATGAAATATCGACGGGGGAGGTGTCGCCAAAACGAGCAAATATCACAATTTATGAATCAAGTGAATATCTTATGACCCCAGAAGCGAATTTCACGGCATTTTTTATTTGACATCAAGATGAAAATGACCTATATTCATGGCGGAAATGAAGGCAGCTTAAGCAGGACTTCTGTTTTTCAGGGTTAAATGGAGGATTCCAGTTCAAGGTTTCGCGGAGCGGGTATTACAACTGGCAAGGCCGAGCTGAAAGCAAAAGGATGAAGGATCGGCGCTTGTTCGACATAGAGGTAAAGGCGGCGTTTGAAAGCGGCCAAGGCCATTATGGACGTGATCGGGTCATTATAGAGCTTGGTTGTCGTGGCCGGAAAGCGAGTCGAAAGCGCGTGGGGGCCAGTATGGACCGGCAGAAGCTGCGGTCCAAGCCGAAGCGCCGGTTCCGGGTGACAACAGACTCTAAGCATGCCTTGCCGGTTGCGCAAAACCTGCTTAATCGTAATTTTTCGGCAACCGCACCGAACCAGGTATGGGTAAGTGATATCACCTACCTGCCCAGTCGTTCCGGCTGGCTTTATTTGACGGTGTTTATTGACCTTTATTCTCGTATGGTAGTCGGATGGGCAGTAAGCAAGTCGCTGAGTCATGAAGGGGTTCTGAGGGCCTTGTATCGAGCGATATGGCGACGAAGGCCACCAGCGGGGCTGATGATCCACTCTGATCGGGGAGTGCAGTATTGCTGTGAAGCATTTCGGAATGTGATCGCGAAATATCATTTTATTCAGAGCATGAGTCGAAAGGGAAATTGTTGGGATAATGCTGTCTCCGAATCGTTCTTTGGAAATTTAAAAACCGAATGGCTGTCGGAAAATGACCTTTACGACCAAGCTCAAACGGAGAGTTCACTTTTTAACCATATCGATCTGTTCTACAACGGACAGCGGATACATACCACGGTTGGCATGCCTCCGATAATGTTCGAGAAAAGATCAAAGGCTAAGTATGCTTAACGGAGTGTCCATTTTTAGGTACCCGGCTCATGGTGATTTCTTTGTACTGCGCCCAATTGGAGCAATTGATGGGCATTATGCTTCCTATTGCATGAGAACCCGTGAATTTATCGACATTGTAGACGGGTCAACTTTTGGGGCAAAAATGCCGCGAGCAAGTTGGGATTTCATGGGCAATCTTCCCCAACTTCTTCCCCCTCTCCCCGAACAGCATACCATTGCCGCCTTTCTCGACCGCGAGACCGCGCGTATCGACGGCCTCATTGCCAAGAAAAAGCGGCAGATCGAGCTTTTGCAGAAAAAGCGCACTGCGCTTATCAGCCAGGCGGTGACCAAGGGGCTCGACCCAAAGGCGAAGATGAAGGATTCGGGGGTGGAATGGCTGGGGAAAGTGCCAGCGCATTGGGAAATTAAACGGCTGAAATACCTCGTTTCCCTCAAAAGTGGTGAGAATATTATTTCGGAGCAAATCGAAGAAACCGGAGAATTTCCAGTATACGGTGGTAATGGGTTGCGCGGTTTTTTCAACCGATATACCCATGATGGCAATTTTGTTTTGATTGGGCGTCAGGGTGCTTTGTGTGGAAATATCAACTATGGATCAGGAAAATTCTGGGCATCCGAGCACGCAGTTGTTGCGAAACCAATTAAGCCGATTGCTACATTTTGGCTTGGCGAGTTGTTAAGAATAATGAATTTAAACCAGTATTCTGTCTCAGCTGCGCAACCTGGCATCGCCGTTGATAAAATCAAGGAATTATTTATCCCTGTTCCAAATTACTCCGAACAAATTAATATTGCAGCCTTCCTCGACCGCGAAACCGCCTATATCTCTTCCCTCGTTTCCAAAATCGAATTATCAATCCGCCGTCTCTCCGATTACCGCACCGCTCTCATTTCCGCCGCCGTTACCGGCAAAATCGATGTCCGCGAGGAGGCGGAGATTATACAAAAAGAAACTCCTCATAGAAAGGTTGGACCCAAATGAAAGCTATTACCGCTGATCCGCGCGAAATCAGAAAAATTTTCAGCGATGTTTATGTTATCCCTGACTTTCAAAGGCCTTATTCATGGGAAACAGAGCAATGCGATAAGTTATGGGAGGATATATTAGATTTTTTTACTTTAAAAACAACAACTGATGATGCATTTTTTTTGGGAAACCTCGTGGTTCATCCTGAGGAAGGCAAGTATGTGGTGATTGATGGTCAGCAACGGTTAACTACCTTAATGCTATTAATTAAGGCTCTTCATTTAAAAGCAGGAACAGTACATGCCCTTGAGAAATGCCTTAAAATCGAAGACCCTCTAACATCAGAATTAACCGAAACCCTTAGAGTCGAATCGAAGGTTCTTGCTGAAGATAAAGCGAATTTATCCAAGATAGTGTTTAACAATGGGGTTGGATGTTCAGAATGCAAACTAAAGGTAAATTATGACCATATATCGGAAAAAATATCTGAATGGTGGGCATCAAAGGGCAATAGTGCGGAACAGCTCAATAGACTCATCCTTGCAATCTTGGATGATGTTGTGTTGTTACCTATACATTGCGCAACCCAAGATGATGCTCTAACCATTTTTGAAACGATCAATAACCGCGGAATGCCGCTTAGCGATGCTGATATTTTTAAAGCAAAATTATATAAGCTATCTACAGACCGAGGCGATGAATTTATAGCCAAATGGAATGCCTTGGCAAAGCCGAATTCAGCAGAGAACCATAAATGGCTCTTCAGAATACACATGCATGTACAAAGAGCCCTTAATAATGATACCGGCAAAGAGGTCGGATTACGAGCCTATTTCGATAAGAATAAATTCACAGCCGATTGGGTTCCTGTGCTTAATAGTTTAAAACTGTATTATGACGTTGATAACAATTGGAATTGTCCGCCCGAAATTGATGCATGGTGGAGAATATTATATACCTATCCAAATTATTATTGGCAATTTCCATTATTTGTATTTTTGCACAAATTCGGGGAATATAATGCCGATGATGAATTTGATATTCCAGAGGGTAAACGGGAGGAGTTTCTGACTTTAATCATAGAAACAGCCAAGTACTTTTTTATAAAAGGTGTTGTATTCAATACTGTTAGTGCCGTAAGAGATGGTGTTTTTAAGGTTTGTTCATTAATAGAAGCTAATGGGAATTACTTGGCTGAATATAAAAATGGAATTGAAATTGAAGAATTTGAAAGAAAAATAAGTGAATTTAAATATGGACGATATCTGAGAGGATTAGTTTTTATTGGTGCCTATCTTAATCCAGCGCAGGACAAAGCTGACTTTGATTCGGTAATTTCCAACTGCCATATTGAGCATATACTTCCAAAAAAATGGAATAACTATGACCAATGGACGGAAGCAACTTGGAAGGATAATATCGATCAGCTCGGAAATCTGGTACCATTGGAATGGCGGCTCAATATCAGCGCGAGAAATGAATTTTTTGGAAGGAAGAAAAGGGATTACACAAGGTCAAACATTCAAGATGCTGTCGATTTAATATCTCTTCCCGATTGGCACCCGACCGAATTTCGAGATAGGCATAAAGAAATTATAAGGCGTATTTTTGAATTTTTTAGGAATTAATCCTAAAAAACAGCCTAATTATTTGGGATAGCGTATACTGATAGCAAGCAACTGAACTGTACCTGACTACAAATAAGGTGCAACTTTTCCTGAGGCATGAGATCAAATTTATCCATGACCACCAATTACCGTGAAATAACCTTTGAATCGGCCGTCGAGGACTGCCTGCTCGAACGCTCTGGGTATTCTTCCGCCTCGCGGGATACATTCGATAAAAAGCGGGCACTCTTCCCTGACATGGTTATCGACTTCATCAAGCGGACGCAGAAGCGCCAATGGGCATACCTCTACGAACTGCATAAGAGCCGCGCGACTGAAGTCCTTCTCGACAACCTCTGCAGGGCTATGGATTCAGAGCACGAAGGTTTTCTCATGGTGCTGCGGCATGGGTTCAAATGTTTCGGGAAAGAGTTCCGGGTTGCCTATTTTTCACCGGCCAGCGGGCTAAACCCCGAAACCGAACAGTTGTATAAGGAGAATACCCTCTTAAATATATATTATGGATACTTACTTATGAACTGATTAGTAATTGAGATTTGAGCTGTCTTTTAAGTTTCCGTTGAATTAATTCTGAAGAAAGAGGGACAAGCCCGTTTTGGCGTATATCTTCAATTTCAAATGGAGCCAAACGGGTGCAATGGAAGCCAATGAATCTGGAGCCACTAAGAAGTGGGCCTATTTCATTAATGCAAGACTGCCAATCCATTTCATAACCGTTGGATGGTGGCTGCAATCTCAGCTGCCAATTTTCCTCTAATAATCTATCAATTCTTTTTGCTTCATTAATGAATTTGATTAAATTCTTTTCCATTTTACTGATTAGATGTAGTGCCCTTTGGGGCCATGATTGTGGGGCATCAAGAAGGATGTGGTTATCAAATTTCATGGCTTTAAAAATACTTGCATTACAGGTCTAGGCAATGGTTCATGTTATCCTGTTTCAAAATCTGGTATACCCATGGTGAGCAGTTCAATTATTTTAAACAATCAGATAAAGGAGCATTATCATGGGCTATACCCATTCCTGGTACCGTCTAAAAGAAGTTCCAGCTGGAGTCATGAGCCAGATTGCTGCTGATTTTAATAGAATCAGGGAAAATCTCCCTGAAAAAGCAGAAATTGTGGATGCCCCTGACTTCTGGGGTGAGCTGGGCGATATCGCCTTTGGTGGGAAATCTGCCACCTGCGAGCCTATGATATTCTGCCGCGTATCCTCTGCCCGAGCCATTACTCGTGAGCGAGCCAAAGAACAGTGGCAAGCCGGTAGATATTTTGAATTTTGTAAGACCGAGAAGCTGCCTTATGACCTTGCTGTTCAAGCGCTTCTTCTAATCCTTAAGCACCATCTCTTTGATGGCATACGGATTTTTACTGACAGTACAGATGATGATTGGGCCGCTGCACAAGTCCTTTGCCAGGAGATTCTTGGATATGGAGGCGAGTTCCTTATCAAGGCTTGTGAACTGATTAATTCAGTAATCACGTATGAATATCACCGCAAAGATGGGATGGCGATAACCGTTAACGAATTAATCATCATTCTGAACAGAGAGGTAAAAAATCATTACAGTACTGTGAGAATGCTTACTGATGAAGATGGAAACGAGGTGCAATCCCTTTTTGAAATCACAATCGAAAATGGTGAGGTCTACCTCTGGCCAGCAAGAGAACAAAAAGGATAATGTGTGGCTGATACTCTGACCAAATCCAGACGTAGTTGGAACATGAGCCAGATTAAAAGCTCAAATACAAAGCCAGAAATAATTGTTCGTTCCAAGCTTCATAAGGCAGGCTTTCGCTTTCGGCTTCATCAGCGGAACCTGCCTGGTAGACCTGACATTGTTCTTCCAAGATTTAAATCTGTAATTTTTGTTCATGGGTGCTTCTGGCATCGTCATGAGGGATGCAAATATGCCTATGTCCCTAAGAGTCGTAAAGAGTTTTGGAACAATAAATTTACTCAGAATGTGGTACGAGATAAAAAAAACCAAGAGAGGCTGCTAAAAGAGGGATGGCGCATATTTATTGTCTGGGAATGCGATATAGATGATACGGCTAAACTATGTGGCCGGATTAAAGAAATTACCTCTGCTTTGCTTTCACATAATCAAGGAATTCCTTGAAACACATCAGGCGACTCTGTTGTTTTTCAGAAAAAGAAGGAAAAATGCTTTGGGGAATTACCAATTGCAGAAGCCGTTGATTCATTTCATTCGTTTGATTTTCGCTTATACTTGGCTCAAGAGTTAAAAGGTGTTTGTGGTCAATTCTATCAGCCTCAGATAATACCTGCCTCCATCTGTCTTTGCAGGTTCTCTTAACCCCAAGCATTGTCAAGTTAATCACAGGGTATTTTTTATCACGATATTCATCAATACCTGGAAAAAGAAAATCAGGCTTAGAATTATTTTCAGTTATCTTGCCCTGTGAGTAACGGATGCTTGCTTTGTCTAATATAAAACGAACATGATGTTCAAGCGAATGGCCAACTCGGGACTTCCGTCTATTTTGAACAGCTAATGAAAAATGGACAAAATCATCTACATCTTTAAAACCCTTTTCAAGCTTCTTGGAGACAATTGTTTTTTCAAGCATTTTGAATAGAAGTTCTTCTTCGTCGAGGTATGCTACCAAGACTTCATCTGGATTTTTAACAGGGTCTATGTCCCTAATAAAGCCTCTGGCGAATGCTGAAAAAATAGCTGTGGTTGGAAATTTTAAATTGAATTCCTTTTCGATTAGAGCAAGCTTTTCATCATCGCTTTCTTCAAGCTCGATACCTATTTTCTCAAGAATAATCTTGGATGCATAATCAAGATAGCCATCTTTTTCAACTTTATGGACTGAAAATTCATTTCCTATAGATTCACGATTAATGCCAAAAAGCCAGAGAAGCTGATTTTCAAATGTGCTATTCTCATCAGCAATTATAACAACCACCTCTTTGTCTTTCTTTTTACCTACGAATAAAAGGTCTTGTGGGCTGCCCATCTGTGAGGCTGCATTTTCTGGATAATAGAGCCGATATTCTGAAGAACGCTTTGGTTGATTAACTCTGGCATCATACCATGTCAAAGTTGTCTGTTCTTCAATTACATCTTCTTTGCCTTCTGAAAAATATAGAACTTTAGCGGAAAACTTTGCAGGTTGTGTCCCAAAAATATCTCTGAAAGCTTTGACACCTTGAAATTCATGCTGATGCGATACCTTTTTGTTTATCTCTACTGCGGATAATCTTTTTACACCGTAGCCAACAAAATAATCTGAAAGAGACCCTTTTTTAACAGGCATGTCATTATCAGCCTTTCAAGTTTTTTAATATTTTAGCAATTTCTTTTGCAGTTGCTTCTATTGCAGGAACGGCAACACTGTTGCCAATTTGTTTATAGGCCTGTGAATCAGAAACAGGGAAAATGAATCTATCTCTATCAAGCCCCTGTAATTGTTTAGCCTCCCTAATGGTTAAACGCCTTGGCCGCTTACCCTTCTGGAATATAAGAATTTCAGCACCATCCTTATAATAGCGGGCAGAAATAGTTCTCGTAATAGTGTTTTCGGGAATTGGGAAAGGAATCAAACCATAGCCGAAGCCATTACCCGATTCAGCGTGATGCTTTTTATGGCGTTCTAGCGTTGCCCAAGTTCCGGGACCAAGCGTGTAATTAGATTCAACATCTTTTTCAATAATGGTTGAAAGGTCCGGATACCTGTAATTTTTATCTGGGGCTTCAGGAATTATGATGTCTGATTGGGAAAGATTTAAATCAGGTCTGAATCCGACGATAAATATTCTTTTTCGATTTTGAGGTAGCCAGTTAGATGCATCAACTATCTTATATGTCCAAATATAACCAAGGCTATCTAATGTTTTTGCAATGACCGCAAAGGTTCGCCCACCATCGTGATTAAGAAGATGCTTTACATTTTCAAGCATAAATGCCTTAGGACGCTTAACCTTAATAATGCGTTTCAAATCAAAAAACAGAGTTCCTTGTGTAGGGTCATCAAACCCATGAGCACGTCCAAGTGAATTCTTCTTGGATACACCCGCAATAGAAAATGGCTGGCATGGAAAACCTGCGCAAAGAACATCATGGTCAGGTATCAGCTTAAATAGCTCTGCGTCTGATACTTTATCCATATCAGTAAATTGTTTTATATCACCAAATGGATATTCTCCAAAATTTTCATAGTATGTTTTTTGAGCAAAGGAATTCCATTCGCAGCTGAAGATACACTTCCCTCCAGCATTTTGAAATGCCATGCGGATTCCACCAATACCAGCAAAAATATCTATAAAAGTGAATTTCGGATTTAGCGGAGGAGGATAGGGGATATCATTAAAAAGCAACCTTAGCTGTTTTGCATCCTTTAATGGTTTTTTACCTGTAGATTCTGAATACTCATAGAGCGCTTGATTACAAGCAACAATGAATGCGCTTCCACCAAGAATGGGCTTAGTCTCTGGCGCAAATAAGTAGTGGCTTAAGACAGCAGGATATTCAGGAGTGATTTTATCAATTTCTTTTTTATGGCCATTCACGTACCCGTTAAGGGCATATGCCATAAAATCTTTATATCTGACAGTTGATTTGCTTGTGGTAGTCATGAAGAATCCTTGTTTCTTTTAAAATGAATCAAATATTAAAATACATTTTTTCAGGCTTCAGAAAATAGATAAGTGAAAGATACTTTGGCTCACATATAATAGCCCTCTAACAATATGATATTTAACGGAATTACGACGGAAATATCTGACCTGATTTTCAGGGGAAATGGGTTCCGGCAGCCGGTTCTCAGGTCATTTTTCTGGGATTCCATCCACCCCAGATTTGCCTTATTCTTCATTCAGGAACCATTTTATCCCTATCCATGACCCCTGAACCAGCTCGATTACCGCCAGATATCACACCAGAAGAACTTGCAGCAGCCCCAGAGAGCATCCGTAGGGCCATACTCCATTACTACGGCCAGCGGAGCGAGCTGATGGAATTGAACCTTGCCCTTGCTCTCGTTCTTTTGCGCAGGAACCTATCATAATGCCACGCTTCTCCAAAAAGGAACTCCTAAAGCTGCAGAAGAAATTTAAAACAGACGCGGCCATAGGTAAGAATTTTGGAATTACCAGGCAGTATGTTCAAATTTTGCGTAAGCGGTATGATATTCCACCTATACCAGGAGCACGTACAGTCTTTCCTCCGCCTCGTTTCACTGAAAAAGAATTACTTCGCTTGCAGAAAAAGTTCAAAACGGATAGAGCTATAGGTAAGAAGCTTGGGCTTAAAGATTCATGCGTGTATTCTTGGCGTCATAAATATGGGATTCCTGCCATAGTTCCAAATAATATCAAGCGTAATTCTAAAATCATTTCAATGGCTAAGCGGGGTATGACTGGAACAGCAATATCAAAGAAAATAGGCGTTTCCGTTAACCAGACATGCAAGATTATTCGTATTGGAGGCATCAAATTGAAAAAGGGCCCTCCTTATACGGTACGTGATAAGAAGAGCCTGGCCAAACATTGATAGCATCATCCATTTTATTTGTTTTCATCCATAACTTGTAGGGAGCGCGGTAGCAATGCCAACTATCTCTAAATCAGAATTGATTCGGCTTGTGAAAACTCTTGGAACTGACGTTGCCGTTGCAGCAAAACTAAACAAATCTCCCCAGTATGTGTTTCGACTGAGATATGAATATGACATTCCATCCAGCAGAGCCGGAAATATCAAAAGGAATGAAAAGATTGTGGCTCTCTATAAGAAGGGAACATCTGGATTGAAAATCGCCGAGATGGTTGGTCTAACCTCGCCTATGGTCTACAATATTCTTAAAAAAACTGGGGCATCAATGAGGGCGCGCGGTATCGTACCAAAAGGAAAAAAGAAAGGTCCTGAAATAAAAAAGGCAGTGGCACCAAAAATCAAACTGGTCATTAAAGTTGGCGGCAGGCCAAAGAAGAAGTAGCTGGGCGTCGCTAGGATTATTATCGAGTAGAGCCCTTCACTTGGAATTGGCAACCAGATGCGGGGCTTTTAACTTATAATTCATTGAGTATCAAAGCAAATCATGATAATATTTATCCTGATTAACCTTACTTTGCGAATAGCTTTGCCCACATAACCGCATCGTCTAATTTATCATATGAATGGCCCTGACAAATATATTTTCCCGAGAAACTTGAAAATTCAATATTATATTTCTTGAGAAAATATTCTTGGGACTCAGGAGTAATGGATTCGGGCATGGATTCTGAAATTGATTCTGGAACAGCTTTTGCAACAGTTTTTGGTGCAAATATTTCATACAGCTGAGTATTCAAAGTATAGAAGATATCCAATTCTTCTTTAAGCCTTTTAATTTTATTCT
>CAWDOZ010000008.1:0-6610 GCA_963803935.1 uncultured Fibrobacterota bacterium | reverse complement strand
GAGACTGAGGAGAATATCGGCTGGGTCATGAATTCAAACCCCGCTTCGGAGTTCCAGGAGGACATGAATCCGCCCGAAGCAGGAAAAAGCCCTGCATGGTTCTGGAAGGCATAGACCGAGGCATAGGTAATGAAGGGGAGTGCCTCCTGATTCAGGGATAAGCGAACATTGAAGGAATAATCGTTGGAAGAAACGGACCGGCCATTTCCGGGGCTTGCGGTATCGAACTGGCCGGCATAGGGATTATCGGATCCGAATACCAATGTATAGCCCGCATTGAGATCGACTCCCCGTGCAATGTTTTTTGCGAAATTAACAAAAAGTGTTCGAGCGAACCGGTTCCTGTCCAGTACCGTATTCTCTGTAAATACCGTATCGCCTTTGAAAAAGGCGCGGCGCGAGTAATACGACTGATCGAATTCGTCCGAAATAATGGTCCCGGTTTCCAGCATGAGGCCAAAGCTCAACGAGGTCCCGGGCCAGTTCAGCTCGATATCCGGCATCCGGTAAATATCCCCATCATCGCCGCCTCCGGACCGGTTCTGCGCATAATCCACGAAGACTCTCGAACTAAAATCGTACCAGCTGGCAATGGTAGCGCCAAGGTCGACCTCATAGTCGGCAACCCCCGCTCTCCCCGGCCCAGTATAATAGGTTGCGCTTGAAGAGGGCCATTGACGGGTGAACCGCAGGTTGTCGGTGTCACTGGTATGACCGTACTGGTTTGCATCGAAGTAGCAGCCCACACCGAAGGTGTAAATAGAGGGACTGGATTTGATGTAGAAGCCGCCGAGCGCAGGATCGGTCACATCGGCGATAAACCCACTTGCATCGAAGATGCTGGAGTATTTTACCTCTCCCGCGATTCCTATCGGCTGAAAGATGCGGTTGTTATCGAAATTGCGGAAATGGTTGACAATAAGCCCCTGGCCCAGAGTAATATCCCTGAGCGCGCCCGCGGTGACATACATCGAATCGCCGGCATTGCCGAGAGTCAGATGGTCTACCATATTCAGAATTCCGCGCTCGGTAACCAGTCCCTTCAAGTAGACGGATGACTGGCTATCGACATCGGGAAGCCGGAGTGCCCCTTCGAAAATGCCGCTTTTCAAACTGGGAATAATTTGATTGTACCCCGAGAAAGCGTTATCGCCGAAGCCGACATCCGCGAAGAGGGCCACTGAAAAGACGCTGTCGGACAGGGAAGTGGGCCGGCAGATGGGAGTATACGACCGGTCGGTGGCGGAGCGATCGTCAAGTATGGATCCGTAGATTTTGTTGAGGCTGAAAAGAGGTTCATAAAACAACCGGCCCGGCGCCAGCGAATCCTCGCTCTCCTGCAATGAGAGCGCCAGGCTGTTGTCTACCTGTTTATCTTCGAGCGGAACAATTTTCGAGACCTGCAGTTGGGTATCGATATAGCTGTCGCCGAACAGTCGTTTCAGCGAAGCAACATGGCGGTACGAAAGAGGAATATGGAAAACCGGGTCCCTTCCCGGAATGACGAAGCTCGCGCGCCCTGGTAAAAGCTTTCTCCCCTTCTGCTGCAGTATCCCGCGGATGAGCACGCTGCCGCCGAGGTTGAATAATCCGGTTTGCCGCCCCTCGGTTTCGATATAGGTCGCAAGAACGCCGCTGTCAACTTCACCGACTGCATTCCCGGTATAGACAGAGAGGCGCTCATGCCCGGTGGCATTCAGGAGTATGCCGCCGCTGAGGAGTGAGTAACCGACCTCACGGCCGCCGGCAGCCGGGGATTTGTTAACAATTGATATGAGCGTCTTGGAATCGGACCCGATTATTGCACCGGCACCGTCCGATGATTTCAAGGTAAGACGGGAGTTAAAATTGGTCTGCAGGAGATCGTTATCGAATATCCTACGGCCGACCGACACCTTCTCCCAGGAGTGTTTGCCGCTCCTTTGTACCTGCACCTTTCCCTCAACGGCCTGCACGCTCAAGCTGAAGCTCTCCGCTGAACTGAGAGTCGGTGAGACGAAATCAAGCAATAGGGAAATTACCAATCCCGAAAATAACAGGCGGCGCATTAAAGGCATGGTATACAAAATAATACAGTTTCGCCGATTTGAGGTAAAGAAGCCTCTTGTACCGAGGCAGAATTTTTTTTCCATTTTGCACCCATAGGGCATTGTATCGCTTCGCAGGATCGACTCAAGCCATTCCTCCGACGATCACGACCTCTTCTTTTTCCTGAGATCCCTGAAGAAAGCACTCAACAGCTGCGAGCACTCCCCTGCCAGGAGCCCCTCGGTAATTGCCGGGAAAAATCCGTACGCACCTTCAAGCTCCTCGCGGTAGCGGTGGGTATCGATAGCTCCAAGGCGGGGATCACGGGTGCCGTAAACAATGGCGCCGATGCGGGATTGCAAAAGTGCTCCGAGACACATAATACACGGTTCAAGTGTAACATAGAGCGTACAGCCATCTAGTCGCCATGTCGAGAGACCCGACGCCGCCGCCGTAATGGCGATGATCTCGGCATGGGCGGTAGCGTCGCCGAGCTGTTCGATCCGGTTGTAGCCGCGACCGATGATCGACCCCTTCTTTTCGACAACTGCGCCGATGGGAACTTCTCCCTCATCGAGCGCTTTGAGTGCCTCCTGGTAGGCCGCCTGCATGAACCAGGTTGGTTCGCGGGAGAAAAGAGTTATCGGGTCCATGAGAGGATATAAAATAGCATCTATCCGGAGGATGGGAAAAGAAGGCTTCAGGCTTCAGACCTCAGGCTTCAGGAAATTAAAAAAAAGGCTTCAGGAAGTATCATGTCCTGAAGCCTGAAGCCTGAAACCTGAAGCCTGCTTTATTATCGGGACGATAGGAAAACGACCATCTGCCGATCCAGGTTTCCGGCCCTGAAGCGAACGATGTATTCGCCTGCAGGGACCCTGGCTCCTCTGAGCGAAAGCCGGTAGCTTCCTGCCGGGACAATCTGGTCCACCAGGTTTATCTGCCTGCCGTTTATTGAGCAGAGGGAAATCTTTACCACCCCCGACTGCGGAATCCCGTAGGCCAGAACGCCGTTTTCCAGGTGCGCAAAGGTGATCGCAGCACTCTCACCCGTAACAAGGACGGGCACAACCCCCACGGCAAAGAGCCAGGAACCGGTCCAGGCGCTTGAACCTCCCGCATTCGCAGCATTGACGCGCCAATAGTAAATTCCCGCGCCGAAAGGCTGCAGATTGACGGTTTGCGAGTTGGACGAAAGCGTCGTCTGGCTGTAAACTGTTGTGGTAAAACCCGATGTTTTTGATATCTGGAGGCCATACTCAGTCGCACCGATTACCAGACTCCAGTTTAAAGCAGGCGCAAGGGTGGCAAATGAGGCCGAGTTGGTGGGCGAAACGAGCGTGGGAACGCCCGGCAGGCCAGTTACCGTTGAAAAGCTCCAGGAGCCCGACCATGTGCTGGTTCCGGTGATGTTGGTCGCGTTTGCGTGCCAAAAATAGATGGTGTTGAGCGCTAAACCGGAAAACGAGGAGTTGGTCGTCGTAATGCCGGTGTTGGTTGTTGACGGACCGGTGAAACTCGAACTGGTGGACAGCTGGACCGCATACGATGCCGCACCGGTCGAGGCATTCCAGCTCACGTTCACCGAGGTTCCCTGTCCGTTAGAACCATTTGCCGGAAGGGCAAGGACGGGAGCGGCGGGAATTGCCGGTATGGTCGTGAATGTCCAGATGCTCGACCATGCGCTCGAACCGCTGGAATTAACTGACCCAACTTTCCAATAATAGGTCGAATCGGCATCGAGCCCTGTTAGTGGCAACCTTGGAGAAGTTACATTGTTAGCCTGAACGGAACTGTTGAAAAGGGATTGATAATTAGTACTATATAAAGCATCATAGCTTGTTGCATCGGAAACGGAGTTCCATACGAGTGTAAGGGATAGCGGCTGGTTAACGGCATTATTGGTTGGGGACGACAGCGTTGGAACATTCGGAATGGTGACAACCGTTGTAAAACTCCATATGGTGGACCATGCGCTCGTTCCCCCGGCATTGGTAGCATTTACCTGCCAATAATAGGTTGTACTTCCGGAGAGCCCGCTGACCGCCTTCGTTGTGCCTGTTCCGCCAATCTGGTTGATTATAAAATTTGCAAAGGACGATGTGCTGGACAACTGCAAGGCATAAGAGGCAGCTCCCGAAACTGCAACCCAGCTCAGGGTCGGGGAAACCGGCTGACCGGTTGCTGCATTGCCTGGCAAATTAAGCGCCGGGACCGCCGGGGCCGCCGGAATCGTCCCGAAGCTCCAGACGCCTGACCAGGCGCTTACCGCACTGCCGACGAGATCATTGACGCGCCAGTAGTAGGTTGTGCCTACCGACAATCCGCTGACAACCTGCGGGGTCGCCGCAAGCCCGCTCTGGTCGATAAGCGGCGAGGTGAAATTGGAGGTGCCGGCAAGCTGCAAACGGTAACTCGTAGCTCCCGCGACCGCATTCCAGCTGACGGTAACCGAAAGCGACTGGTTTAGGGCGCCGTTAGCCGGCGTCAAAAGGGCCGGCTGCCCGATTGCCAACGATGTGCAGATAATCAGCGCCGCAGTGAATGCCGAAAGTTGGAATTTGAAATGATGAGGCATGAGTCCTGCTCCTTCCTTGAGTGATGAATCCCGCGGGATTGAGTTTCAGCAAGATTGAGATAGTATAACCGCAACCTTGCCCATATATAAATTAGAATCCGCAGGAATCAGAGTCAAATTTCGGGAATACCTTTGAAAAATGTTACTGCTCAGGTGGGGGAACCTCGCTTGGCGGGTTCCCCCTGGGCTGAAGCCGCGAAAGGCACGCGTCTTCAACCACACCCCTTCCTGCGGAAGGGGGAGGCGATGTTTGCCTGAAGGCAAACGCCCTCCCCCTCCCGCAACGCTCTCTTTCAAGGTAGAAAACACCGGAAAACAAACGGAGTTACAGACTTTATTCAGTTCCCCGGCAGCATGACTACCATCCGCTTTTCCAAATCGGCAGACTTGAATTGCAGGATATATGCTCCCGGCGGGAGACGGTAATTTTTCAGGGCAAGCGTATAGCTTCCGGCAGGCAGGATACGGTCGAGAAGCATGGTCCGGCGGCCGAGAATATCGGAAACGACAATAGAAACGAGTCCGGAGCGGTGGAGGGAATAAATGAGCTGATTGTTTTTCACGATTGCCGTTTGAAGAGACGCTTCCGGATTTGAGTGCAAAACCGCATCCGCCCCTGAATTAATGCTCCAGGTGCTTGACCATGCGCTGGTGCCGGTTGCATTCGAGGCGTTGACATGCCAGTAAAGCGTCATGACCTTCTGATAGACAAAGGGAAGGGAACTGACCGGCTCGGATGTCCCCGTTATGCCGGCCACATTAATAACGGTCGAGGTGAATGCCGAGCTTGAGGATACTTGCAGCCCATAGGAAGTTGCGCCAAGATCAAGGCTCCAACTGAAAGTGAGAGAACCGGGGTATGGAGTGGAATTGTTTGCCGGGGAGGAAAGTACCGGCGCGGATGGACCGCCGTTTGTGGTAGAAAAACTCCAGGTGGTCGACCAGGAGCCGGTTCCACCAATATTGGTTGCATTGGTACGCCAGTAATACGAGGTATTCGTGGATAGCCCGGTTACCGGAGATGAAAGACCGGTAATGCCGGAGGTAGTGGTTACCGAGGAAGTAAACGCAGAAGTGGAGGACACTTGCATTCCATAGTATGCCGCTGTTGCGGTGGTGTTCCAGCTTAGTGTCAGCGAAGTCGCCTGACCGGTCGCTCCGTTAGCAGGGAGGGAAAGTATGGGAGCAGCGGGAGCGGCGGGGATGGTGGTAAAGCTCCAATAGGTTGACCATGGGCTATTACCTGCAGTATTTTGAGCCTCCACTGTCCAATAATAGGTGGTATTATGAGATAGCCCTGTAACCGAAAGTGAAGGGGAATTCAAATCATACCCGGAGAATTGGGTAGAAGTATTATAATCCATTCTTGTATCGACGCTGCAATAGTAGACATCAGCATTACTGACGGTTTGCCAGGTAAGTACCAACGATACAGGCATGTTAAGAGAATTATTTGTCGGAGAAGCCAGCACCGGGGTAGCGGGCGCGATTACCATGGTAGTAAAACTCCACATACTCGACCATCCGCTGGATCCCCCGCCATTGGTTGCTCGTACCTGCCAGTAATAAGTAACATTTCCGGCAAGCCCGTTTATCGGTTCGGATTCCCCGGCAATTCCGCTTACACTGATGCCGACAGTTGAGAAGGTCGAAACGCTTGAGACCTGCAGGGCGTAGGCGGTGGCCCCGGTTGCCGCATTCCAGCTCAACGTCGGAGTTAACGAAATTCCCGTTGAACCATTTATCGGCGAACTTAATACCGGGATAGCCGGCGCAACCGGAACCGTCCCGAACCTCCACACCCCCGACCACCCCCCCGCCCCGCTCCCATACTCCACCCGCCAGTAATAGGTCGTGCTGTTCGAAAGGCCGCTGATCGCGAGATCGGTCACCGCTATGCCGGGCTCATTGAGAAGCGTCGGAGAAAAAGTTGATGTAAGGGCTATCTGAACGGTGTATGTCGCCGTCCCTGCTGAGGCGGTCCAGGCAAGGGTCAGGGCAAGC
>CAWDOZ010000007.1:0-16293 GCA_963803935.1 uncultured Fibrobacterota bacterium | reverse complement strand
CAAATGTGTGGAACATCCCGACTGGGCAAACAAGAGAGCGCTCTGTCTTTCCACCCGCTTTGCTCGAAAGGCCGGCGGCAATGACATGCCCGATGGAAATCACAGACCGGGTCTCAAGAGCCGGATAGTCCAGATGGTGCCTTATGAAGAGGCTCACCCAGTTAAGCGGGGCGTCGGGAAGTACACCAAACCTGAACAAGAAATCCGAACCAAATCTGGCCGTCAAAATACTGGGCGATCTTATGTTCCACGAAAGCCTGTAACTGTAGATGGGAGCCCAACCTGCCTCCGATCCGCCGAGGCATCGTCCTCGATCCTTTCTGCGGGACGGCCACAACAGGGGAAGTAGCACTCAAACTGGGACGTAGTTTTATCGGGATTGAACTCTACGAAAATTATGCGGAAATTGCTGAGGAACGTTGCCGCAAAGCCTACGCCCTGCGAAACAAGTATGAATCAGAGAATCCGATGACGCCGACTGCAGCGGCGTTCGCTGAACCTCTGGACGACTCCCTAATGGATGAAGGGAGCAGCGAGATGGTGAACGGGGCGGCGTGTTCTTGAACCAGCACCCCTGCCAGATGCGGCTCATCAGCATCGGAAGATCGCCGCCAAGTTGGGGCTTTCGCTTCCTTCTGTCTACATGCCCGGAAGAAAATGGGATCAACTGGGGCAAACCATAGACTTGCATCTTATGAGGTTGCTGACTCCTCGTCAGGACACTCGCTTGCAAAATGGCCCGTGAGCCCGCAGTTCCAGCAGGTGACGCTGCGAGGTTCATGCTTGCGCTCTGGGGAGGGCGCACGTTCATACAGAGCGGCGTCAGGTCCGGATAGCCTCCGAGAGTCTCAAGTTTCTCGATGGCGTCTCGCAGCCGGGGTTCCTTCGCCCCCTTTGGCTTCGCATCAACGAAAAGGTGAGATTCGCCCTCGTGCAAGGGTAGCTCCGGCACATCGAGACCTTTTGGCTTCAGGGTGGAGTGGAATGAGTATCCCTCTCCCTGCCAGAGGTAGAGTCCCCCATGCCAGAAGCGCACACCAGCCTGCCCGCTTGCTGAGCAGCCATGATGCCTCGATCCTTAAGGTCGTAGTATTTCCGCTTGGCTTCTTGCTCGACCCGGCAAAACCGTGCATATTCTGCTGGTAGTACTTCTGCGCGAGATCACGCTAGCGCTTGGCGGCACGGTTGACCGTGAAGACAGCCGCCAACAGATCGACCTCGCGATATGTTTGGAGTTTCTGCACTGTAGCCTTACGACGAGTCTGTGCTCTGCGCCATTCCGCCCTTCGTTCCGCTTTTCGAACCTCAGATTTGTTCCACAAATAAACGGTATAGCTACCGTGCTGATAGCTATGGCGCTCTTCTACCATTGGCGGTGGGAGCAAGCGGCGGATAAGGCCGTCTGTCCGCAGGCGTTCCTTCAGTTTCGTCTTATTGATTTCCATGGCTATCATAGAATTCGCCCGCTCTGCGTTAAACAAATTTCAAGAGACAGTTGGTCAGTTCTTCGGTTTTTCTTTGGGAACTGTCATGTGCTCGTGCAGCCCAAACTTGATAAACAGGGCCCGCCCCTCTTGGCACGGGGAAACCGTCACCTTATTCGCCTCGACCAGCCTTTGCTTCTGCTGCTCGAACCCCCGCAGCTTGGCATGGTAATCCTCCTCTAGTAGCCGTTTCTGCTCGTCAATTTCGGCGAGCGTGACGGCTTGGCTTGGCGCAGAGCGGAGTTCCGGCCCTGTTTTGACGTTGGCAGCGCCGAACTTCTTCCGGTGGTGGTAGACAGTCTGATAGCTCATGCCGAGTTCGGCAGCGATTTCCTTGTCACTCAAGCCCGCCGTCCAGAGGCGCTTCACGTCCGCTTCCGTCTCCCCTCTCCTTGCTCGCTTTGTCATTGTTGTTTGTGTCGCCTCCTTTTCCAAAGGGTTCCAGTCTCTTTAAGTTCGAGAGGCCAATCGCAGAAGCGTCAGGCGACTTTGAGGTCAGGTGGTAAGCCGGGCATTCCGGACACTGATATGCATATTGCCTGCTCAGATTTGGATATCGTTTGCGGTTTTCGACCTCGAATTGTTCGGCATCCTCCCTGCTGGCAAACATCTTTTTGCCCTTTGGACAGGCGATAGGTGGCTGCCCATTTCCACTGTTTGGTTGTTGCGACCCTTGAAGTGACCCCATGTGCTCCTCCTTTTTGATCTCGAATGTCTGCTTCGCCTTCTCTGCCGATCCGCCCGGCTTGAGCTCGCCCCCGACAGGCAGTTACTTCACACACTTGCGGTTCAACACTCGATCCAGCACCGACGCCGGAATGGACAGTAGGAACGGGTCGTCGCACTCCTTGTCTGTGCGTTTGTCTGTCATTTCACTGACCCCCGAATAGGTTCCAGAACCCGGCGGCCCAAGGCGCGTCGAGCCCGTCGCGTGCGTTCGTGACTAAAATGGGGCGCTCGCCCTGCATCTCGCGGATGAACTCTTTTGGTGGGCGGTACCAGAACCCCACGCCGCACACGAGCGCGTATCTGCGCCATCCCCGAATGTCCATGACTGCGCAGATACTCGATTGCCAGCGTGAGTGCCGCCGTGCAGCCGTCCTTGCATCCGCTCAAGGGGGCGATGTTGACCTGCCGCTCGCCCTCGAACAGGACGGCGACCATGTAGTTGTTGGCAGGCTTCCCCGGCAGCAGCAGTGCAGCCTGCGCCATCAGTCCGTCCTTCAGTTCCATCAAACTGCTCATTCTTTTCACCTTTGGTCATTGCCGAATCCGCCCGGCTTTGCGTCCGCCCCAGTAGGGCGCTTCCAGTTTTGAGTCCCTCACTTCCTCGTGCTACATTCCCGGATATAAGCCTCAAGTTCTTTCCGTGGAATCCGCAGCATTCGCTTACGCTGCGAATGCCCCGGAACGCGGAGATGGAGGACGCCCGGCATGGCTTCTACCCGCCTAAGCGCGGCGGCATACGAAATGCCCAACATTTCCGCCACTTGCGCCACTGTCAGCATGTCCGTGATGTTGTTCTTCTTGCTCATGTGTTTCATTAAACGACGGTTTCACCGGAGTCATTTTCTTGGGGGAGTTATGTCGTGCTGCAAAATACCTGTGACAATGGCAAGTTCTGGTGCGACGTTTACGCCATGGAAAAAAGTTATGTCGTGCATCAGTTCTCCGTAAATCGGACGGGGAATTGCGACGAAACATCGGAATCAGAAGAGTCCAAGCTTCGCTTTGAATTCCGGTTCCCGACCTGAGACGCGAGATGTATGGTGACCTCAGAGGAGGCACCGTGGAGGACTTTTACAAGAACGTTCTCGATTTTGTAGAGAAAGTGAAGGCTGGTGGTCGAGAAGAAATAAAAGCGAGGGCACGAGAGGCCCAAGAGCGCATAATGTCCGGCGGCACGATTGACCGCGCAGACCTAGTGTCCGAGCTTTCGGTGCTTTTTAACTACGTCGGGATGCATGCTCTATCGGCGGGGCTACCAAGACGCCGAACATCATCGCCGTGCAATAGATCCGGTTCATCGAACCCCAAAAGCACACGAGGAATTCAATAAGGCCGTTACGAAGATACTGGAGCGGAATTCAGATTTGGAAATCGAGCATATATGTGAAGAGTTGGATCAGAGCGGAAAGTTCGAGGTGTATTCGACGTTCATGGTAGAAGCGAAGAGTTCGGGCCGAAGGGAGTCGGATGGAAGGAAAAACCGATTCCACGTTCGATCACGATGGCCATTGGGAGGATTCGATATAGCGTGAGGAGGAAGTCGCGAGCATCGCAGCGACAGTTGTTGTTTTCACCAAAGAAAAAGAAAAGGTAAGGGTAGCTGCCAAGGATTCGTCGCGTGTATATTCGCCTAGCGTGTCTCCAAGCAGTGGACTTCGACCGAGTACCTTTACGCAAGCATCACCTCGGCGAGCAGGAGTCACGAACGAGTGCCTTCATGCTGTCGGCTGCTGCTTCGGCATCTGATCTAGAAGAATATGTTAGGACCATGTACGTCTGCCGAGTACTCGTAGCTGAAGGGAAATCCGCGTCACAGTCCACTCGTCTGTCATCCGAGACCTCAAGTAGCCACAAGATGCCCCCTCGTACTCGTATCGTCATTCCCCCTGTCGAGTTCTGACCGTTAGCGTCAAGCTTTTCAATTTTGAAGGCCGCTTCAGGCAGACCGTATAAATTCACGGTACAGGATTTTGTCGATGATGGTTGCGTATCCTGCTGGTAGCTGCTCTCCCGTCTACCTGCTGTATGCAAAGTCACCTTCAACTTGCAATGCTCCTCAATCTCGCCCATAGCAACATTCTCGACATCCCCTTCGTCTCTCCCTCCGTTCGAGAACGCAATAGAACTATGCCCATGAAAATGTGCACGGCGGTTGATGAATTCTTTGACCCAAGCTTTTTCGGAGGGTTCTGCGGGTCCGGGTGGGGCTTTTGGAATCGGCTGAGGCTCCGGCAGAGGGGCATTAATCGCCTGAGAGGATGTTCTCTGCCCAAAAAGTGTTCCGCAGCGTTGCTGATTTCCTTCCCCCTCGCACCACATGCCGGACATCATGCCATTGGATAGATTCGGCATCGCCATTTAAGAACGCGTTGCCTAAGTAAATTGTTAATGACAATTCCCGTAGTCGTGGACGCCGGAAATTTCTCACCCTCGGCTCCGGAGTTTTTGGGGGGCTTGGGGGGGCGCATATCGTAGCCAGCGGTCACCAAGACAGCTTTGGTGGGGGCAAGATGTCCACGGCTGCCATCGAAGCTGCCGACCGAGGTATAACAGGCTTCGTCGGGCTTGCCATCATGATCTAGCATCACCATCTTATTCAGACTGTATGCATCTCCGCTCTCAGTGCAATTGGCATGGTTGCCATTGACCACATTCACACCATTCGTTAAATCAACACTCAAAATGCCGGTTTCTTTGCCGGAGCCCGGCATCCAAGACCCATCTTCTTTTTGCCGCCGCTGCACAAATGTGATCGTCCAATGTCCGCTAACCTCGGGCAATGAGATCGGCGCTTGCGCCGCGGGTTGCGTTACCTGAATAGATTGCGGTTCCACCTTCGGGTTGGATTTTTCACAGCCAAGGGCACATGCCAGCAGAAATGCAACAACGACCGTTGGTGGTGAGCACTTGCGGGCTTCCGCTCGGCCTTCCTCCCACCATCATTTGCATGAAGGTTTGCGTTGCCGGCCAGCCGCTCTGGCTGTTGTCGATGGCGGAATTGGTGTAGATCAAAAAGGTATCATTGGTCGTTTTATTCACCCACCAGCGCGGGATATACCCGCTGTCGACGTTCAATTGCCAGGGTGGTGTCGCCAGCGAGTCGAAATAGCGGATATAGATGGTCGAGGGTCCGTAGGCGCCCTCCCCGCGGGTACACCAGGCGACATACCGGCCGTTCGGAGAGATTTCCGGCGCATTGACGCTTCTGCTGTCGGTGAATTCGTAAACTGCTGGATGCAATTGGCTGAAGTTTACCGTGCAGAGGGTCCGGTTCGCGCCGGTAACGTTAACAAAGGCAAGCTTTGCGGTGTTGGTTCCGAGGAACCCCTGTACCGAGGTCGCCGTCAGGGCGACCGGATTGGTTTGCAACACCGAGGTATCAGCAGAGATATAGTTCGGGGTCGGGATGATCCCCTGTACGCAGCGGAATCCTATGAACTCGCAGGCGGTAACCAGCGAAACGGGATAGGTCGCCGATCGCCGGGAGGGCCGGAGATAGAGCATGCCGTGTTCAAAGGACCCTCCCTTGATCGTGCGCTCATAGTTGCTATCCGCATACTGAGCGCCGATGGAATTGGTAGTACCTTTGGTGTTATAAGGACACTTCCAGTCCCCTGTCCATTGATAAACATTTCCCGACATATCGTAGAGTCCAAGGCTGTTGGGCTTAAGCAGGGCAACCGGATGGCAGGAATCGGCGGAGTTCTCGGTAAACCACGCCGCGGCCAACGCAGCCGTGCTGTCTGCCGGTGTCGCATAAGGAAGGTTCGAGGAAGCGCCGCGCGCGGCAAACTCCCACTCGGATTCGGTAGGAAGACGGTAGCCGTTGGCATTGTAATGAATGGTGACGCTTGCCATGGCGTTGATGCTTCCAGAGCCGGTGGATTCCGGAGCGAAGTAGCTGTAGACGGTATCAAGTCCGCTCAGCTTGCTTCGGGCATTGCAAAAAAGGATGGCATCGTACCAGCTGACATAGGAAACCGGACAACGACTTCCCCTCCCGTATTTGGAGGTGAGATTCGGCTGCTTGCCGGTTACGGCCAGATATTCCTGCTGGGTTATAGCGGTGGTGTCGATTGAATAGTTATAGGTAAAAGTCATCTTCATTGGCGGCGATTCCAAGTCCGCCGCAGAAGCATAGGCATCGTCGGCGCCCTGCATGAAGGATTTTCCCGCGGCATAGATTAAATGCATGCCGGGATGGGCGGCGTCCTGAGCCCACAGGGGTCCGGAAGAGGATGGCCGTGTTGGGGAGAGGCAGGTAGAGAGTGACAGCGCTGCCAGCAGGAGCATCCGCAGCACCGGATAGGCATTTTTTAACGGTTTTCGAAAAGGCCTGTTTGAAAGCAGAGAAGCAATGTCAATTTGCGATTGCATACCTTCTCCCTCGTAAAAAATGATAAATACCATGTAAATGTTTTAAGGGTACGCCTCTATAGAGCGCGCCGGGCCGTTGCTTTGAAAAACGTATAACAGAACACACCATCGGACTTGGATGTGCGGTAAAGGTCGGAAATTCCCCTGTCAAAGGCAGCCGGCCGGCTCAGTCCTGCCGCAAGCGCCGCTTCGCGGACTCCCCGGATCATTGCGGTAAAGGTATTCCTGGTAAACCCTTCCACAAGATTTTGCCGGCTTCCGTCCACATAGACCATTCGTGGAGAAACACTGACCGAATCATAGTCCGCTCCCTGCAGGAGCGGAAAGAGTTCCCGGCCGATATGGGCGTTACCGCCGGCGCGCCGCTGCAGCTCGACCTGACAGTCGATAGCTGCCTGCGCCGCTGCACTGTCGGGATAAAAATACGCTGAGCCGTGATCGCCCTCGATAACCGTCACTGTCCCGCCTGGTTTCAGGAGCAGCCGGATGGTCTGTAGAACTGCACCAGGGTCTTTCAAGTGCTCAAGGACGAA
Source organism: uncultured Fibrobacterota bacterium (assembly GCA_963803935.1). Taxonomy (GTDB): domain Bacteria; phylum Fibrobacterota; class Chitinivibrionia; order Chitinivibrionales; family Chitinispirillaceae; genus BOG-1184. Next base: position 9,170 of record CAWDOZ010000007.1, on the reverse strand, counting down.
GCAGAGAAAGGCATGGTCGAACGCTCCCGGTGCAAAAGGCAGGTATGTGATATCTGCCTGGCCAAAGGCGACCTTTCCAATACCGGTGGATTTCATTCGGGTCCGGGCTTCGGCCAGGGACGAGGAGGAAATGTTGATTGAGATGATCGACGCTTCGGGACTGTTGGCGGCAAGTGTAACGGTCTGAGCTCCAGTGCCGCACCCCGCTTCCAGAACGAGACTCGTCGCAGGGTACCGCGTATCGGCATGAAGTAATTCGGCCAGGGTTGAGGCCTGGTCGTGGAGCCGGGTGTTTTCACGCTCATTGTACCCATGTACGTAGGATTCTTTCATTTGGCCTGTCTCGCTCTATCCCCTTGAAGTGGGTTGGGCCTGCAGTGGTATGATCCTCAATGGATTGTTATTAAAGGCAAAATACAATGGACCGGAACAGTTTGCAATAAGGCAATTTACCCTCTTCTTCGTTTGCATGCCTCCCCAATGCTGAAGGCCGTACGCAATAAAATAAAGTATTTTAAGAGTAGCCATTGATGGCCGCCACATGAGCAAACCCGCGCCAATACTCCGAAAACTCATTCTCCTGATAATTGCCTGCTTTATCGGCAGCATTGCATGGTACTGTTTCTTCCCCGGGGTAGGGGCGCTCAGGAAGCACAATCCGGGTACAACCTCGTTCATGAAATACCGCGAACGGCAGTGGCAGAATGAAGGAAGGCATGTTACGATCCGGCGGCAATGGGTGAGCTACAGCCGCATTTCGCCCTATATCGCCCGTGCGGTCGTCGTCGGAGAAGATGCAAAATTCTGGCGGCACGACGGGTTCGATCTCCCGGCAATGAAGTACGCACTCGAAAAGGACATTAAAACGAGGAAATTTGCTCTTGGCGGAAGCACCATAAGCCAGCAGCTTGCTAAAAATCTTTATTTGAGCCCAAGCAAGAATCCGATCCGTAAGATCAAGGAAGCCATTCTCACCTGGCGGATCGAGCATGCCCTCTCCAAACGGCGAATTCTCGAACTGTATCTCAATGTCGTCGAATGGGGCGACGGCGTGTTCGGTATCGAGGCTGCGTCCCAGCATTACTTCGGCCATCCTGCGGCGCAGCTGTCACCTCGCGAGGCAGCCGGGCTGGCAGCGGTACTTCCGAACCCCATCAAGTTCAAGCCGACCTCGTCGATGCGGTATGTCGCCAGACGGTCAAGGTTGATATATGCGATAATGCTCCGACAGGGCCTTGCCCCGCCGGAGCTGGACAGCTCTGCCAAAAAGTCTCAAAAGGAAATCGCACCACCCATCGATTCGACGGTCGTTTCGGGAGAAACCGGGCAGGTATCGCCCGAGTCAAGCGATATCGACGCGATGCTGGATTCGCTGGCAAAATAAAAGGGGACCAACAAAATAGGGAAGCTTACGGTTCCCGGTTTCCTCCAAGTTCATCGATGTCTGCTAAATCCTTCAGCCTGCCTGCCTCTCGCTTGTTCTTCAACAAATCCTGAAACGAAATAAAAAACACCGGTATTTTGCCATAATGTCCGGGAACCCGATTTTGCCAGACTTCATCAAAGGAGATGCCGCTGATTGAATTGATCAATTCAATCCTCACCGGAGCAATACCGATGCGGATTATACTTCCGGGATTTTCAAATTCAGATAACTGCCCGGGGGTGGTAGAAAGGCCGAATTTTGAAAGAGAGTTTTGAATAAGGAGAAGGTTTTCTTTAGAATTTCGATAAAAAATATCAATATCCTGCGTGGCTCGGATATAACCATGGAAAGTAACGGCATATCCTCCGACGATAACAAATTCCACACGCTCATCGATGAGCAATTTCAAGAATTCTTCGAAGTCTCTGTGGATATTCATGACCGGTAACTTTCGCCGTTTCCTTTCGCAGGTCCTCTACCATTGAGATCCGTTCATCATGACTGAGATGCCGGGTGGTATCAATTGCTTTTTCGTGTAGATCGAATTTCGATAGGGACAGAACTTTTTCTACGTTCATATTGTTTGCCTCGACCATAAAAATATGTTTTTCCGGTGAATGAAATGCCTTGCAGGATCAACCGAAATTTTGCCGGATCCACATAGTCAAACTGGGTATTCCGCATAACCCGGATACTATTCATTTATCTATAATCTTGTAACCATTGAAGTGAATTTTCCTAAAATCAAGGTTTTCTTCCGGAACCGGTGCTTTCTCCTCTTCCGGATAACCAAGGGCGATGATTGACAAGACCCGCAGGGCATCGGGAATACCCAGAAGCGTGCGAATCATGGCTTCAGAGGTCGTGCCGTCTGCCGCCAGGCGGTTCCGGATCTGTATCCAGCAGCTTCCCAGCCCGAGGGAAAGCCCGGTGAGCTGCACAAAAATCGAGGCTATTGAGCAGTCTTCCACCCACACATCGGATTTCGATTCATCCCCGCATATCACAATCCCAAGCGGGGCGTCGGCCAGAAAGGTCGCACCCTGTGCCTTGCAGTGAGATAACTCCAGAAGCTGAGCGGTATCGTCTACAAAAATAAATTCGCATGGTTTAATGGCTCTGGAAGAAGGGGCTCTGAGAAGCGCCTCCTGAAGAAGCAAGAGCGGTTTGCCGTCGATTTTTGCATCCGAAAATTTTCGAATGCTTCGCCGCCTGCGGAGAAGTTCAATCATTTCGCGCGCCTTTCAGAGATGAGAAGAGACCTGTTTCAAAAATTTCGTTCATGGTTCGACTATCCCGCCCGATGGTTGCAAGAGAACTGTAACAAGTCACGGTGACTGGAAGATCTAATCTACCGGCCTTCCATCGAGCCACCGGCATATTATTTGCGGCTTGAAGGAGACACCGGTGAAGGTATATTTTCATTCACCATTCCATGGTGAATATAACCTCACAACGCAGCGGAACACTTAGTCTATCTCAGATATGGTTTATGCCCTGAAGGCAGGACGAGAGTGTCCGGAAGCTTGATGGCGGGTAAGACCGGAGGAGACGAAGATTAATAAAAGGAGCTTTTTTTGATGCGAAAGATCGTACTTGTTTGCTTGGCTGCCTGTGCCACTGCTATTATCGTGAACTGCAGTAGCGGAGGCGGGTCGGGTACTCCCTTCAAGGGCAGCATCCCGAACATTACCATGGTGAGCATTCCGGGGGGAACATTTCAAATGGGCGACACAAATTCCTCCATTCGCGGAGGAATTCCAGTGCATCAGGTGATGGTCGGGTCATTCACAATGTCACAGACCCTGGTGACGCAGAACCAGTACGATTCTGTCATAGGAAACAACCCCTCTTATTTCCAAATCGGCGGTACCCACCCTGTTGAGCAGGTAACCTGGGAAGATGCAGTTCGATTTTGCAATAAACTTAGCAATTTATCAGGATTGGATTCGGTCTATTCCTATGCCAGGGGGATTGTCGATACCGACCTGGTGATCAACTATCACCAGAATGGCTACCGGTTGCCGACCGAAGCAGAGTATGAATTTGCCTGCCGTGCAGGGAACGACTCTAACGACTATTACTGGGGCAGGAACTACCCCCCGCTTACAAATGCGGATACTCTGGCGATCGACAGCAATGCGGTCTGGGTTGGTGATGCCTCAGACACGACCCAGCAGGTAGCGCTAAAGAAGCCGAATGCATACGGATTGTACGATATGAGCGGAAACGCGTGGGAGTGGTGCAACGATTGGTACAGTGACTATGCCGATTCCAGCCAGACTAACCCTGTCGGCCCGGCATCCCCGACAACGAAATATGGTCCCGTCAGGGTAACGCGCGGGGGCTCATGGGCCATACCCGCAAGCAACTTGAGTTCTGCCTATCGCAGCTCCACTGATCCAGGTGAGGCAATCAATACTATCGGTTTTCGAGTTGTGATCGGCGTAAGGTGACCAATTTATTTTTACCCCTTTTCCAAAATATTCTTTTGCCTGATTCCGGTTGAAATTATATTGTTTGCTGCCTATGAAAAAGATCGACCTCATCATGGATGGCCATGCGCTCGATCTTGCCATTACGCGGATTACGCATCAGATCATCGAGCATAACCGCGATCTCACCAGGCTCGGCATCGTCGGCATGCAGACCAGGGGCGTTTTCCTGGCTCGCCGGATCGCCCGCAAGATATCCGAAATCGAAAATGTCGAATGCACCGCCGGCGTTCTCGATATTACCCTCTACCGCGACGATTACCGCAAGGCCTTCAGGCAACCCAAGGTCCGGATCACCGATATCCCCTTCGACATCAACGGTATTTCCGTGGTACTTGTCGATGATGTGCTTTTTACCGGGCGGACCATACGCGCGGCACTCGATGCGCTCATGGACTTCGGCCGGCCGAAATCCATCCAGCTGGCGGTGATCATCGATCGCGGCAACCGCGAGCTGCCGATCCAGGCGGATTATACCGGAACCGTGCTCAAAACGCAGGCGAACCAGGAGGTCAGTCTCAAGGTGAAGGAGCTCGACGGCGAAGACTCCATCTGGCTTATGGAACTCGAAAAGGACGATTGATTCATGGCGCTTTCCATCCGGCATCTCCTCGGCCTCGACGGCGTGTCGCGCGAGGATATTACCCTGATACTGGACACGGCCGATTCCTTCTTCGAAGTGCTCAGCCGCGAAATCCCGGTTGTTCCCACGCTGCGCGGCAAAACCATCGTGAATCTGTTTTACGAGGGAAGCACCCGGACGCGGATCTCCTTCGAACTCGCGGAAAAGAGGCTCTCCGCCTCGCCGGTGAGCTTCTCCGTTTCAACCAGTTCGGTAAGCAAGGGCGAAACACTGCGCGATACGATCCGTAACATCGAGGCAATGAAAATCGACATGGTTGTCGTCCGGCACGATGCCGCCGGGGTCCCCTACTTCCTGACCCAGTGCACCAATGCGGTCATCGTCAATGCCGGGGACGGGCTTCACGAACACCCGACCCAGGCACTGCTCGATATGCTGACAATCCGGCAGAAAATCGGCAGGCTCGAAGGTCTCAAGGTGGCCATTGTCGGCGACATATTTCACTCTCGGGTGGCCCGGTCGAATGCCTGGGGCATGAAGACCATGGGCATGGACGTCGTGTTATGCGGACCGCATACGCTCCTTCCCCAGCACCCGGAAAGCCTCGGCGTGCCGGTGACCGATAACCTCGACGAGGCACTCGACGGCGCCGATGTGGTCATGCTGCTCCGGTTGCAGCTCGAACGTCAATCGAGCGGCACCTTTCCCTCCATCCGCGAATATCGCGAGCGGTTCGGCCTCGACCTCGACCGGCTTTCCGCTCTGCCGAAGAACGTTCTTATCATGCACCCCGGCCCCATTAATCGCGGCATCGAACTGGCTTCGAACGTGGCGGACGGTCCGAACTCGGTGATTCTCGCACAGGTGACCAATGGTGTCGCCGTGCGCATGGCAGTGCTGTACCTTCTTGGAGGCGGCGAAAATGAGTGACGACAATTCCGGGGCGACCATCTATCCTGTCGATGGGTCGCAACCGCTTCCGCGGCTTCTGGTTAAACACGGCCGGGTAATCGATCCTGCCAACGGTATAGACGATATCTTGAATGTCGCCATTGAAAACGGAGCCATCGTCGGCGTTTCCCGCGGCGAACCCGCAGCCTTTGCAGGGGCGCTGACCATCGATGCGGAAGGGGCCTGGGTAGTGCCAGGTCTCATGGACATGCATGTTCACCTGCGCGAACCGGGACGTGAGGATAAGGAGACTATCGCCACCGGCACCCGTGCGGCGGCGGCCGGCGGCTTCACGGCGGTGGCCTGCATGCCGAATACCAACCCGGTGCTTGACGAAGAATCCAAAATCCGGTACGTGGTTCAGCGTGCGGAAGGGTGCGCCAGCCGCGTTTTTCCGATTGGCGCCATCACGAAAAACTCCGAAGGGGAGGAACTTGCCCCGTTCGGTGAAATGGCTGCCGCTGGTGCCCGTGCATTTTCGGATGACGGCGTCTCGGTTGCCAAATCGAATATCATGCGCAATGCGCTCAATTATTCCAAGTCGTTCGATGCTCCCATAATCTGCCACTGCGAAGATAAGGTCCTCAGCTACCGCGGCCACATGAACGAAGGTGTCGTTTCAACGCGCCTGGGGATCCGGGGTATCCCCATCATTGCCGAAGAAATTATTACTGCGCGGGACATCCTCATGGCCGAATACACCGGGGCGCGGATTCATGTTGCACATGTGTCAACGGCAGGCAGCGTGCGGATGATCCGCGATGCGAAGAAACGCGGCGTGCGGGTAACGGCCGAAACCTGCCCGCACTATTTCACCCTTATCGATGCCGATGTCGGCATGTACGACACGAGCAAGAAAATGAACCCGCCGCTGCGTACCGCCCGCGATCGCAGCGCGGTCATTGAGGGCCTTGCCGACGGCACGATCGACGTCATTGCGAGCGACCATGCGCCGCATGTTTCCGAAGAGAAGGATGTGGAGTTCGACGCCGCGGCATTCGGCGTGGTGGGTCTCGAAACCTCGCTCGCCGCGGTCCTTACCTATCTCGTCAACATAGACATCCTCCTGCCCGCAGATGTGGTGGAAAAGATGAGCCTGAACCCGAACAGGATTCTTGGCCTTCCCGGCGGCACGCTCTCGATAGGCGCGGTTGCCGACGTGACCATTATCGATCCTGCCGCCTCCTGGAAAGTCGATTCGCAGAACTTTTTCTCGAAGTCGCGCAACACGGCGTTCGAGGGGTTTCAGTTCAAAGGGCTGGCGAGGGCGACGATATTGGGCGGGAGGATAGTGTTTGAAAGAAAGTGACACATAGTAGCAGCGTGACAGAATGATCCCCCCCCCCGGCTGCGCCTCCCCCCGCATGCGGGGGGAGGGTAGTTTTATCCTTCATCCCTCATCCTTTGTATTTCCTTCATCACCTTTTCCGGGTCCTCCGCTTTCATAAGCTGCCGGACCATGCAGAAATTTTTCGCCCCGGCCTCGAGCACCTCACGAAGGTTCGAAAGATCGATCCCGCCGATTGCCACGGCAGGCACCGTCGCGACCGAGAGCTGGTTTCGTAAACCGGCAATGCCGATGACCGGATCCGCATTCTCCTTGGTAGGAGTCGGGTAGACCGGCCCGATGCCGATATAATCCGGGTTGAGTTTGCAGGCAGCAACGGTTTGCTCAGGCGAGTGGGTCGAGATGCCGATGACGGCATCCGGGCCCATGAGCTCGCGAACCTCGCGGCAGGGCCGGTCTGTCTGGCCGATGTGCACGCCGTCGGCGCCGATTTCCCTGGCAATTTCAGGATAATCGTTGACGATGAACAGCGAACCGGTGCCGGCGGTAATTGCCCGGAGCCTCAGTGTGGTCGATTTGATAACGTCAAGCGGCTCCTTTTTCATGCGTAGCTGGATGAAGGCGACGCCGTGATCGACGAAGAGTTTCGTCATGTATTCGTAGCCCTTGACGGGGTCGGTGAGGATAGCGTAGAGCCCGAATTGGGAGGGAATTTTCATAATACAAAAATACAAGATCCGAAGATAAAAGCCTTCGGTGGGGGAACCGCCGCAGGCGGTTCCCCCTGGTCGGAGCCGCGCAAAGCCGCGTCTCCGACGCACCCCTTCCTGCGGAAGTACGCGGCGATGCCTGCCTCGCTTCGCTCAGCAGGCGCTCGCGTACCTCCGTAACGCCTCCATTAGGTAGAAAACACAGAAAAGATTTGTAAAAGATCGAGATCATAGGTCTTTTTCAAAATCTTTTGAAGTTGCGTTAGCGAGGACAGAGGGTGCCGGGGTAAACGGAGTGACCCCGGCAGTATTTGAAGACCCAGGCGAAGCCGCAGGGCTTCAAACACCGGCTCGGCCTGCCGAGAGCCCGGCGGAGGCGCGCCGTTGGGGTGCCCTTCAGGGCACCCCAACGGAACGCCCGGAAGTTGACTTTGTATTTCGGCTCGGCTTGCCGAGAGCCCGGCGCGCCCAGCATTTGACCTTGACTTTGACTTATTTGTTCAGGCTATTCTATACCTTGTCCGCCCTTTACTTATAATCCCCTCCCGGGCCAGCTCATTAAGAATCCCATCACATAATGGTTGATCGATCGATAGTTCTTCCGCAATCTGTTCCCCCTTAAGCGAACTCCGCTCCACCAGCAATTTCAGTATCCTTCCCCGCTTCTGTCGCCGCGACCCCATAAATGAGCTCTGGGTTGCATAGTGGGCGCTGCGGCGCGAGGCGTTGCCGTGGAGCATCTTCAGGGTGGTGCCGTAATCCATGAGTGCGGAGTACCATTTCCGGGGATTCCTTTTATCAAGGAGCGCAGCTGCGAGGGGAAGGAGCTCGGCATCGGCAACAGAATCTCTGCCCTTAAAAAAATGATGGATAAGGACGGTACGGATATTCGTTTCAAGGAAGACCACCGGCTGCTCGAAGGCAAAGGCGGCTATCGATGCTGCCGTCGCCTTGCCGATGCCGGGAAGGGTCGCGAGAGCCTCGGGCGATGACGGCAGGGATCCTTTATGCTCCAGCATCACCGCCTCCGCAGCCCGTTTAAGGCTCAGGGCTCGGCGATTGTACCCAAGCCCCTGCCAGAGCGCAAGGACCTCCCTGAGCGGCGCCGCAGCGAGGGTTGCAAAATCGGGCAGCTCCTGTATGAACCGGTCGAATTTCAGGGCTACCCGATCGACCTGCGTCTGCTGCAGCATCACCTCGGAGATGAATATGTGGTAGGGGTTGTAGCCCCCTCTCCAGGGGAGCGATCGGCCGTGGCGCGCAAAATGGTTGTACACGGTTGCGCGGAACTTGCGTATTTCGTCGCGGGTGAGTATGGGTTCGGGCATTTTTGCAGCCGGTAAAACAGGAGGTATATTGTAAGGGCTAACCAAAAATACGAGAGGGCAGACCTATGTTCCGGAAGCGAGAGCGGGCGTGGTACTGGAGAGTTCTGGCGATACTGGCTGCCCTGCGGGTCATCTACGGATTCGCGCGCTTTTTCATGAAGGTTGTCGACAAGCAGGCCGCCCGGGCCGAAAAGCTGCTTGATCGGCGCGAAAAGGCGTTGAAACGCCGATTTTAGTCTCCTAATGCCTCATGCTTTCGCTTCTTGAAGTCTATGACAAACGACTCATCCATTTCTCCTGGATCCTGATAAAACCCCTGAAATCCGTTTTCAATGAAGCGCTGCCTGAGCGGCTCATACTCCTCCGGGGTCACGAGGCGATCGATTTCC
>CAWDOZ010000006.1:0-24277 GCA_963803935.1 uncultured Fibrobacterota bacterium | reverse complement strand
GGGAATTTTGCGGCATGGAATAGCGGCCGGTACTGGGCCATGAGGCTGATGTACAGGTCCTGCGGATCGAAGGTCGATTTCAAATAATCAAGAATTGCTGCGGTACCGGCCTTGCCTTCCGGAAGCACTAAATGCCTGATGCAGAGGCCCCGTGAGGCAATGACTGCCTCATCCTCGCGCAATGGCCCGACCTGCCGGAACATGGCGCGTATAGCGGCATGGTTCACGGCAACGTAATCGCCCGCAACCGAGTAGCGGCAGGCCGCTTCGTCGTCCCCGTATTTCATGTCGGGCAGGTAGATGTCGACGATGCCTGCAAGGAGCGCGAGGGTTTCCGGCAGCTCGTAACCTCCGCAGTTGTAAACTATCGGTACGGATAGTCCCTTGCCCGCGGCCTCCCGGAGAGCACGAAGGACCCAGGGCAGGAAGTGGGTGGCGGTCACCAGATTGATATTATGGCAGCCCTTCGTCTGGAGATCGACCATCTTTTCGGCCAGGGCTGAAGGAGCTACCGGAGCTCCTACGGCATTGTGTGAAAGCTGATAATTCTGGCAGAAGAGGCACTTCAGCGTGCAGTAGGTAAAGAAAACGGTTCCCGAACCGCCGGTGCCGGAAATGGGCGGCTCCTCGCCGTGGTGGGGAAAAACGCTCGAAACGACGAGCTCTCCGGGCGCTCCGCAGAAACCTCGTTCATGGTCGAACCGGTTGACCCCGCACCGGCGCGGGCAGAGCTCACACCGTGCGGCGAGGCGATCGGCTTCCTTGATGCGCGCCTCCCAGTCGGAGGCGGTCAGATAGGTGTAGGAGGCTTTTCCGTGCATGGCGGTAATCGCTGGTTGAAGAGTATCCGTTCAGGAAGTACGCAAAGCGGCGCGCAGCAACTCATCCCGGCTGACCATTCCCCTGAAGCTGCCGCCAGCGTCGAGAACCGGAAGATACCGGATGCCGTTTTCGGCAATAAGCCGTATGGCGGACTCGATGGGTTCGTCCTCGCAGATCGTAATAAGATTCGTGCGCATGATTTCCGCGGCGGTTTTCTTATGATGCAGGGCTAATTTCTGTTTGTACATACGCCCGATGCCGGTAAAGGTCAATTGCCCGAGAAGATGTTCCCACAGGGTATCGTGATGCCCCGAAAAAAGCGCAAGCAGATCGTGGTCGAAGATGATCCCGGCCAATCCGCCCTCCTTATTGACAACCGCAACCCGTTGCAGCGGGCTTGCATCGATAACGCGGATGACCTCTTCGATAGGAGCATCCCCGGCAACGGTGCATTGATCGCTGAGCATGGCATCGCGCACGAGGCGGATATTGGTTACTACTACCTGCCGGTGGAAATTCCTGATATCCGGGCTCTTGTTCGTAATGGTCTGAAAAACGTCGTAGATCGAGAGCAAACCGGTAAGGCGGTTCTCTTTATTGACCGCAAGCAGTCTCTTGACCTTTTTTTTCAGCATGACGGCAATTGCCTGATCCAGCTGCGCACCTTCATCAATCGAGAACACCGGGGAACTCATGAGGGCGGATGCGGGTTTCTGTTCTAGGTTTTTCAGAAGCTCATCGATGGTTTCATCGCCGAATTGTCCCAGAAGTCCCAGGCGCAGCGGCATGTCGGCGCGTTGGATAAGATCGGTTTGCGTTATGATGCCGACCGGGCTCCTGTCGTGGTTTACAACAGGAATGCTGTTCAGGTTGTACGATAAAAGCAGGCGTACAACTTCGCTGACCCTCGTGTCCTCAAAAACGGTTTTCGGTTCAAGGGTCATGACGTCCATGACCTTGAGATGCCGCGGAATGAGGTGTTTCTCCGTTTTATGGGAAACCATCTGCGAATCCCGGACCGTGATGATACCGTCAACCACCATGGATTCGAGTTCGGGCAGCAAGAGCGGCAATTCATTTTCCGGCATCAGGATCTCTATTTTAAGAGGCATTCTATAGGACAGGACCTCGACGCGGGAGGTGGACATTTCGCCGTTTTCATAGCTGCCGGCCACGGCGCGGGTGATCATGCAGCGTGACGCCGTTTTCAATTTCCCCACCGCTTCCATGACGGCGACGGCGAGCGGTTTATGGTTCCAGCGAACATTCTCGCTGGTGAATATTTCGATCATTTTGTAGTTAATCAAACGACGCCTCCTTTTAAAGCAATCTGCCCGCCCAGATGCCGGCGACGACAAGGGCAAGTCCCGCCGCATTACTGACCGCGATATTGGTGAGCGCCATGGCGTGCAACCCGTCCCGTCCGGCGTTAATACTTTCAAGGGCGTAGGTTGAAAAGGTGGTCAACCCACCCAGAAAGCCTGTTGCAAAAAACAGCCGAACATTGGGACTGATCAGCTTCTGCTCGGCCAGGGCAAAAGAGAGGCCGATAAGGAAGCAACCCGAAAGGTTGACAATAAGCGTTCCGGCGGGAAAGCCCGCTCCGAAAAGACGATTCGCCAGAAGTGAAACGCCATAGCGGACGGCAGCGCCGATTCCGCCGCCGATGATTACCAGTGCATACTTCACCACCATTACCGTGGCTCCTTTAAATCCTATACAGCCTTGTAACCATAGTTTCTGTTACTATCCGCATCTTTCCAATAGCTTCCGGATGGTCGGCTATGCACGATCGCTTTCGAGGGTCTTTATTGGTCATTGGTTCAGGAAGAAAAGATACTACAGGCAAGGGAGGCCTTTAATCAGTCATCATCCCGGGCCTCAAAAGTGCTATAATTGAGGTATATTTAAGAATCTTCTGCAACGACGATAAACGCCTAATCTGAGGAGTGCTATTCATGAAGCCGGTTTGCCTGATAATTCGGGATGGGTGGGGTAAGGGCAAGGATGAACCGTCCAATGCCATTTTCATGGCAAAGACGCCGTTCACCGATGAGTACGAGAATAATTTTCCGACCACGATCATCAAGACCTCGGGCCTTGCCGCCGGATTGCCGGAGGGCTACCAGGGCAATAGCGAGGTGGGCCATTTGAACATCGGGGCGGGACGAATCGTCTACCAGAGCCTGACCCGGATCGACAAATCGGTATCCGACGGCGATTTTTTCACTAATGCCGCGTTTCTCAAGGCCATCAATTTCGCGAAGGCAAATAACAGCACGCTGCACCTGATGGGCCTCATCCAGGAAGAAGGCGTTCATGCGGTGACCCGCCATTGCGTTGCGCTCCTGGAGCTCTGCAAGGCAGAGAATTTCGACCGGGTGGTAATTCACGCGATAACTGACGGCCGCGACACGCCGCCGAAATCGTCGATCGAGCATCTTGAACTCCTCGAAAAGGGCATCCGGAAAACCGGTATCGGCCGCATCGTTACCGTGATAGGGCGCTATTTCGCCATGGATCGCGACAACCGGTGGGATCGCACCGAGCTTGCGTATCGGGCAGTAATCGAGGGCGTCGGGGCAAGTGTCGCCTCATGGCGCGAAGCGATAGAATCCGCCTATGCAGCGGGTGAAACCGACGAGTTTATCAAGCCGCGCCTCATAGGATACAAGGGCGCCGATCCGAAGGACGCCTTCATTTTCTTCAACTTCCGGTTCGATCGTACCCGCCAGTTGACAAAGGCTTTTGTCGAGCCGGATTTCGCGCAGTTTTCCCGACCCTTCCTTCTTCCCTGCTTTGTCGTCATGACCCACTACTACGACAACGGCCATTTCGACGAGGCATACCCGGAAACCGAGACCCGGAATATTCTTGGCGAGGTACTTGCCGCAGCCGGGCTCAAACAGCTCCGTTGCGCCGAAACCGAGAAATACGCTCATGTCACCTTCTTCTTCAACAGCATGCGCAACGATCCCTTTCCCGGCGAGGATCGCATCCTGATCCCCAGCCCCAAGGTGGCGACCTATGATCTGAAGCCCGAGATGAGCGCCTTTGAAGTGCGGGACCGGCTCGTGGAAGCCATAAAAATCGGGAAGTACGATGTCGTGATCTGCAACTTTGCAAACGGCGACATGGTCGGGCACACCGGCGTTTATGACGCAATAATCAAGGCGGTCGAAACGGTCGATACCTGCGTACACGATGTCGTGGAAGCGGCCCGGGCACTTGGCGGCGGAGCCATCCTCATGGCGGACCACGGCAATGCGGAGCAGACGAAGCTCGAAGACGGCTCGCCCATGACCGCACATACGACCAATCCGGTGCCGCTCACGCTCATCGGGGCCGGGGATATGAAGCTTCGGGAAGGCGGCATGCTCTGCGACGTCGCGCCGACTGTGTTGAAGCTTCTCGGCATTGCGCAACCCGCCGACATGACCGGAACCTCGCTGTATTAGTGCGGCCTTGCCGCAGGAGTTTAACTTAAGCCGGGTGGGTTGCCATGACCTCCAGCGCCGCAAAACATCGGATCGACGAGCTGCGAAAACGAATTCGCGAGCTGGATGCAGCCTATTACGGCCGGGGAGAATCGCTTGTTCCGGATGCGGAGTACGATGCGCTGTACCATGACCTTGCCATGCTCGAAAAGGAACATCCGGAATTCGATGCCGCGGACTCCCCGACAAAACGGATCGGCAGTGATTTAACGAAAGAGTTTGCCAAGGTACGCCACCGCGTTCCGATGATGAGTATCGAGAACACCTATTCTTCCGGGGAGGTCCGGGAGTGGGTGGAGCGGTGCCGGAAACTTGTGCCCGATGGCGAACTCACCTTTGTCGGCGAGCTCAAGGTGGACGGGATCGCGAGTTCGCTACTTTACGAAAACGGACGGCTCGTGCAGGGCGTCACCCGCGGCGACGGCGTAGTGGGTGACGATATTACGCAGAACGTCCGTACCATACGCGGCATCCCTCTGGTGGTCGATGATACAGCTCCCTTCGAGGTTCGTGGAGAGGTCTACATGACCTTTACGAACTTTCGGAAGCTCAACGACCAGCTTGCCGAGGATGGCCGGCCTCCTATGCAGAATCCGCGCAATACTACCGCCGGAACGCTCAAGCTGCTCGATTCCTCCGAAGTCTCACGACGATGCCTAAGCTTCTGCGCCTACTACCTGCTTTCCGAACATGAAAGCGGTACCCAGGCAGGCAACATCGTGAGGCTCTCGCGGCTCGGGTTTCCGGTGGTTGTCCACTCTTCCGAATTCCACACCGAGGCGGAAATACTTGAATTCTGCGAAATGTGGGATAAAAAGCGGGCCGATCTCGATTTTCCGGTTGACGGCATCGTCTTCAAAGTCAACGACCTGGCAAAGCAGCGCGACCTCGGGGCTACAGCCAAGGCTCCCCGGTGGGTCATCGCCTACAAGTATCAGCCGCAGACCGCTATTACACGGGTTGAGGGGATCGAGGCGGGTGTGGGTCGGACCGGGGTGGTGACCCCGGTCGCAAATCTTGAACCGAGCTTTCTTGCCGGCACAACCATCAGGCACGCAACGCTCCATAACTACGATGAGATCGATCGGCTCGGCGTCCGCGTCGGGGATTACGTAGAGATCGAAAAGGGCGGGGAGATCATCCCCAAGGTGGTGCGCGTGGTTATTGAAAAACGCCCGCCCGGGAGCATCCCCTTCACGCCGCCCGCCAACTGCCCCTCATGCGGCGCACCCTTGAGCCGCCTGCAGGATGAGGTGGCGCTCCGCTGCGTAAACGGCTCCTGCCCGGCCCAGCTATTCGCATCGCTCAACCATTTCGTTTCCCGCTCCTGCATGAATATCCAGGGCATGGGGAGCGCGCTTCTCGGGCAGCTGCTTTCCGCAGGGCGCCTTCGCAATGTTGCCGACCTGTATTCGCTGACCGTGGAGGAGCTTGCCGCACTCGAACGCATGGGCGAGAAGAGCGCCGGGAATATCGTTGCGGCCATTGAGGCTTCCAAGACGGCACCGCTCGACCGGCTCATTCATGGGCTTGGCATCCGAATGATCGGCGCGCAGGCGGCGAAGATTTTAGCCCATAACATCGGCGACCTTACCGACCTCTGTTCCATGACCGAAGAGCAGCTGTCGGCGATGGAGGGCCTGGGGCCGGTCATGGCGCAAAGCATCCAGATTTATTTCGAGCGGGAGCAAAATCGCGCGCTCATCGAGCGGCTTCGGGGCTACGGAGTAGCTCTGCAGGGATTTACCGCCGGAAAGGAGTCGGACTATTCCCCGCTTTTCAAAGGAAAAATATTCGTGCTCACTGGATCGCTTAGCGCCTGGACCCGCGAAGAGGCAGCCTCGGAAATAGAACGCCACGGCGGCAGGGTAAGTGCAAGCGTGAGCCGGAAGACCGACTTTGTCGTTGCCGGGGCCGATCCCGGGTCCAAGATGGAGAAGGCGATGGCTCTCAAGGTGGCGGTCCTCGACGAGGCTTCATTTGCCGCCATGCTCGGAAAATCTATGCCTTGATCATGCGGCGCACGAGGTCCTCGGAATCGATGAGTCCCAGTACCGATTTATCGGCATCGAGCACGATGACATACCGGTGGCGCTTTTCGGTAAGATGGTTTACAATGTTGAAATACTGGGCATTCGCGTCGATACAGTGATGCTCCCCGCTTTTCATGACCAGCGATACCGGAGATTCTTTCTCTTTTTCCCACTGATGCTTGACCGGTTCTAGAAGGCGATCCCGGCCTGCTCCCATATCGTAGAGCAGCCAGAGGCTCTCGGGATCCACCATGCGCTCGGGGAAGGTTGCCGTAAACAGGTCGGCAAGATCCACGATACCGGAGAGTCTGCCGTTCTTGTCCACCACCGGCAGGATGGTCACTCCTGAACTCTCCATGCGCCGCACGGCGAGAAGAACCGAGTCGTTCTGCCTGACGCTGACATCGCAGCTGATAAGTTCGCGTGCGGTTATAGTATCATCGACTTCGACTGCCTTTTTATCCAGATCAAAGAGAAGATCGCCGGCGGACTTGGCATTTTCGAGGATATGCGTGTAGTTCGTGACCACATTGGCAATGGTCTTGAGCACCTTGAGATAGATCTGCGCCTTCTGCTTCGAGGTAATGACCGCGAACACGTATTTGATGCTGCGGCGTCGCTCTTCTATGATGACGGACAATTCCTTTTCGAGCCGCATGAAAAGCACCATGACCTGCGGTACCCCGTCGATGTACCCATGGGGCAGGAGCAGGCGGTGGCCGATATAGGTTGTCCCGTGATGTTCGCGCCGGACGATGGCGCTTCGAATTTCGCTCTCGCCGATTCCCGTAATCGAAGCGAACTTTGCGACGATCGTATCGATGATCTCGCCATAGCTGTCGCAGTGGTAATCGAGGAAAATAAGCCTTTTGTCGAGGATGCTGCTGAGTTTCATGATTATCGCTCCGTTCGTCTCGGGAGGGTTGGACAGCAGGGGAGGAGCCCTCTCCCTATATTATAGAAAATGCCGGACGGGGAGTACCCATCCGGCATCTCTGCCCTATGACGGTGCAATCGGGGTTACTTTTTTTTCGAGGGGGCCTTTTCCTTTTTTGCCGGAGCAATTTTCTCGGCGGCGGTCATGAGGTCGGCCATTTTTTCCTGGGCCATGTTCGCCTTTTCCTTGGCAAGCAGGAGATTATCGGTGTTTATAGCGTCTTCAGCCTCTTTCACGGTGGACAAAGCCAAATCGAGATCGGCCTTCAGGGAGTCGGCAACCTTCTTCTTTTTGACCGCGGTTTTAAGAATGGCGGTGATGCTGTCCGCCTCTGCATTGGAGCGATCGATCAGATCTTTCGCCTCACTTTGAAGCTGCGTCTTGGCGGTTACCACTTCGTCCTGCGCGCTTTGGGCCGCTTTGAGGGCACTCGCCAGTGTTTCGGAGATTTTATTATATTTTCGCATGAACGGTAATTTCCGGTTTTCCTCTTTGATCTGATTCATAGCGAGCTGATAGGACATTTCAGCGGCCTTCAGCTGGGAGAGGGCATATTGTTCAGCGCCGATGCTCCGCGCTGAGTCGAGGGCCTGCTTCGCGTCATGCATTGCCTGTTCCGGCGCCTGAGCGCATCCGATGAGACAGGCGGCGATCGCTGACCCGAGAACAATACCGTACATCCGTGACTTCATGCTGGGACTCCTTTGAAAAGGTGAACAATGATGATAGCAAACTCTGCGAACCATCCTGAATCCATGAAACGGAGCGGGACAGCCTGGCTGCCCGGCGGGGACGAATAAATTAAATTATGCGCGATGAAACGTCAAAAAACCTTGACTCATCAGGAGGATTCTCCGTTGCACCGCCCCCCGCGGGATCGTTTATCGTGGGTCCGGCAACTCCCGCTGAGGCGGGTGAGCTGACTGCACTTGCAGCGCTCTGCGAAGAACGGCCGTGGTCCAGTGAAAATATCGCTTCCGAACTCGCGGACAGGCTCGCCTTCCATTACCTGCTCCGCACATCCGGTGAAGGAAGGCTTTGCTGCTTCGTTCTGGCCCGTCTGGTCATCGATGTTCTCGATATTTATAATGTCGGCACCCATCCGGAATTCCGCCGCAAGGGTTGCGCACGGTTCCTGCTCAACCATGCCATCAGGGAGGCGAAGAATCGCGGCGGGAAAATGGCCTGTCTTGAGGTCCGTGCAACTAATGCCGCTGCACGGGCATGCTATGAATCCCTTGGGTTTCGCGTCGATTCGGTTCGGAAAGAATATTATGATGCGAAGGAGGATGCGATATTGATGAGTCGGGTACTATAATTGCATTTGAAAGTTCAAATTCTTTTGGATGGTTGAGCCGGATTACAATCTAATTAAAACACTTTAAAACATAAAATCTTTTTGGATGGCTGAGCCGGGTCACCCGCACGATGTGGGAGTGCTTCATAAGAGGCCCCCTGCGGCGGGGACCCACAAGCCTCTGCGAAAAAATAATGAGAAAAAGATTGCGGGTGCAACTGAAATTGTGGGGATTATTTGCAATGGTTAAAGATCTTGAGTCCCTTCAAAATTACAAAATCTTTTATGTCTTTTCTGCCTAATGTGAGCGGTGCGGGAGGGGAAGGGCGTTTGCCATAGGCAAACATCGCCTTCCCCTTCCGCAGGAAGGGGTATGCCTGAAGACGCGTGCCTTTCGCGGCTTTAGGCCAGGGGGAACCCGGGTAGCGAAGCTCCCCCACCAAAAAAACCTGAAAGAAAGGATAAGGTAATTATTATGAAGTATATTGGCCCCCATGTATCAATTTCCGGAGGCATCCAGAATGCCCCGCTGAACGCTCAAAAGTTAGGCGCCACCGGCTTCGGCCTCTTCACCAAGAATCAGCGGCAATGGTCAGCGGCGCCCTATACGGCCGAAAACATCGACAGCTTCAAAAAAAATCTTCTGGATTGCGGCTACTCACCGAAGCAGGCGCTCGCGCATGACGGCTATCTCATCAATCTCGGGAATCCCGACAGGGCCATGTACGAAAAGTCGTACACGGCACTTGTCGATGAAATGCGGAGGTGCAGCCTCATCGGCCTGACGCTGCTCAATATTCACCCGGGCAGCCACCTGAGGCTCATAAGTGAAGAGGAGTGCATGCGGCAGATAGCGGAAGCGGTAAACCGCGCCCATGCGGAGACCGAAGGAGTGACGGTCGTCTTCGAAAACACCGCCGGCCAGGGATCAAACGTCGGGTACTCATTCGAGCAGATTGCCTTCATGATAAACCTCGTTGCGGACAAATCGCGCATCGGGTTCTGCCTCGACACCTGCCACGCCTTCGCTGCGGGGTACGATCTGCGGACCAGGAAAAGCTACAACGCGGTCATGCAATCGCTGGATGCCGTCGTCGGCTTCCGGTACCTGCGCGGCGTGCACCTTAACGATGCCCTCGCCGTCGCCACCCTCGGGAGTCATCGGGACCGCCACCAGAGCATCGGCAAGGGCAATCTGGGACTCGATGCCTTCAGTTTTATCATGCGCGACGACCGGTTCGAAGAGATCCCACTCGTTCTCGAAACTATCGATGAGAGCCTCTGGCCGCAGGAGATCGAGATGCTCAAGGGAATGATTCGGTAATTATGAGCTCATCAGGCACTCTGCCCTTCAAAAAGGTATTTTCTGCCTGTGCTGCAATCGTCCTGCCAACCCTGATAATCCAATGTGAAAACAGATAGATTGAAAGATTCTCATAAATCTCAGGCCTTCCGGGAGCAGGCAAACTCCGTTAAAGCGAAGCCCGGGCCCGGGGAAACCGATTCTTTCCGGCAAGGGTTTATGAATCGCGACTGGTTATGGTTGCTTATTCTTGCAGCGGTAACCTTTGTCGCCTATGAGCCGGCATGGAACGGAGCGCCTATATGGGACGATAACGGGCACCTAACCAAACCGGAACTTCGCTCTTTGCACGGCCTCGAAGAAATATGGTTTCATCTGGGAGCGACGCAGCAGTACTATCCCATGGTTCACAGCGTTTTCTGGCTTGAATCCCGCCTCTGGGGGAATTCGACCCTCGGGTACCACTGGCTCAATATTCTGCTCCATGTTTTTTCAGCATTTTTCCTTGTCAAAATTCTCCGGTACCTGCACATTGCCGGAGCCTGGCCGGCGGCCGCAATTTTTGTCCTGCATCCAATCCAGGTGGAATCGGTTGCCTGGATATCGGAACTGAAAAACGCGCTGTCAACGGTCTTCTTTCTTGGTGCGGCACTTGCCTACCTGAAATTCGATACCGCCAGGAACCGCGGGCAGTACGCTCTTGCCGCGGTTCTCTTTTTCCTGGGACTCATGTCGAAATCCGTGATCGCCCCGTTGTCGGTGGTGCTTCTCGCTGTTTTCTGGTGGAAGCGGGGGCGGGTAACCTGGGCCCGCGATATCGTGCCGCTGGCGCCGTTTTTCCTGGTCGGCATCGCTTCGGGGTTGTTTACATCATGGGTGGAACACCGATTCGTGATCGGGAACGATACCGATGACCTTACCTTTACCTTTATCGACAGAATCCTGATTGCAGGACGCGCGTTCTGGTTCTACCCCGGGAAGCTGATCTGGCCGGCGCACCTGATATTTATCTACCCGAGATGGCATATCAATGCGTCAATATGGTGGCAATACTGCTTTCCTGTCGCGGCAATGATTCTTGCGGCAACAGTCTGGGTTCTGCGGCGACGGACGAGGGCTCCGATAGCCGGATTTTTGTATTACTCGGTAATGATTTTCCCGGCACTTGGCTTTTTTAACGTATATCCGCTCAGGTTCTCCTTCGTCGCCGACCATTTCCAGCATCTTGCCTGTATAGGCCTTATCGTGCCGGCAATCGCCGCACTCGAAGCAGCTCCGGTATTCAGGGGAGTCTCCGGACGCAGTATGAAGGCTACTTTGTTCGGGGCAGTGCTGGCGATTTTTTGCGTGCTTACCTGGCGGCAA
This sequence comes from uncultured Fibrobacterota bacterium, assembly GCA_963803935.1. Lineage (GTDB taxonomy): Bacteria > Fibrobacterota > Chitinivibrionia > Chitinivibrionales > Chitinispirillaceae > BOG-1184. The sequence goes on along the minus strand of CAWDOZ010000006.1, from coordinate 13,023 downwards.
TGCGGCATGTATGTGGATGCCGATACGGTGTACCGGAAAACCCTGGAAGGAAATCCCGCCTGCTGGATGGCCCATTATAACCTTGCAAATGCGACCCTGCATCAGGGGCATCCCGGGGAAGCTATCGATCACTACCGGAAGACTATAGAGATCAAACCGAATTATATCCTGGCCTATATCAGTCTGGGCAATACCCTGATGGAAACCGGCCATACCGATGAGGGCATCGCCGTTTTCCGGAAGGCGACCGAGGTCGATCCGACCTCAATCGCGGCACTGGTCGACCTGGGCAACTCCCTGATGCTCAAAAACAGCCTCGATGACGCTATTGTCCAGTATCGCCGGGCGCTGGCCCTCAGCCCGGGGTTCGCCACGGCATACTACAATCTCGGCAACGCATTGCTGCAGGCCGGCCGGGCGGGTGAAGCGGCCGGCTCTTTCCAAAAGGCATTGGAGTGCGAACCGGGCAATGTAAGCTATATCACCGCACTTCGCAATGTTTACCTGCGGATGGGCCGGCTGGATGATGCCATCCGAACGGTACAGGATGCCGTCAATGCGGCACAATCCTCAGGGCGAATTTCAACGGCAATGCGACTGGAAGAAGATCTTGGGAAACTTCAGGAAATCCAGAATCGTCGGGCTCACCGTTAGGATTCCTTCTTACATCATTCTCGCCAATTCCTCCAATTTCGCGATTCTTTTTTCCATCGGCGGGTGGGTACTGAAGAGCGAGAGCATGCCGCCGCCCCGGAAGGGATTAACAATGAAGAGGGAGGCGGTTGTGGGGTTGTTGCTCGGGAGAGGGCGGACCTTGGTCGACATTTCGAGCCGCTGCAACGCATTGGCCAGGGAGAGCGGTTTACCGCACAATCGTGCTCCGGCCTCGTCGGCCGCATATTCGCGCGATCGCGAAATCGCCAATTGTATGAGGAGCGCGGCTATCGGGGCTACGAATGCCATGGCAAGGGTTCCAAAGAGTCCGCCGCCCTTATCGTTGCTGCTGCGGCCGCCCAGGCCGCCGAACAGCGCGCCCCACTGGACCATGTGGGCAATCCAGGTTATCGCGCCGGCAAGGGTTGCCGCGATGGTGCCGGTCAGGGTGTCGCGATTCTGTACATGCGAGAGTTCGTGCGCCATGACCCCTTCAAGCTCGTCTTCGCCGAGGATGCGCAGGATTCCCACCGTAGCCGCAACGGAAGCGTGGGCGGGACTGCGGCCCGTAGCAAAAGCATTGGCTGCCTCCGAGGGGATGATATACACCTTCGGCATGGGCATGTTTGCCCGGTCCGCCAGGCGACGCACCACCCGGAACAGAACCGGAGCATTCGCCTCGGTTGCCTCCTGCGCCCGGTACATGCGAAGAACGATCTTATCGGAAAACCAGTAGCTGATAAAATTCATGACTCCTGCAACCAGCAGCGCGATGAGCGCGCCGTTATTGCCGCCGGCCAAACGCCCGAACATGACGAGCAGCCCGGTAAGCAGGCCTAAGAGAATCGTCGTTTTAGCGGAATTCATGGTTCCTCCTGTAACGATAGTGAAGGTCCTTCTCATGCCAAAATATAAAAATACCTCTGCGTGCCGGTAAAATTCCGCTTCGGCAGGATCAGGCAGCCGGCGAAGGGTTCGCTGCCGTCGATGTATTTTTTTCGATCAACCAATATCAGCAAGGAGCTCATGATGTTCCGACCACAGATCAAGGTTATCGATTGCACCATCCGTGATGGCGGCTTGATGAACAACTCAAATTTTACCTTTGAGACGGTCCGTGCGATCTATGCTGCGGTCTGCGCAGCCAATGTCGACGTCGTTGAAATCGGCTACAGGAACAGCAAGGAGATGTTTTCCCCGAGCAAATACGGGCTGTGGCGCTTTTGCGACGACGAGGTGCTCAAGCGCCTCACCGACGGCATCGAATCCCACACAAAGCTTGCGGTCATGCAGGATGCGCATAAGGCGGTCCCGGAAGATCTTCTGCCCAAGTCCGAAAGCGTCGTGGATATGGTGCGGGTCGCGACCTATGTCAAGGATATCGACAAGGCTATCATGCTCGCCAACAATGCTACGGAAAAAGGCTATCAGGCGACCATCAATTTCATGGCCATATCCCATGTGCTCGACCGGGAACTCGATGAGGCGCTGCAACAGGTTGAAGAGGAAACCGATGTGGTTGCCTGCTACCTGGTTGACTCATTCGGGGCCCTCTACAGCGAGGATGTCGATTATCTGGTCCATAAGTTCCAGCGCTACCTCAAGTCCAAGGAGGTCGGTGTCCATTTCCATAACCAGCAGCAGCTTGCCTATGCCAATACCATCGAAGCCATCATAAAGAACGCCAACTACCTCGACGGAACGCTCTATGGACTGGGCAGGGCGGCAGGGAACTGCCCGCTCGAATTGCTCTTTGGATTCCTGAAGAATCCAAAATTCGATTTGCTGCCGCTTCTCGGCGTGATCGGGAAGGATGTGCTGCCGCTGCAGAAAAGCATTCAGTGGGGCTATTCGGTTCCCTATATGATTGCAGGATTGCTCAATCGCCACCCTGAAGCGGCAATAAAGTTGCAGAGCCTGCCCGAGGACGATCCTAAACGCACGGATTTTGTGGCGTTTTTCGAAAAAATGGCCAGCGAGGATGCCTGACGTGTAAGGACACGAACGGTTCCGGCTAAACCATGTGCCGCAATCCCCAGAGAAGCCGGGGAAAGCGGCCGAGTGCTGCCTTGAAAATCCGGAACATGGTAAGTTTGTCCGGCCCCAGGCGGGAGAGTGCCGCCGCCGCGGCGTTGTAATCTTCATCCGGAACATCGGCAAACGACGGTTTAACGCGGGAAAGCTTTTCGTGGCGACAACCGCGCTTTTTACGCCATGCCGCTTCATATTCGACCGCTATTTTCTGCATTTCCCTCTCCCCGGACGCCTCCAGCATGCGTACCGCATGACCTCCGGCAAGTGCCCCGCAAACGAGAGCCTCCGTGATGCCCGATCGGGAAATGGGATTGACCGTGCTCGCGGCATCTCCTGCCCTGAGGAATCCTGGAATAGCCATTTTTTGCCGTTCGGCGGCGCAGGGTATAGTACCTGCGTAAAAATTGGTAATAGACGCATCCCCGAAATGCTGCTGCAGGAAGGCTTCCAGAAGCCTGCGGATATTAACCCGGCCCTTGAAGGCGGATCCGATCACGATACCGATATTTGCGCTTTTACCGCGCGGAAAAACCCACGCGTACCCGCCCGGCGCAAATTCCCTGGTCATGTAGATATGCACGGTATCCGCGGGAAGCGAAAGACCCTCGGCCAGGGCAAAATAGGCGGGTTCCAGGTCGGGAGGTTTACGCAAGAAGGAATTTTCCCTGCCAAGGCCTGCAATGGGACCGGCGGCATCGATGATTACCCGGCCGCAAGCTGTGGAGCCGTCGGCAAACTCAACTATCCGGCGGAAATTTTTTATGCCCGATACCTTCGTGACCGCGCAGCCGAAACGGCTCGCGACACCCCGCAGTGTGAGGTCGTTGGCGATATCGCGCTGCATTGCCGCCCGGTCGATGATGTATCCGCCGTTCTCATCGGTATATATGACCTCGACGCCGCCGGGAGCATGAAAGCTTGCCTTCCTGATCTCCTGGCGAATCCAGTTCGGCCTGACGGCTATGGCCTCCTCAAACCCCCGGCGACCCACAGCTTCGGCGCACTGGATAGTGTGCTCCCAGGGAGCGATTTTGTCGACGAGGAGAATCGAGCGCCTCCCCGCGCCGTTCGATGCGTGCAGCCCGGCGCTCAGGCCGGCGGGGCCTGCGCCGAAAATGATGATGTCGAAATATTCCTGCATACCCTTTTCGCCGCCTGAATAAACGATGCAGTTACCTCTCCTCGTATAATCAAGGCAAAGAAAATACTACAATCGCATTATATAAACAGGGGACGCTATCAAACGCGGTGAACCGTGCCGGAAGGAGATCCCTCACGTAGTTAAATCTGGCGATTTATTTTTATATCATGCACCGGTCGATTACTTTTTAATCCGGCGATCATTCCCGGTTGAGTATATGAAGATGGAGAACGGAAAATTATGGATTTCGGCAAAAAGAATTTGATCTGCCGTCGGGTCGATATTATTTTCTCTATAGTTATTCGTTACAGTTGCGGTAAATAGCTTCAGGAAGATATAGATTTTTTGCGGAAAAAGTGCTTGGGGAACCCATCAACACGATGCTACGATCGAGGGGGTGAAAATACCTGAACATGCAGGAATAAATGATTAATGCGGGAAAATTGTTTATTACAGGAATAGCATTCAACATTGACAAGGGAGGGATATGTTCAAAAGCAGGTCAATTTCAGCAGTCCTCGGGATGGCAGCGATGCTTGGCACGTGTATTTCACTGTATGCAGGCGATACGCTGACAACCTGGCAGTACAACACCACTATTACTCTCAATACGTCGGCAACGGGCGCTAAAACAACCTCTACGCAGCATAATTTTCCCGTGCTGATCCGTCTCACCTCACTCAACGCAGCTTCGGTTTTTGCCACGGCGCGAACTGACGGCGGCGACCTGCGGTTTACCCGGCCCGGTGCCGGCGACACATCGCAGCTTCCCTTCGAATTGAACAAGTATAATGCGACGACGCAGACTGCCCTTATCTGGGTGAAGGTAGACTCCCTGGTTGGCAATCTGGCGAACCAGTCGATCAATATGTATTGGGGCAAGAGCTCAGCGGTAACGACATCGGATTCTGCCAATGTCTTTTCGCCGACCTATGGCTTCGGTATGGTTCTCCATCTGAACAAGCTGGCCAGCAGTACCACGCTCTACGATGCCACCGGGCAGGGAAATAATGGAACCCCGAGCGGAACCGTCACGGATACTACCGGCGTATTCGACCGGGCGGTCGCCGTGCATTGCTATGGCGCTTCCAACTCCTATGTAGCGGGCGATTCGATCACCGTCGCCAGCCTTATCGGCGAACCGAACAATGTGACGATGTCGGCATGGGTTCGGGTCGACAGTATCGACCAGGCCAATACCTCGGGCAACGGCCATCTTGGCTGCATCATGTCCATGGGCGACTATGCAAGTATGAACGATGCCGGACAATCGGGATCCGGAACAGACTCCCTCTGCACGGGCTGGTTTGGTGCGGGTACCCAGTGGAACAACTATGGCTGGCCCACCCAGTCTGAAACCGGCACCTCGATAAACGGGTTTTCCAATACAGCCGGGTATGCCTGCCTTCACCAGGGATGGCGGCATGTTGCCATAGTTATTAACCCCTCGGTTGGGTACGCGAACATCTATTATAATGGCGATTCTGTAGCAAATGTGCCTGCGGCCAATGCGCTTACCTGGACCGGCGGCAACAACGGCGTCAGGACGGTACTCGGCAAGCACGGCGGCGGCCATGCTGGCTTGAAGCTCGGCGGCTCGATCTGCGAAGCCCGAATCGATACTACTGCCCGTGCGAGCGACTGGATCAGGCTGTGCTACCAGAACCAGCAGCCTAACGATTCTCTTACCACGGTGAACGTCATTTCGTTGTCGGGTGTTCCGACCCTTCGGTCGCCTGCCAATGGAGCCACGGGACAACCCATACCTGAGATTTTCAGCTGGAGCGCTGCAACGGCAGCCACCTCCTATCAGCTGCAGGTATCCCTCAATACCGCTTTTTCGACAACGCTGTTCAGCCAGGCAGGAATTACGGCACTATCGCAGACAGTCGCTGGACTCGCATTCAACGCTACTTACTACTGGCATGTGAATGCGGCGGGTTCTTCGTCAAATGCATGGACGGCAACATGGTCCTTTACCACTTCGCCCGTAGTGGCAGCTCCGGTTTTGTCCTCGCCGACAAACGGCGCCACAGGTCAGAAGCTTTCGTTGTCCCTCTCCTGGGGTACGGCAACCGGTGCAACCACCTATGCTCTCCAGGTCTCCACGATTTCCACTTTTGCAACAACCGTCCAGAACCAGGTTGGCTTGACCAACACCACATTTGCCTTAAGCGGACTGGTCACCAAGGCCACCTATTTCTGGCGCGTAGCCAGTGTCAACAACGCCTCGCAGATGTGGGCGGCAGCCTGGAGCTTTTCTACCGTGACAACGGGCGTGCTGGCCAACTCCGAAGGTGCGGTGCTGAAAACGGATTTCGGCGTGCGGGGTAATGCACTGCTGTATTCGGTTGCCTCGCCCGGTGCGGTTGAAATAACGTTCAGCGACCTTCTCGGAAGAGTTGCGCTGGTGGTGAACAGAACAATGGCAGCCGGCAATTATACTCTCGGTCTCCGTAACCTCTCCCTTGCGCCCGGAAGCTATATCGTGCGTTTCAAGGCAGGAGGAATAGAGAGAATAAAGACGGTAATGCTTGAACGGTAGGTGTCTTTCAACAGTATAAATAAATAGGGGAAGGCGCCGAAAGGCGTCTTCCCCTATTTATTGAGCATTATTTTCTTGATTGACCATGAAGAAACAGTTATATTGTAAAAAACATTCGATGGCAACTTACTGGAGCTTATCCGGAGGAGGTGAGGTACGAAAAGGTCGGAGGGGGGAAATAGCCTGCTATATTTGCAAATTTTGCCCAGGACGGTATGAACGCTGATTTACAACGTTAAACATTATCGGAATAATGCCGACATTCAGCCGGCAGACAGGTAATCTACAACAATAAAGGAGCGGTATGTTTCAAAGAAAAGTACTATCGGTAATGCTCGGGGTTATGGCGATGCTCGGCATGGCATTTTCACTGTATGCAGGGGACACTCTGACGACGTGGCAGTATTCCACGGTCATTACCCTCAACACCTCCCCGACGGGAGCGAACACGTCGACCACACAGTACAATTTTCCCGTGCTGATCCGTCTCACCTCCCTCAATGCGGCTGCGGTATTTGCCACGGCGCAGAGCAACGGCGGCGACCTGCGGTTCACCCGGACGGGCGCCGGCGATACCTCGCAGCTTCCCTACGAGTTGAACAAGTACAACCAGGCGGCCCAGACGGCGATTATCTGGGTCAAGGTCGACTCATTGCAGGGAAACAATGCAAACCAGACGATCAATATGTACTGGGGCAAGAGCTCCGCGGTCACGACTTCGGATTCGGCAAATGTTTTTATGCCGTCTAACGGATTTGCCGCGGTGCTGCATCTGAACAAGAGAAGCACCGGCAATACTCTTTACGATGCCACCGGGCAGGGTAATAACGGTACCTGCAGTAACACGGTGACCGATACGACCGGAGTGTTCGACAGCGCGGTTGCCATGCACTGCTATGGCGGAACCACCTATCTTGCAGGCGATTCGATCACTATCGCCGGTCTGCTGGGGTCCCCTTCACAGGTTACCCTCTCGGCATGGGTCCGGGTCGACAGCATCGATCAGGCGAATACCTCGGCCAATGGCCATCTCGCCTGCCTCATGTCCATGGGCGATTATGCCAGTATGAACGATGCCGGCGCATCGGGCACGGGGAACGACTCATTGACTGCTGCATGGTTCGGATCGGGCACCCAGTGGAACAATTACGGCTGGCCTTCGCCGTCCCAGACCGGCACGTCGCTCAACGGGTTCTCCAATACCAGCGGCGATGCTGCCTGGCATCAGGGGTGGAAGCACGTTGCAGAGGTCATCAATCCAACTGCAGGGTATGCGAATGTCTATATCAACGGCGATTCGGTGCGAACCTTGCCTGCCGCCAACGCGCTTGCCTGGACGGGCGGTAATAACGGCAAAAGGACGGTCATCGGGAAACACGGCGGCGGCCATGCGGGCCTGAAGTTCGGCGGATCCATCTGCGAATCCCGGTTTGAAAGTGTTCCCCGGGCAAGCGACTGGATCAGGCTGTGCTACCAGAACCAGCAGCCCAACGACTCTTTGACGACGGTCAACGCCGTTGTTCTTGCCGCTCCCGTTCTGGCCCAGCCTTCAAACGGTGCAACGGGAGTATCGGTTACGCTGTCGATCAGCTGGGGTGCTGTCGCAGGAGCGACCACCTACGGCGTGCAGGTATCGACGACGACAAGCTTTGCTACCACATCGTTCCAGCAGTCGGGTAGTGCGGCAACTTCGGCATCCCCGACCGGCCTTGCCAATGGAACAACCTATTACTGGCGAGCGAACGCGTCGAATTCCATTGCAACGGGTGCCTGGTCCGGCACCTGGAGTTTCATGACGATCTCCCCGGTCGGCGCGCCGACGCTGATGGCTCCGACAAACGGAGCCGGCAATCAGGCTCTTGCGCCGGTCCTGAGCTGGAATGCGGTCAACACTGCAATTTCCTATTCGGTTATGGCATCGACCGCTGCGAACTTTGCGACGACGGCTGCAAGTTTCTCCGGCGTGACCGGGACCTCCCAGTCGCTCAGTGGACTTGCCGCGGGAACTACCTACTACTGGGAAGTGAATGCAAAGACTCCCTCCAGCACCTCGATCTGGTCGGCGGTATGGTCATTCACAACGTCGGCAATGGCCGGAACTCCGATTCTTGCATCGCCGACCAACGGCGCGGCAAACCAGTTGACCAGCCTTACGTTCACCTGGGGAGCAGCGAGTGCTGCAACCTCATACACCATTCAAGTCTCTGCCGCATCGGGTTTTGCAACAACGGTCCTGAGCCAGAGCGTTGCCGGTACTTCGGCATCGGCAAGCGGCCTGGCCCCCGGCACAACCTACTACTGGCAGGTTGCCGGAGCAAACGCAGCAGGTGCGGGGTCTTGGTCCACGACCTGGAGTTTTACGACGGCAGCGGTTGCCGGGATACCCACCCTGGCATTGCCGGCAAGCGGAGCGGTGAACCAGCATACCAGCCTCACCTTCTCGTGGGGAACATCAAGCGCAGCGACTTCGTACATGATCCAGGTCTCAGCCGGTTCGGCTTTTGCGACAACCGTGGTGAGCCAGGCAGTTTCGGGCACCTCGCTTGCGGTGAGCGGCCTTGCCCTCGGCACCATCTACTACTGGCACGTTGCCGGGGTAAACGTTGCGGGTCAGGGGACCTGGTCATCGGTCTGGAGCTTTACCACCTCGACGACGGGCGTACTGGCGAATTCCAGTCCTGCGATGCTGAAAACGGATTTCGGCGTCAGGGGTGAAGGATTGCTCTATTCGGTGGCATCACCGGGCGCGGTCGAAATCACCTTCAACAACCTGCTTGGCAGGGTTGCACTTACCGTGAACCGTACCATGGCTGCGGGCAGCTATACCCTGAGCCTTCGTAGTCTCTCCCTTGCTCCCGGAAGCTATATCGTTCGTTTCAGGGCAGGGGGTATTGAGAAGATCAGGACGGTCATGCTGGAACGGTAGATATTTAGCAGTCAGCGTTTCAAATAATGAGGGGGACGGCAATTCGCGTCCCCCTCATTATTTATGAAAAAAATAGGGTTCAAGAGTTTGCAGGGAACAAATGGTTCGAGAGTTGGAGAGTTTGAGAGTTAAAAAAAAAAGAACAAACCAACAATCTTTATACTCATTTTTAACACTCCACCTCCCTGACCCTCCAACCGCAAAAAAAAAGTTCACCTCACATTTCAATCATATTATATTATTGTTAAAGGCAATATAATCGGGAGGAGGGGCGACTCCTGGTCGCGGATGATGAAGAGATTTTTTTTAGCAGGTCGAGGAACGAGTAGACTTCGCATCCGGCAGCCTTCGCCCCTGAATAAAACGGCGTCCAAAGTTCGATGCATTAATATATCAAAACTGAATTAAAAAATATACTCTTGTTACAGGAAATCCTTTATATTATGAGGGTAAGACCAGGGAAAGGTTATGTAACCAGCGGGGGCTGGGATTATTTAAATAAGTAATCAAACCTCATTCCCACTAACATAAATGTACTTATTATTTGAAAGGAAGGTCGCATGAGTCTCAACAGAAGGCAGTTCCTGAAAAACACCTCAATCGGTACCGCCGGACTTATCGGCGGAGCAAGCATGTTGAGGAAGAGCGCGTTTGCCTATTATCCGGCCCCGGCGACGAGCCAGCTATCGTTTCTTGGCGCCACGCTGACCGGGGGAACCTTCCCGAGTCAGACGTTTACCTATACGTCGAAGTACACCTCCGCTTCTGCTACCTCCTCGGGTACTGCCACTAACGGTATCCAGACAGGACGCATGGGGCTGGTTTATGATGTGCTGATGCCCTTCCAGTCAGCCATTGCCGCCGCAATCACCGGGAAAACGATTATAATCAAGCCGAATATGGTTTATACCGGATCGTCGAGCACGTATTCGGCAACAGGGTCTTCTACGCCGCTTAACTGTACCCATGTCGATGCAGTCAGGGGACTTATCAATTTCTTAAGGGATACTTCCGCGAATGTTCCCATTGTCATTGCCGAAGCAAGCGCGACCACTACCGCTTCCATGTACAATACCTGCGGCTTTTGCGCGCTTGTAACCCAGTACACCGGAGTCACCCTGGTCGATTTGAATACCAACTCGACGGTAAGTTCAACCGGTACCACCACCGCAAATGCGGGATATACCCCGGCGGAAAGCTACCTGTGGAAAACCGATCTGGCGACCTCGCTTCCTGTTTATGTCGGACCCATCTGGCTCAGCAAAAAGTACTATATCATCTCTATCTGCCGGCCGAAGACCCATAACTGCGAAGTCATAACCGGCGTCACGAAGAACTGCTCCATGGGAATGCCGCTGACCTACACCGGAACCCTTCAGAGCACCAATTCCAAGAGCCTCATGCATGCCGTCGGGGACTCTCAGGGAACCGTTACTAACGAAGATCGTGACCTTGCATGGAACATCTTCCAGAATGCTACCCAGTACACCCTTAACGACCATCCCGATTTTGCCGTTCTCGATGCATGGGAAGGCGAGCAGGGTAATGGGCCGGTGAGCGGTACGCCCGTCCAGCAGGGATGCGCTGTCTGCGGAGTCGACCATGTTGCCGTCGACCGGATCGGGGCATATCTCATGGGCCTCTCCAATACCCCGAATTACGCGCCGAAACTGCCGGATACAACGCCCTCATACACCGATCCGCGCTATCTGCTCTGGATGGGAAATGCGGGCATCGGCAATTACGATATCAACAAGATTTCCTTTATCAATAGCGGCACAACGCTGGCGACGGTAACCCCGTACATCCAGACTTATGCGATGTCGACGAATTACACCACAAGTCCCTATTGGGAAGTGGAATGGCAGACCGCTGATACGTTGGGCCCTGGTCCCGCGGTCGGTGATACCGCCTCAACTCCTAACAGTCCAAATACCTTCATTAGAGGGATGACCATTCCGGTAACGGGAGTATTGGGCAATCCCGCCCCGATCATGATTCAGCAGAAGAACATGCATGTCGGAGGTGTCGTTGAAGGCAACGAAGTCAAGATCGACCTCTTCATGCCTGCCGGGTACGATATCAAACTTGGCATTTTCAACATGAAGGGCCAGCAGGTCCGCAAACTGGCCAATGAATTTTTGAACAATGGCCGGTATTCGATTTACTGGGACTGCCGGGACGATCGCGGTTCAAAGTGTGCCAACGGCAACTATGTCATCAAGCTGCAGTTCGGCAGCAGGCAGGTAGCTGATCATATCGCTCTTGCGAGGTAGTTGCAGGAGCTGCATAGTGGAGGTGTGAATTTTTTTCAAGCGCATGGCCGCAGCCTTTCAGGTTGCGGCCATGTTTTATATCAGGTACTGCAAAGGTCCGAAATGGACGAACACATTTCCGGCTGAAGCCCGGAATAAAAAAGGCGAGACTCCATGTTCACTACCAGGTTGAAAAAAGCAGGATTATCCGCAATCGCCGTTGTGTTAGCGGCGGGAAGCGCAATTTATGGCCAGAGCTATGGCACGATCACCCTTCCCACCTGGCTTTGCGATTCGGGTACCCAGGTTCTGCATGCAGCTGCATCGCCGAGGACGGCGCTCAATCAGTGGGCCGAAGGTCCGGTATCCAGTAAGAACGGCACTATATTTTTCGTCGAGCAGAACGCCGGGAATATCTGGAAGGTCACGCCCGCCGGGGTAATGACCAAACTCGTAACGGTGACAAGCGGAACGACCAATTATGTTAATGGCCTCGATTTCAATCCAGTCGACGGGAACCTTACCGTCTGCGAGATGGCAAGGATTACTGAACGCGATACAACGGACGGCCATGTCATAAAGGTTGTCACCAGCGGCACTACCTGGGGCCAGGGGGCCAACGACCTGACCTTTGCCTCGAATGGCGACTTGTGGTTCACCTGCTTCAACCAGCACATCTTCTTCCACTCCTACGACAGTTCCGTGAACAAGGATTGGAACTACACCACTCCGGCTAACTGCGAGTGGAACGGCATTGAATACATCCAGGAGAAGGGAATCATTTACCTCAATCAATATGGAGGAAACCAGGTTCTCACCTTCAAGGTCGATCCAACAACCCATATCATGGATACCAGTACCAAAAAGCTTTTTGTATCGGTTAACTCGCCCGACGGCATAACGCTCGATTCACTCTACGATGTCTATATTGCCAGCAATACCAATGGGGGAACGTACCCTGAATCTATTGTGGCCTATGACTCGACCGGCAAGGTACTTGGATCGATCCATATGATCCAGAAGCTGCCAAGTACCAGCCTGAATACTTCAAATTGTGTGTTCGGGAATTTTCCCTTTGGCGGCGGCCCGAACCCAAAGACCCTTTATATCACCAGCGACAGCGGCCTGTTCATGGTCCAGCTGAAGGTCGCCGGAAGGGTACGGCCCGCGTATGTTACCGGGGTCCGAAGCAATTCAGCGAATTCCGTGACGGCGCTCAAGGCTGCAAAGCCCCGCGCAGGACTGCAGCTCATGCTGGGCGGTTCGGCAACCTTTCACGATATGGCCAACAACTCCATTATCTATAACATCAAGGGACAGCGGGTGGCAGGCGGAGCATCCGTTCGCGGGGCAGGGCAGGGGAAGGCCGATCCCGGAATGTCCTCGGCAGTCTATATAGTCCAGACCCCGCAGGGACAATAAGAGTTCTTAAGTATATAACCGCCTTTGGTGGGGGAACCATTTACCA
>CAWDOZ010000005.1:0-10690 GCA_963803935.1 uncultured Fibrobacterota bacterium | reverse complement strand
ACGTCCGCGTCGAGGCCGACCCCTTCGACCTCTACCGGATACTCCGAGTTGTCAACCCATCGCCCTACATGTATTACCTTGCCATAAACGGCTCCTCGGTCATCGGCGCCTCTCCCGAGATGCTGGTGCGGGTCGAAGGCGGCACGCTCGAAGTGCGGCCCATCGCCGGCACGCGTCCGCGCGGGAAGACGGCTTCCGAAGACGAGAAGCTCGTGGCCGAGCTCCTCGCCGATCCCAAGGAGCGCGCCGAGCATGTCATGCTCGTCGATCTCGGCCGTAACGACGTGGGGCGGGTGGCAAAGCCCGGCACGGTCCGGGTCGACGAGATGATGCACATCGAGAAATATTCGCATGTCATTCATATCGTCAGCAATATCCGCGGCGAGCTGGCTGACGGCTGCGATGCGTTCGATGCGCTCTTCTCCTGCTTTCCGGCGGGAACCCTCACCGGGGCTCCCAAGATCCGGGCCATGGAGATCATCGACGAAATCGAACCTGTCAAGCGCGGCATCTACGGCGGGGCGTTGGGCTACATGGACTGGCGGGGCACCATGGATACCTGCATCGTGATCCGCACCATCGTTTACCATAACGGGATCGCCGTCATCCAGGCGGGCGCGGGCATCGTGGCCGACTCCGACCCGGAGCGCGAATACCAGGAGACCCTGCAGAAGGCGGGCGCCCTGTTCACCGCCGTACGTAAAGCGGCGCAGATTGTCGGGAGATAGACCATGCTGCTTGTCATCGATAACTACGATTCGTTTACCTATAACCTTGTCCAGTACTTCAGCGAGCTGTACCCGGGCGAAATCCGCGTTTTCCGCAACGACAGGATAACCGTGGACGAAATCGCCGCGCTCGCGCCCGAGCGGATCGTTATTTCGCCGGGCCCGTGTACCCCGCGGGAAGCGGGCGTTTCGGTGGAAACCATCAAGCGGCTGGGGCCGCAGACGCCGCTCCTCGGCGTCTGCCTCGGTCACCAGTCCATCGGCTTCGCCTTCGGCGGCAACGTGATCCGCGCGCCCTACCTCATGCACGGCAAGGTTTCGCAGATTTACCATAAGGGAACCGGCATTTACGCGGGGCTTAAGAGTCCCTTCACTGCGACCCGCTACCACAGCCTCATCATCGAACGCTCCACCTGCCCGGCCTGCCTCGAAATAACCAGCGAGACCGACGACGGGCTCGTTATGGGGGTGCAACACCGCGAGTATCCCATCTTCGGCGTCCAGTTCCACCCCGAGGCGATATTGACCGAGGGTGGGAAGGCGATGCTCAGGAATTTTCTTGAGGTTCCGATTCCTGATAAAAGAAGTTGACGATTAGAATTAAGTGCCTTTGGTGGGGGAACCGCCAAAACGGTTCCCCCACCAAGGGCCTTTGATCTAAGCCCGGTTCCCCCACCAAAGGCAGTAATCATGTCAAAAAATATCCTTAACACTATGCTCCAAACTATATTATCCGTCAGGAAAAGCTCTTAGAATGATCGGCTGATAAACCTGCTTTGTGGAGCTATCTCCCGGGAGAACCCTCATGCGTATCCTGATCGCCTTGTCCCTTGCCTCGCTGTTGTTGGCAGTCGGCTGCACGAAAAACACTTCTGTAACCTCCGGCAACAACCCTTCAAGTCAACAGATTACCGTTCTGATGGCTACGGGCTCCCTTTCCCTGAAGAGCCAGCTCAATGCTGAACAGGATACCCTCCTCCATGCCGACTCGGTGAAGGCCGACAGCGCCTTCTTTACCCTTCGCCGGAGCGATTCCTTCGTATGTCCGATCAATCTGGATACGTTGCCGACCCAGAGGGTCGCCGTCAGATTCGGTCCGCTGCCGTTGTCGAATGTTCCGATAGCGGCAACAACGATAACGGCTTCCGCGGGGAGTTTCACTAATTCCACAACCGTCGCTCTTGGCGGGATAAGTACGGTAACCTTCGATGCGGGATCACCATCCCTCTCCTGCACCCTTACCAATACCTCCGCGGCGGCAATTACCGGGCTCAAGGTTACGCTTTTGGGGACCACCCAGACTGCTGCATCGCTCGCTGCGAATAGTTCGACGTCGCTTCTTTTCCCTGTCGCCGGCGGGGCAATTTCGGGCGGTGCGCTTCCGGTTTCGGTACAGGGATCTGCGGGCGCTTCCTCGAAAATTACCCTGCAGTTCAACTTTAATGGGCTTACCGCAAGTTACGCGCAGGTGAAGGATTCCTTCCTTTCGATTGCCAAACAGGATACTCTCGATTTCGCGCTGCCGGATTCTTTTTCGATAGATTATCTGGATATTCTGGCCGGGACCTTTATTTACAAGTATCAGAATTATACGAAGATTCCCCTTGATTTGAGCATCTCCCAACTGAATTTGTGGAATAGCGCCTACTGCATGCAGAACTCGCTGCAATCTGCTGCCGGGCTTGCCACGGCAGCCGGCAGCGGCCAGGGTCTGGATTCAACAAGTTTCTATTTCGGGCGGACTTCCAGTATACCGTTTTCGGTTTCGCCTTCGCAGGCTTTTGCATGCTCCTTAAAAGTTAATCTCAGCGGGTTGCGATTGTTTCCTATCTGGAATCCCACGCTTGGCAATGCCGGAAGATCGGCAGCCCGGATAGTTTATACGGTGGCAACACCGGCTCCCTCCGGGAATATGTTTACGGTATCCGAATCGGACTCGATGGCGCTTACCGTCGCAGCCCCGAATTTTAAATTTAACGCCCTGGCCGGAACCATAACGAAAAGCCATATTGCCATGGACACCGAGAGCGTTCCGATTCCCTTTCCCTGGAACGGCAGTGCGAACGATACGCTCAGGCGGCACTTTACGCTCACCGGCGCGGCAGCCGAAATGGCCATGACCGTCGTCCTCCCGGATTCGACCCTGCTGTCGCCGCGCCGCGCATCCTTCGACAGCCTCGACATGACCTTCGAGGCATTTACCCGTGCTACACCCCGGGCGAACGCCGCGGCCCGGGTAACCTTGCAGAATGTTGTCAACACGACGACGGCGCAGGCATCCATTCCGGTCGATACCGTTTTAAACCAGTCGCCCGACTCTATGTACATCGTAAGGACCCTTGTCATTCCGGCAAACGCCCATTTCTGCATGGTCAACGAATTGACCAACCCTGCTGCGCCGAGCTACAACCTTTGGATGGGGGAGATGATGCTTGGCATCGCGTGCAATGCATCGATGAAGGCGGCGCTGAACTGGCAGGGGACCGACACCGGCATTTTCGACCTTGGCAGGGGGGTATGCAACCTGCCGCGGCCGCGGCGCGCCGTAGCTGCAAGCGACGGGCTGCACCTGACGGCCGGCATGCAGGTCGCCAATCAGTCCGGCATGGGCATTACCTTCCATGCCCTGATTGCGCCCCGGCAGTATCAGGGTGCCCTGTTCGCCCTTCCGGCGGATACGCTCTTTGCCGTTGTCGCCGATACCGCGCGCGCCCACCGGAGCGGGTTCATAGATATATTCGGCTCGCCGGGAACAATCGCCGCTTCCGATTCATCGACCATCGGGCCGGTGAATTTGAGTCAGTGGCAGCTGGACAGCCTGCTTGGCGCGGACAGTGCGGTTTTCCGCTACATCGCCCGCGTCACGGTGCCGGTTGCGGATACGTTGCCGGGAAGCGGGAGCGTGCAGGTAATTCCCACGCTTTATTACAATGGGACGAGCACGTTAGATTCGCTGCTGATCTGGCCGTGATTATTAGACGGCCTGGCCGAAGGCAAAAAGCAGAAGAAAATTTAAATTCTTTTGGGCGGCTGAGCCAATATCCAGAAGCAGGAGAAAATTCAAATTCTTTTGGGTGGCTGAGCCGGGTCACCCGCACGAAGTGGGAGTGCTTCATAAGAGGCCCCCTGCGGCGGGGACCCACAAGCCTCTGCGAAAAAAGCCAAAAATTAATTGCAAGGTCATAGTAGACTATTTGGATTTTGACCGAAATGAAGCAAAGCCTTTCACTCAACTGACTTTACCCACACACAGTTTTGGTTTGCTCATTCTGTTTTTTCCTTCCTTTCCCGTGTTCTTTCTACCTTATGGAGGCGTTGCGGGGGTGCGCGAACGCCTGCTGAGCGCAGCGAGGCAGGCATTGTCGCGCATTCCCGCAGGAAGGGGTGAGTCGGAGACGCGGCTTTGCGCGGCTCCGACGCAGGGGAAACCCGCGTAGCGAGGTTTCCCCACCAAGTGCCTTTTCATAGCTTTCCTCATCAACGCAGTAACCTATTTTTTAACCATCTCCCATGCCGACCTTTCTCGAAACCATCCTTGAACAGAAGCGGACCGAAGTCGCGCACCTGCGGACCAACCGGAAGCCCTTCCCGGGCCGTACCTCTCCCAAACGGCCGTTCGTTGAGGCGCTCGACAGGGGTCCGGAGCTCGCCGTTATCGCCGAAATTAAAAAAGCCTCTCCCTCCCGTGGGATAATAAGCCGGGATTTCGATGCGGTGAAAATTGCCGAGGGGTATGTCCGCGGCGGGGCTGCGGCAATTTCGGTTTTGACCGATGAAAAATTTTTCCAGGGCAGGGCGGAGTATCTGCGCTCGGTGCGATCCCAAACGGTTCTTCCGATCCTGCGCAAGGATTTTATCATCGATATCCTGCAGGTTGAGGAGACGGCCGCAATGAATGCCGACGCTATGCTGCTCATTGCCGAGGCTCTCGATGCGATGCAGCTGCGCGATCTCTACCAGGCAGCCTTGTCGCTTGGGATCGATCCCCTCATCGAACTTCATTCCCTTCCGGAGCTTGAGAAGGTGCTGGCAATCGGTCCGCGGGTAATCGGCATCAATAACCGCGACCTGTCGACGTTTTATACCGATATCGGAACAACTCTTTCGCTCATCCGGGAGATTCCCCCAGATATCATTGTAGTTGCCGAGAGCGGGATCGGGAACGTCGACCAGGCGCGCACCTTGCATACCGGCGGCGTGCGGGCACTGCTCGTGGGCGAAACGCTCATGCGTGCCGGCGACCCAGCCGCAGCGCTCAAGGCTCTTCGGCTGGCGGGGGAGTGATGCCCACACGCATAAAGATCTGCGGCATTACCCGCTGCGAAGATGCGAAGGCGGCGGCCTCAATCGGGGTCGACGCAGTAGGTTTCATCTTTTATGCGAAGAGTCCCCGCTATATCGCTCCCGAGGATGCGGCGTCAATTATCGCTCAGCTTCCGCCCTTTATTTCGCGGGTAGGGGTATTTGTCGACGAGACCCCGGAACGGGTGATTGCAATTGCGAGGGCTGCCGGTATCGATACCGTGCAGCTTCACGGCGCCGAATCGCCGGATTTCTGCGCGATGATGCCGCTTCCGGTTATCAAGGGTTTTTCCATCGGCTCGGCGGCCGATCTCGCGAAGCTCGATGGCTACCGGACATCCGGCATTCTTCTCGATACCTGGTCCTCAACCCACCGGGGAGGAACCGGAAAAACCTTCGATTGGTCCCTGGCGGCCGAAGCGTGCAGGAGATCCGATCGCATCATCCTTGCCGGGGGCCTGAACCCCGATAATATAGAAGAGGCACTGGAGATCGTACATCCCTACGGTGTGGATATAAACAGCGGGATAGAGATCCGGCCGGGAGAGAAGAACCCCCACAAGATGCGCCAGCTGGTACAGGTTGTCCGATCCTGGGATTATGGAGATAAAACATCATAGCTGGCGGTATAGCCTTCCCTTGCGATTCCACCACCAGAGGCCTTTTTATTAAGCCCGGTTCCCCTGGATATGCAGTCACACTTTTATTTGCTTAAAAGGTTCCGGCCCGATTTATTTTGTATTTTCTTTTATAGTATTAGTTTAGGGGGTTAGTGAACCCCTTTTTGCCATCATTTCATGGCAATAGCTAATGTGGTGTGGTATTTTGTTATATAGTGATAAGAAGAACGAAGGCAGATGGTACCAAGTAAGGGGAAGAGAGCAGGGTTGTCATTTGATTTGGGCAAGTGGGCTGAATTATCATTCTGATAATAAGGCGAATTCGGGTTCCGTGCTTCGTTACATCAAATGCCAGGGATTTGCATGATTGCAGTCGATCTCGCCGGGCCGGAGTTTTCACGCCCGGATGGAGCGGGAGCGGATGGCGGGTACCGCTTTTCCAAACCGCCCGGTGCTTTCAATTAAGCGGATAACAGGTAATTGCACTATAGAGTTAGAGAGGTTATTTGACTTCTAAAGCGGACGAAACTTATTTATAAATTTTATATTTTGCTTCTCCTCCACTCCAAAAGGGATAATCTTTTTTTCTACCTCTATCCTCAAAAAACAATATGAAAAAATACCCTTCCCCGCTTTTGTGCGATCTCACGCGAGTAGCCCTCCTTCTGCTGGCAGTGGTATGCAGTGCCGGTGCCGGGAGAAGAATCACCGTTCCGCATGATTTTCCTTCAATCCATGCGGCTCTTGGCGAATGCGATGCAGGCGATACCATTTTCGTGGCAAAGGGTGTTTACCACGAAAACATAGCACTCGCGGACAATATCATTCTGCAGGGAGAAGATATGCTGCAGACCGTGATTGACGGAGGCCGGAAGGGCCCCTGCGTCGTCGGAGCCGACGGCGCGATAATCAGGAATTTCACCCTGCAAAACGGGACGGTCGGCATCCTGTGCCGTAATACCCGCCCTACTATCGACCATAATCTTATTGTAGACAATAAAGGCGCCGGGATCCATGCGCTGCTCACACTTCCGGATATCACCAACAACATCGTCTACCGCAACCGATGGACCGGTATCTTCCTTGAAAGCGTCCGGGGGACGCGTTCGTCGGTAGATCACAACGTTATTGCGGAGAACGGTTACAGCGGTATCTTCTGCGGAGGCCGAACCGAGGCGCTGGTCAGCAACAATATTATTACCGGAAATAAGGAATACGGCATCTTTGTCACTACCGGATCCCACAAAACGCGCATCACCAGCAATAATTTCTATGATAACCGCGACCAATTTAACGGTGATGCCGTCGTTCAGCCCAACAATATTCAAAAACCGCCGAATTTCATGGATCCAGGGTACCCTGCATTCAACTATTTCGTGCGTCCGGTTTCGGCATGCAGGGGCAAGGGTGAAAACGGCAGCGATATCGGCCTCATGACCGAACAGACGGCTGCTGCGGTGGTGGCAAAGAATCAGGTTGAGCTCATGAGCGAATCGCGGGAAGTTTCTGAGAACCCGGATTCGGCGGCTCTCGAAATAAAAGCACCGGTTATACTGGCAGGGGTAAATTTCAGCTCCGCCTCTGCGATACTTGAACCCGGTTCCTTCCCGGCGCTGGACAGGATCGTTGCAAGCCTCAGGGCGTATCCCGATCTTAAAGTGGAAATCGCCGGTCATACCGATGAGGAAGGAAGCGACAGTTACAACATGGCTCTTTCAAACGATCGGGCGAAAGCGGTCAAGGATTATCTGGTGGCCCATGGTATTGCGCAGGATCGTATCACTGCAAAAGGGTATGGCAAAACGCAACCTCTTGTTCCCAGTACGACGCCCGATGGACGGGCAAAAAACCGACGGGTCGAAGTAATTCCCGTGAAATAATCCTTTTCTCAAAAAGGCTCAATTATGGTGAAAATGACTGCCCGGGCAAATTCATTTATTGGAACTATCTGCTGCTTTCTTACGGTTTTCCTTGCCGGGAGCGCGGATGTCCGCGCCCAAGGTTCGGGAACCGGAGGGTATACCGCGCCCTACCTGGGGGGAGACTTTATCCAGACGCTTTCCGACTGGACATCGCCGCTGGTGAACCCTGCCCTCACGGCCAACGTTAACCAGATGCATGTCGATCTCGGGTACTATGGGTGGGCCCTCGGCGACAATGGGTCTGGGCTACCAGGAAGGTACCTTCCTGCTGCCGATCCTGCGCGACCACACCGTAGGCCTCACGGCGCTCTATGCGGGCGCAAACATCAACCCCTATGCAGCCGATCAGACCCCGCTGAGCTCCGGTTCCTCCTATGAGGATATCTGGCTCATTCCCTCGTACGGATACCGGGTAGCCCCGTGGCTCCTTGTAGGCGGCAACCTGAAAATGGAATTTGTAAATCAATTTTCGAATGCTTACGAAGTCAGCACCCCGGGCCTCGATCTCGGCATCTACATTAACCCCTTCGACAGCTACCGCGACTGGATCGGCAACCTGGGGGTATCGGTATCGCTGCAGGACATATTCCCAACCAAGGTCGGGGACTCCCTGATTGGGGTCAACCGTGCGCGCATCGGGCTCCGGTGGTCGGGCCTCAACGAAAACCTGGTCGCGGACGGGGAACTTGAAATCGATAATGCCCTTATCAGCCTGTTCCAGAGCTGGAGCGCCTATAAGGGCATGTTCCAGGACGCCTCCGGGCAGGGCAACCTGGTTACCGTCTTTCGCGAGGGTTTTCATGTAAAGTACCAGTTCATACCCGCAATCTGGGTCAAGGCCGGATGGACGAACAATAATATTCCCTACCTCGGGTTCAACTGGAACACGATGTGGCTGCTCCATTTTTTGAGAGAGAGAGAGAGAGAGAGAGAGAGAGAGAGAGAGAGAGAGTGAGAGAGAGAGAGAGAGAGAGAGAGAGAGAGAGAGAGGCCCGTCAGAGTGCCGGCCTTGCATAGGAATATGTGATGCATCGATACCTGTTGCCCCAGTTTGCCGATCCAGTCGCGGTAGCTGTCGAAGGGGTTAATGTAGATGTCAATTTCCAGTTTGTTTTTTTTTTTTATCTTTATTTAATTTTTTTTTTTTTTAGTTTTCAGGTTTCCGCGCTAGAGGCGGATATATCCCTTTCTCGTACGAGGGAATGAGCCAGATATCCTCATAGGAGGAACCAGAGCTCGGCGGGGTCTGATCGACTGCGTCAGGGTTGATGCTTGCGCCGGGCATTAGAGCGCCGTGAGGCCTACGGTGTGGTCGCGCAGATCGGCCACAGGGAGGGTGAAACTCCTTGGTGGCCGGACCCATTGTCGCGAGGGCCGGCCCATAGTACCCCGAGATCGACATCGTATCCGTAACATTGGGCCGTGAGGGCCGGGTTAGGCCGGCGGGGAATCCAGTCGGAAAGCATCTGGATAAAGTTGCTAGGGCGCGGTACCCCTCGGTTCCCGGAACTCGGCGCCGGACGTCCGCGCTCCGGCAAGGAAACCGTGAGAAAGCAGCAGATAGTTCCGAGAGAGAGAGAGAGAGAGAGAGAGAGAGAGGGGTTGATTGACCTTTTTTGAGAAAAGAGATTATTTAGCGGGAACACCTTCGAGCCCGTAGGACTTTTTGCCCGTGGTGGGCGTCGTTGTGGAAGCGAGGATTTCTGGTTTTGCCGTCCTTTGAGTGGATACGAATATACGCAATCCCCATGGGCCACCAGAACTAACCACTTCGGCCCGAATCAGGGCCATATTGTCATTGTCGGCTTCCTTCCTCATCGGTATGACACGGCGATTTTTCCGCTTAAGATCAGGATACGCCCTGAGGGCTTGCAACGATCGTGTCCACGGCCGGGAAGGAACCGGTTCAGAGTATCGCAGAGGCGGAGCTGGAGTTTTCCGCCCTCCCAGGTATAAGTTGCGGTACTTTCTTTAGAAAGGCGCCCTGGGTTCTCAGAAACTTGCCGCGATTCGCTCATGGGCTCGACCTGATTCTTTGCCACCACCGCAGCAGCCGTCTGTTGGGTCATGAGGCCGATATGGCTCCCGTTTTTCACCCTTGCCCTTGGACGATGCCGAAACCGGAGGCGCCGCGAAATAGTTGAATGCAGGGTACCCCTCAATACCATGGAAATTCGCGGTTTTTGATATTGTGCTTGGGCTGAACGAGCGCGTCGCCGTTAGATTGGTCGCGGTTATCATGAGAGTTGGTGGTGCGCGTTTTGTGGGATCCAGGTAGTAAGACAAGATGCATATTCCCCTTATTTCCGGTCATGGTGTTCTGTTGCTGACAAGCGCCTCGGTTCGGCCTCCGCCAGGAAATTGCAGTTGTGACCCGTTCTCACAATGAGCGTTGTGATCTACCGACGATCCCGGGGAGACAGCCTTTTGCAAGGAGGGTGCCGGTCCATGGTGCCGTGAGGACGATGTTGTGCGGAAGGTGTGGGCGCGCAGTGGGTCCCAGCGCCTTTGTGTCTACGAGATAAGGGTATGGTCAATGAGGGTCCAGGCAGGTACCTACGGCACAGGATGCCGACCGTCCCGTTTGCAGGGTGAAATTGCCTGAATTAATACGCATCCGGCTCCGACGACGCAGCCTCTCCGGCCTCCGTCAATCACAGTTGCTGAGCATATCTTCTCCCTGCAGAATGGGTGCTTGTCCGCGAGTGCTATGTCATCGTAGAACACCCCTTTGCCACCGAAATTGGTATCGCCTGCATCACCGCATTCGCCAAGAGCCGCATGGATTGAAGGAGAGTGAGGATCCGGAACATAGTCTTCTCCGGCACGGGCACTAAGATACCACTGCCGGCGGAAGAAGGTACTCGCGTGAGATATCACACAACAAGGAAAGGGTATTTTTTTCATATTGTTTTTTGAGGATAGAGGTATAAAGATATCCCTTTTGGAGTGGAGGAGAAGCAAATGAGATTTATCAATAAGTTTCGTCACTTTGAGAATCAAATAACCTCTGACTCTTATAGTGCAATTACCTGTTATCCGCTTAATTGAAAGCACCGGGCAGTTTTGGAAAAGCGGTACCAGCCCCATCCGCTGCAACTTGCCGTCCGGGCGTGAA
>CAWDOZ010000004.1:0-5099 GCA_963803935.1 uncultured Fibrobacterota bacterium | reverse complement strand
AGAACCTTCGGGGGTGCGGCCTGGAAACCCGATGCCATCGAACTTTCACCGCATGCAACGACGGTATGCTACCGCGGCGCAGCCATGCGGCTGCCGCTTCCGGGCGCCCATAATGCGGAAAACCTGTGCGCCGCTCTTTGCGTATGCGAGCACTTCGGGTGTTTACCCGGCGAGCTTTCGAAAGTTACCGGCGGATTTCAGGGGGTCGCGAGACGGTTTTCGGCATTCAGGACAAAAAGCGGAATTTATGTTGTCGACGATTTTGCGCATAATCCGGCAAAAATTGCGGCAGCGGTTACCGCAGCCCGGGGGCTTTCCGCCCGCATCATTGCCATCTATCAGCCGCACGGATTCGGGCCGACAAGATTTTTGCGGGACGATTACCTGGCGGCCTTCCGGTCGCTTTTTTCTCCCGGTGACGCTCTCCTGCTCCTGCCGATCTATTATGCGGGTGGAACCGTTACGCGGGACATAAGCTCCGAAGATCTCATAACCGGGCTCGGGCATGTCCCGTTTGTCGCCGAAGCGGTAAAAAGTCGGGAGGCCATACTGGAAAGGGCAGCAGATCTCGCGAGGAAGGGGGATTGCATTCTGCTCATGGGAGCCCGCGATCCATCGCTCCCGGCGCTCGCGAAGTCGATTATCGACCGGGTGGGGGGAGCCGACCCGACCTGGCCTCCGCAAGTGACCGGTACGGAGAATATTTCCTGATAGTAAGCGGTAGCGGCACGTTTATCGTTATGTCGTTCGATGGATGATAGTTACCAGGTAATACCACCTGAAACCGTTCATGGTGAGCCTGTCGAACCATGATCATCCCGATATCCGGTACTCGCCCTTCGACAGGCTCAGGGCGAACGGTGTTTTCTGTAACGTACCGGTGAAGCGATCGGTAATTGTTCGGCTATTTTTTCGACATCCGGATTATTTCAATTGAAGGGAAGATACCCATGCGGTCAATGTCTTCGTATTTCCGAATTTTCTTCATGCTCCTCCTGCCGGCCGCGATAACGCAGGCCGATTTTATTACGGCAACTCCGGCAACCGGAAATTCGCCCTCCGCGGTGGCCGTCAATCCGGTCACCAATAAGGTTTATATCGCGAATTATTTCGGTGACAACGTGACCATCATCAAGGAGTCCTCCTCGCAGACCTCCACGGTCGCTACGGGTCACCTTCCTGCGGCCGTAGGGATCAACCCCTTTACAAATAAAATCTATGTCGCCGACTACGGCGGCGGGAACGTCACCGTCATCGACGGCATTACCGACCAGCCGACCTCCATTGCAACGGGCAGCGCGCCCGGGGCACTGGCAATCAGCGCCGACTCCAATCGCATCTATGTTACCGATTACGGAAGCGACAGTGTCACGCTGATAAACGGCGCCACCAACCAGACCCGCTCCATCGCCGTTGGGCACCATCCGGTCGATGTGGTCTTTAATACTGCATCCAATAAGGCATACGTTGCCAACAGCGGAAGCAACACCGTTACCGTTATCGATAATGCCACCGGCGCCACGCTTTCGGTCCCCACGGGAACCGACCCGACGGCCCTTGCGGTTAATCCATTTACGAACAAGATCTATGTCGCCAATTACTTCGGCGCCTCGGTCACCGTCATCGACGGGGCCACCAACGATACTGCGACGGTCGCGGCGGGCACCAATCCGGATGCCGTGGCCGTCAATCCTGTAACCAATACCATCTACGTGGCCGATGCGGGGAGCGCAGGGCTTACGGTGATAAACGGCGCTACTTTGAAGACCGCCCGCCTTCCAACCGGAAACAATCCCCAGGCCATCGCCGTCAACCCGGCAACCGATAAAATCTATGTGGCAAACTATAACGATAATACCATTACCATTTACGACGCTGCGAAGGGATTATCGTCTATCCTTCCCACCGGACAAAGTCCCGGCGCACTTGCAGTGAATTCGCTTACCAACAACATCTTCGTTGCCAACAGCGCGGCCAATTCGGTTTCCGTAATCGACGGATCGAGTTATGATACCTCCTCCGTTGCCGTCGGGGGCGGACCGGTTGCCGCAGCCGTGGACCCGGTGCTCAACAAGGTGTATGTGGCCAACTACGGAACGAGCACCGTCTCGGCAGTCGATGGAGCGACCGGCGCCGTATCGCCGATACGCGTGCCCGGCAACCCCGCCGCGCTCGCGATCAATCCGATTACCGGAAAACTCTACATCGCATCGGACAGCGCAAATTCCGTTACGGTCATTACCGAGGCAACCGGCATAGCCGCCACCGTTGCCGTGGGAAAGCTGCCCTCCGCCCTTTCAATCGATAAGATCAACGACATCGTCTACGTTCTCGACAAGGGCGACTCGACGATAACCGCCATCGATGGGGTCTCCAACGCGACACAGACCTTTCCGGCGGGCAGCAACCCAGTTGCCCTTGCAGTCAACGGGGTGACCGGCAAGGTCTACATTTCCAATTACGACTCTGCCGGAACGGTAACGGTTATCGAAAAAGCCGCAGGACTCTCCTATGCCGTATCGGCCGGCCAATACCCCTCCGCAATTGCGGTAAATGAGGCAACCGACCAGGTCTATGTGGTCAATGACAGTGCGAGTACCCTGACAACTATAAACGGCGCCAACGACAGTGTTGCGGGCATTTACACCATCGGCGCCTGGCCTCAGACACTCCTGGTCAATCCGGTCAACAATTCCATCTATGTCCTCAATGCGGGAGCCAACAATATCAATATCATTAATGCCTCGACCGGCCTGAATGCGCCGGTTACCGTCGGCTATGCACCTTCAGAAGTAGCGGTAAACCCGGTGACGAATCAGATTTATGTGGCAAACGCTGCGGACAGCGTGGTAGCGGTTATAGATGGCGCCACGAACAAAATTTTTTACCTGACCCTTGCCGGCCCTTCGGTGGCTCTTGCAGCGAATCCGGTTACCAACAGGATCTATGCTGTCAACCAATCTGCAGGTATCCTTTCGGTGATGACCGCCAATGGAGCGGCTTCGGAGCAGGTGCCGGCAACCCTCAAGGGTCGGCTGACTGCAGGAAGCGGCACGGCGGCCCTGGCCGGCACCGCTGTAGACCAGTGGCCTGCTCCGGCCGCACGGGAAATCATTGCAGTGCTTGATGCAACCGGCCTCGACCAGGCTGCGTGGAACGTCGCCGCAATCCAGAGCGGTGCAGGATCGGATTCGGTAACCTGGAGCTGGGCCTGGGGAGGCGAGTCTCTGCTCCCCGGTGAAAATTTTGTCCGATGCGCGGCGCTCGAATCGAATGCAGCTGCCACAACTATTTGCGGCCAGGGGACGCCCTTTGCCGGCAATGCTGCAGTCTTTCCACTTTATCTCACAGGATCGTCCTCTGCGGTCCGCCGGACCCCTCAGGCAAGAGCCGCCTTGAGCACCGTGGCAATCAGCAGGTTGGGTGTTATCTATTCTTTGTTGCAGGGAGCCTTCGTTTCGGTTACGGTGTACAATCTCCAGGGCAGAAAAATAAGGTCGCTGTGGAACAGTTATCAGCGGGCGGGCCGGTATCGGATTAATGACCCCGTAGCAGGCCTCCCCTCTGCGCGCTTTCTGCTGGTTTTCAAAGCCGGGGGAGATATGCGGGCTAAATTGCTGTAAAAGGCAGTTACTGCTCCGGTGGGGCACCGCTTACGGCGGTTCCCTTCCGGAGGCTTTTATATTCGTTTTCTCCGCTTGAACATCATAGTGTCTTTCTCTATATTATTAAGGGCCCTGAAAATCATACCCATGAACTCACCGGCGAATTATGCTCCCCATCCTTAAATCCCCGGTACCATTGGATTTCCAAACTTAATGAAATAGTTGCGCCTCCATGAGCCACCTGCTTTAGTAGTTTGCCTTTCAGGCACAACAATTGCTATTTTCTTGCCCTTGTATCGGGCCGAAAGAGCGCTTACTGCCTGAGGCCCTATGGCTTTGCTTCTCCCCGAGAAAAACTCCGGGGAGAAGGGGTATTATTCCTGTTTACCGTTTACCAGAGGGGGGTATGAATGGCTGATTTAAAAGAAGGTAAAGGGCTGCGCTTCAGGTCTCAGGGATTCCTGTTGCGGATACTGGTTCTGGTCGGCATGGTTTCAGCGGCTGCCACAGCCCAGGTCACCTGGACAACGGTTGCCGCTTCTGGAACCACCAATGAGCTGCGGGCGATCGTTTACGGCAATGGTGAATTCGTGGCGGTTGGCGATGTCGGGACGATTCTTACCTCGACAAATGGCACTACATGGACCGCCCGTACCTCGGGCACAACGAAAGAACTCTTCGGCATTACCTGGGGAAACAATCTATTCATCGCCGTCGGCGACAGCGGCACACTGCTTACTTCGACCAATGGAACCAGCTGGACGGCTGTGGTTACCAACCTTCCCTATCCGCTCCACGCGGCGCTCTGGGCAGACAATATGTATGTGGTTGTCGGCGACAACGGCACCATTTTAACCTCCCCTACCGGGGTCACCTGGACCACCCAGGTATCCGGCTGCTTCTGCGATTTTCTTGGTATTGCCTACGGCGGACAGCCGGCGACGTTTGTCGTGGTCGGCGGTTTTACCGGCCCGATCATGACAACTTCTCCAAACGGAACAACCTGGACCGCCATCACGGCTCCCGGAACGCAAGTTCTCAACCAGGTTGTCTGGAGCGGTACCTCCTTCGCGGCGGTCGGCGATTCGGGAGTTATTTATACCTCTCCGGGCGGAACGGCGTGGACCCGCCAGGTCTCCGGGGATAGCGCCTTCCTGTCGGACGTCATCTGGGCGGCAAATCAGTTCGTCATCGTGGGGCATGAGGGTGCCGGAACCTTCGGACCGATTCTCAGCTCCCCTACCGGCATTACCTGGACCGAAAGAACCTCTTCATCGACCCAATGGCTCTACGGCATCGCCTGGGGAAACAACCTTTTCATCGCGGTCGGGACCGATGGCATCATCACGACCTCCTCCGGAGTTACCGCAGTGGTGAATTCCGCGGCCCCCGCCCTGAAGCAGGGAGCGGTCAGGATCAGCGGCAACCAGGTTAATTACGCCCTTGCAGCGGAAGGCCATGTTTCAATGAAGCTGTTTGATATGCGGGGCAGGC
>CAWDOZ010000003.1:0-3838 GCA_963803935.1 uncultured Fibrobacterota bacterium | reverse complement strand
CGATAGAGAGTTTCGTGAAAAGAACGAAAGAAAAACGGGATATCCGGCCGAAAGCCATACTCCCGCAGGTAGTCGAAACCATGATCGAGATCGAGCAAAACGCCCGCGATAAAGGATGCTGCCGCCATGGGAAGAGAGCGGGATGCGGCATAGGTTGCCAGTGAAATTGGGATCGAGACGGCTATATGCTGATGAAGCTTCACGATACTCCTCCTCATTTAAAAATACCCGATAGATGGATTCCGCTGCATTGGCCCTGATTTAATAGGCAATACATGAATTGCCCGGATAACCAGGGAGGATGGGGACGCTTGTAATGTTTGCAGGCAGGGGGTCCCCGATTCCCTGAGCCATAATCCAGAGCAATAAAGCTTGCAATTTAGCCACGTACTGTACATGCAAATGAAGAAAAGTGCTACGCTTCAAGCCATTCCGTTTATTATATTAGCACGGTGCGCAAAGGATTATACCGGGGTCCGTCCAAAGGTCGACGGATTCTGCAGCATACCGGAATAAGGAATTAAAGACGATAATTCATTGTTGCAGTGCAATTATGATCTGCTTCCCCAGGCAACGATTGAACAGGGCTTGAAATGACGATTCGGGGAAAGAGTGCTCATTTAACGCGCAATGGATGATTTTTGAAATATTATCAACTATTTTTACATTTGCGGGACCATCTTTCCCGCCAACCCGGCAGGCGACCATCCGCGGGCACAAGGGGTAACGGCAAACCGCTGCCGGTTCCCTTCTGGAAGCGGCTCCTTGATGTGGCACTATCGCTGACCGCCATTGTAATCGTTTTCCCCTTTGTATACCTCATACTGGCCCTCTACATAAAGATCGTTTCGCCCCGGGGCTCAGTCCTGTTCCGGCAGGAACGCGTGGGCATGGGCGGGGAACACTTTACCTGCCTGAAATTCCGGACCATGCACTGTGGAAACAATGCACCGGTGCACGCGACCCATGTGCAGACACTTATTGAAACCGATGTTCCCATGGAAAAACTCGACAACTATGCCGCTATTATCCCGCTGGGAAATTTGCTCCGCAAAACCTGTATCGATGAGTTGCCGCAACTATTCAACATCCTGCGCGGCGACATGAGCATCGTTGGTCCGCGCCCCTGCATGCCCTATGAACGTGATAACTACCGGCCCTGGCACCATGAACGCTTCGGCGCACTGCCGGGTCTGACCGGGCTCTGGCAGGTAAGCGGCAAGAACAGGCTGACATTTGATCAGATGATGCGCCTCGATATCGAATATGTTCGAAACCTCTCGCCGGGTCTTGACATGGTTATCATCCTCAAAACCCCTTTTGCAATCCTGGGGCAGGTTCGGGATTCTATGCGCAAGAAACCATTGGCGTGGAGGCCGGGGGGCGCCGTCATTTCGGCGATGGTCGTTACCGGGAATACTGTCCCGGAAAACCGGAAGGTTTTGACTCACCGGTAACCGGACCTTCCAAAGGGACAGGCAATGAAGGAAAAATTGACCATCGGGGTAATCGGATGCGGCTATTGGGGACCGAACCTCATCCGGAATTTTCTGTCCCTTCGACGGTTCAACGGTAAAGACCGTTTGCGACCTTTCCGAACAGCGGCTCGCCCATATCAAGCGTCACTACCCCGGAGTTGCGACAACAACCGACGCCGAAGCCATTTTCAATGACTCCGCTATCGACGCGGTCGCAATAGCTACCCCGGTTCATGCGCATTTTATTCTTGCGAAAAGCGCACTGTCATCCGGGAAGCATGTGTTCATTGAAAAGCCGATGGCCTCTTCGGCGGCTCAATGCGAAGAACTCAATGCCCTGGCGTCGAAGATGGGCCTGACCCTTATGGTCGGCCACACGTTCATCTATTCGGACCCCGTGAAAAAAATCAAGGAACTCCTCGATTCGGGTGAGATCGGCAATATTTATTACCTCAGCTCACAGCGGCTCAATCTCGGATTGTTCCAGCCGGACATCAATGTAGCATGGGACCTCGCCGCCCACGACATCAGCATTATTCTCTATCTGTTTCAATCCATGCCGATATCGGTCAGCTGTCAGGGAAAAGCGCACATTACCCAGGGCATCGAGGATGTAACCGTCATCTCCATGGATTTCAGCTCCAGCGAATTTGCCATGGTGACCAGCTCGTGGCTCGACCCGCATAAGGTTCGTAAACTGGTGATCGTGGGAAGCAGGAAAATGATCGTTTACGACGATATCGAACCGATTGAAAAAATCAAGATATACGACAAGAGCGTCAGCGTCCCGAAGCACTATGATTTGTTCGGAGAATTCGCCTACTCGTACCATTATGGCGACGTTTTAAGCCCGTACTTCAAAATGAGCGAACCGGTCCATAACGAATGCAGGCATTTTCTCGACTGCATCCAGAAGGCCGCCAGATGTCTGTCGGGCGGCAAGGAGGGCCTGGAGGTCGTTCGGATCCTCGAGGCGGCAACCGAGTCGCTGAGAAGCAACAGTGCGAAAATCATGCTGTCCCAACCAGCCGATCATCAAGCCCCGGGGGAAGGCCGCCAGGCGGCGACGATGGCCGGCCAGGCGCTCCCTGCGCAGGCGGCTTCGGGAAACCATGAATAATTTCAGGTGCATTGCCGACAACGTCACCATGGGCGTCAACGTCGTCGTGGCAAATTTTGTAAACCTGTACGGCTGTTCCATCGGCGACAACACCAAAATCGGCACCTTCGTCGAAATCCAGCGCAACGCTGCAGTTGGTCGCAATTGTAAAATTTCGAGTCATTCGTTCATCTGTGAGGGAGTGGCGATCGAAGACGGGGTG
Source organism: uncultured Fibrobacterota bacterium (assembly GCA_963803935.1). GTDB lineage: Bacteria > Fibrobacterota > Chitinivibrionia > Chitinivibrionales > Chitinispirillaceae > BOG-1184. The sequence continues at coordinate 1,038 of CAWDOZ010000003.1, read as the reverse complement.
TTCATCGGGCACGGGGTCATATTTACAAACGACAAATATCCGCGCGCCGTCAACAGCGACGGTACCCTGCAGAACGATGCCGATTGGAACGTCGTGCCGACAACGGTCAAACGGGGAGCCTCAATCGGCTCCAATGCGACCATCCTGTGCGGCCTGACAATAGGCGAAGAGGCAATCGTGGGCGCCGGTGCGGTGGTAACGAGCGACGTACCGGCCGGCACCATTGTTGCCGGAAACCCGGCACGGGTACTCAGGGACGTGAAAAGGTGAAAGCATCATGGCGCGCTTCCTCCCGCAACCCCCGGAGTTTCCCGTATTCTCCGGCCGTTTTCCCCCGGGATGACTCATGACGCCGCAGATTCCGTTTCTCGACCTGGTATCTCTTCACCGCGAGATGAAAAACGACTTTCTTGCAGTTCTCGACAAGGCCATCGATACCGCCGGATTTATCGGCGGCCCCCTCGTCGGGAAGTTCGAAGAGGAGTTCGCCCGATTCTGTACTTCCCGCTACTGCATCGCCGTCGGCAACGGCACCGATGCCTTGCGGTTTGCCTATATTGCCGGCGGCATAAAGCCCGGCGATGAGGTGATCACCGTACCCAACACCTTTATTGCCACAACGGAATCCATCACCCAGGCCGGAGCGCATATCGTTTTCGTTGATATCGACCAACGGACCTGCACCATGGACCCCGCAAAGCTGCGGGGTTTTCTTGAGTCCGGCTGCGTCAAAGAAAAAACTTCCGGGAAAACCCGTAACAGGGTAAGCGGCCGCCCGGTCACCGGCGTGGTTCCGGTTCATCTCTACGGCCATCCGGCGGATATGGACGCGATCATGGACATCGCCGCGGAATGGGCCACCGGGTATTCGAAGATGCGTGCCAGGCCCACGGAGCCGGTTACTATTCAAAAAAATGCAGTCGGTGGCGTACGGCAGGCTCTATGGGAACCGCGGCGGCATTCAGTTTTTACCCCGAAAAAAGCCCGGCGCCCTCGGCGAGGGCGGCGCGATTACCACCGATGATCCGGCAATACATC
>CAWDOZ010000002.1:0-4278 GCA_963803935.1 uncultured Fibrobacterota bacterium | reverse complement strand
ATTCTCTCCCCGAATATTACCATTTACGAAAAGCTGAAAGCAGAGTTGTTTCCATCGCACCCTAAGTACATGTTTACCGGCCTGTCCAATTTTCCCTCGCCTATTGTTTATGACGGCGACAACTATCTTCGTTTTAATCCGCAACAGATAGAAGCGGGCGATCCTGCTTTTATTTTCATTTTTAATATCGGTAAGATTTTTAATCGGACAGATACCGAATTCAAATTCCATGCTTTTGATGAGGATCTCGGCGACTCTTTTTCCACCGTTCTTCAGCATCTCGATGACCTGGTGATTCTCATGGATGAGAGCCACCGTTACCGCGGCGCGGCGTCGCTCAAGGCGATCAATCATCTTCGCCCTGCTCTCGGGCTCGAATTTACGGCAACCCCTTCGCCAAAGCAGAAGAACGTTCTTTACCGGTTCACCCTTGCGGAATCTATCAGGCGATTCATTAAAACGCCGTCCGTACTCACCCGCACCAACCTGACCACCTCAGATGCCGAAGAGATCGAAAAGCTGAAGCTTCTCGACGGCATGAACCAGCATGAGAAGAAGAAGGCCCGGCTCGAAGAATACTGCCGGGCGAATAACTTGCCCATGGTAAAGCCGTTTGTTCTAATTTCGACCAAAGATACGACGCACGCCAAAGAGGTCCGGGCCCTGGTCGAAACCGAAAGTTTCTGTGAGGGTAATTACCGGGGCAAAGTCATAGAGATTCATTCAGGTATTACCGGCGCGGAAAGTGACGCGAATGTCCAGCAACTCCTTACGGTTGAAAAACCGACCAGCACCGTTGAAATCGTCATTCATGTCAATATGCTCAAAGAAGGCTGGGACGTAAAGAATCTTTATACTATTATTCCGCTCCGGGCCTCGATAAGCGAAATTCTTACCGAACAGACCATCGGTCGCGGCCTGCGGCTTCCCTTCGGCATCCCGACGGGCGACGAAGACCTTGATACCCTTGAAATCGTCGCGCATGATAACTATACCAGGCTTGTGCAGGCCGCAAAGGGAAACCCTCTGTTCAGGGTAATAAAGCAGCTCGATGAAGACGAGCTTCGGCCGGTCAAAACCATTTCCGTTGCTCCCCACCATACCGATATCGAAAAAGTGCTCGACCGGCTTGCCGAGGCCAAGCAGTCGCTTTTTGCATCACATTATTCCGAAAGGGAGTTTCTCAATCAGGCAGTTCAGGAGTTGGTCCGGGAAGATATCAAGGCTTTCGAAGAGAAGAAAGCGCTCCAGCCGCCTGCCACACCGACGCCCGGCGAGGATGCCCAAACTCTTACCTTCGACCTCGGCCAGGAAGAGCCTGCGGCGCCGCCTGAAATTCCGCCCGATCCGGTCGTGCTCGAAGAGCATTATAAACGCCAGCTTCACCTGTATGCCGAACGCTACATCGATGTTCCGCGCATTTCAATCGAGGTAATGCCGGAACTCAAAATCGAGCCTTTCGAGGTGCAGGTCACTATAGGGCCGTTCCTTCTGGTGGATCAGCGTATCGTTACCACCGATCTGGCTACCGGCAAAGATCATATCGGCGACAAGGCCGAGGTAATGGAGATAGATAATCCGCGCGGGTTCCTCGCAGCGAAACTGATCGATGAAGTCGAAGAAATGGATGTCGCCGGCGATAAGGAATTTGCGCTTCGCATGGCTGATGGATACCTCGCCAAGATCGACCTTCCCGGCGATGATATTCCGAAAATCGTGCACCTCTATCGAAATGCAATGATCAACGACATGAAGGCTCAGATAGAGCAGCATTTAAGCGAGTCAACGCACATGGAGATGAATTGCGCAAAGAACCCGGTTCGGTTCAGCAATTATTCAAAGACCGTGCTCGCCAAGGACGGAATCAAACACTATTCCGAAACGGTTGTTTCATCGCAAATCCGCAAATACCTTTTCGAGGGATTTTCAAAGACTATCTATCCTTATGTCCCATTCGATTCGGTGCCTGAAAAGAACTTCGCGGCAATCCTGGAATCCGACCCCCGCGTCCTTAAATGGATCAGACCGCCGGAAGGCTCCCTTTCCATTAATCATCGGGGAAAATCGTACAATCCGGACTTCATCGTAGAAACCCCAAAAACAAAATTCCTCATCGAAATTAAAATGATGAAGGAGTTATACCCCATAGTTATTCCGGAGGTAAACGATAAGGCACGTGCCGCTGTCCAATGGGCTGAAATGGCATCCACCGTGGATCAAAACAAAGGCTGGGAGTATAAACTTATTCCCGAAGATGCGGTCAGCCTCAATAGCGAATTCGGGTTTGTTATCGGCCATGCGGTGAGGGTTTAGGCTAAAAAATGATCTTTCATCCTCGATGGTATCCGCGCCGTAGTTGCATTGCTGATGTCAGATAATGGTAGCTTTTTCGGCACAAGATCGTTTCTCTGTCACCTCTTAGACCTTAAAATCTGTTTTTTTCCCTCCTTAAATAAATAATTATAATTTCATCTCCATAAATATCAATCTATTACGCATCTTTAAGCTACAAAATGTATTTTTTTATTGCTTTAATTCTAATTTTGTGCTATATTATGCGTAGCAGGCATGCTGTGGTGAGCATGGGGCCCGTCGTGAGTTTGTGCTGGCCGATGTGCGGCCTAACGTTAGTGAGTATTCGTGCTCAACAAACTGCAGCATGCCCGGAGAGGGTAGCGACCTTTCAAAAGGTGTTTGCGTTCCGTCACACAGCGTCCGGCACGGGGCCCGTCGTGAGTTTGTGCATGCCGATGAGCGGCCTAACGTTAGTGAGTATTCGTGCGTGATCGTTGGTACAGCTCGTGTGGCAACAGGGGCAGAGGCGGCGCCGCTTCTGCCCCGGCAATCGCCTGCTCTTTTACATTTTCGGATGGAGGGCGAAGCACTTTTTTCTCTCTTCGCTCTTTCGGGCCCTTTTAGTTTTCCTATGTTTTTTCTACCATAGGGGAGCGTTGCGGGGGTGCGAGAGTGTCTGCTGAGCGCAAGCGAGGCAGACATCACCTCGCACCTCCGCTGGAAAGGGTGAGTCGGAGACGCGGCTTTGCGCGGCTCCGACCAGGGGAAACCCGCGTAGCGAGGTTTCCCCACCAGAAGCACCGAGCCTTGCGTGAGCTATACCCGGAAATACCTGGTTTTTCGGAGATTTTTACCATGCGGCAGTCATTTACTATCTCTTGCCAATCTCAAAACATTCTCTCAGGTGAAGTTATCGCCCAATCTCCAAGTCTTTGGAATTCTTTCAATTATCGCCCTGACATACTTACCCGTTTCGCTCGTTTTACTTTCTTCTATCAATCGTTTTCATCACGATTTCTTTACTGTTGGAGTTTTGACCCATCGAATTTACGAAACGGGACGGGAAATTCCGGCTATCTCCAAAATTTTCAGTACCTTGGAGTTTTGACCCAACCTGTGCTCCCCGGTGGGTCAAAACCCCCGGAAAATCGGAAATTTTAAAAAATAAAAGTCAACATGATTTATTGTTTGCAAATGGTGGTATTTAAGCCTTTAGGTAAGGGTGACCGCGGATCGCCCTTAAAGAAATCCCCCGCCTTCGGCGCCCCCTTATTAAGGGGGTCACGGTAAGGGATCTTTCGAGGAGTTGGTATCGTTTATGTGTTTTCTACTATAAAAGAGAGCGTTGCGGGAGGGGGAGGGCGTTTGCCTTCAGGCAAACATCGCCTCCCCCTTCCGCTGGAAGGGGTGTGTCGGAGACGCGGCTTTGCGCGGCTCCGACCAGGGGGAACCATTGTAAATGGTTCCCCTATCAAAGGCATTTGATTGTAGCTCAGGTCTCCCGCCAAAAGCTTTTAGAATGGCCGGAACGGAGAATTTTTGTGTATATTGTTTGGTGCGACGAATGGCGCCTGCAGGGCCGGATACCTGACCGGACAGATCGAGTATCTCCGTGTAAGCGATTGCACACCGCAGTTTTCAATCAGTTACCAACCACACCCCAATTCAGGGAGCATACCCATGCCTGAAGCCGACGAATCGAAAAAAGAGAAGAATTTCTTTGCCGAAATGCCCCAGAAGAACGAACTGTTTTTTTTGAAAGGTTCGAATAGCTACGACTGGGGGATGAAAAACCGCCTTTCCCGGATTTTCAACCAGGAATCCGGCAAGACCGTTATGCTCGCCTTCGATCACAGGTATTTCCAGGGCCCGACAACCGGGCTCGAACAGATCGATCTCTCGATCCTGCCGCTGGCCCCGTACGCCGACGCGCTCATGCTTACCCGCGGCATCCTCCCCAGCACCGATTCCAGCGGATGTGAC
>CAWDOZ010000001.1:0-15940 GCA_963803935.1 uncultured Fibrobacterota bacterium | reverse complement strand
TAGTGCTGATGTCGACTGCAGCATATAGCTCGAAGCGCCGCTCAGCGCGTTCCAGGTGACGGTTTCCGAAAGCGGCTGATTGGCAGCGCTGTTTACGGGGGTTGAAAGCGTCGGCTGTCCGAATGACACGGTGACGGCAAAGAGCGCCGCAATCACTGCCGCCTGCAGGGTATTGGAATTGAAAGGCATGGCATTCTCCTTCCTTGAAAGGTGGTTGGCCGGGGCTTCCTCAGGGCAGGAAGATTTACGGAAACCTGTCCCGATACTAATTTAAAAAATGCTGAGTCTGGAGTCAAATTACCGGTGCAGGTTTTTAAGGAAACACACTTGGTTAAATAAAGCAATTTGTGTACCAATAAGCTGATTGATGGCAGCTCTGCGCATCTGGCCGAGTGAAATGATGTAATGGATATTCTTTCGAATGGAATCCTGCAGGTCGCGATGTGCTACTTTTTCATGGTATTATATTGATTAACATTGTTTATGGTGCCGGCAGTGTGAACACCGAGGAGATAAGCATTTATTCCGGTGGCCGCCGTGCTTAAAACAAAGCGCCATGCGCCATGCCGTTTTTGCGCCAGTTTAAACAGCTCAAACGAAAGAAATGATTCCGCTGCGTGGAATACGATTGCCGAACCGATAACTCCTGATAGATTTCTGTCGCCGAACGCCGTGAAAACGGGGTCGCATTCGATGCCGCCGCCCCTGATTATCATTCCGGTCGTTGCAAAGTCTGCAACAAATGCCGCATGATTTCCCCACCAGGTCGAAAAGAACAAATCTTTTTCAAGCGGTGAAGGCCTGGGCTGCGGCGAATCTGTACCCGGAGGAATAGATAACGCCGCCTTACCTTCGAAAGTATGGTTGGAATCTCTGATCGAATCGCAAGAATTTTCCGCAGAGGTCATTCCAGAAAATGCTAAAATGATGGCACCGCATATGACAAACATGGAATCGAAATAATGCAATGTCGGCATGATATTTTAAAATACTTAGTTTTTACCAAGGCAGGGAAACCGGCAGCAATGCCCATAGTGGGGGAATGGCCATCAGGCGGTCCCCCCACCGGAGGATTTTATAGTACTTATGGGAAAACAAGCAGTTTGTGAACCGTCGTCGAGCTGATGCCCGCCAGGGTATCCTTCTGCGCCACCTCTGCCCGGTAGTATCCCGGAGCAACGCTTCTGCCCTTGCTGTTTTTCAGCTGCCATTGCAGCCCGTCGGCCAGTTTGGCAAAGGCGGAGCTCTCCGCGGCGGCGGAATTGGTTACTAATTGCCCGTCAAGGGAGTAGATGCATACGGATTGGATTCCCGATCCCTCGAAGCGAATAAAATTATTGGGGATAGGATTGCTGCTGCCGCTCAGGTGGGGAGGATTGGGGAAGATGGTAAGGGGAGCGAATGTTGTAAAGCTCCAGGCGCTCGACCAGCCGCTGGTGCCGCTGATATCGGCGGCATCTACCCGCCAGTAATACTTTGCATTTGGACTCAGTCCGGTTACCGTGGTAGAGAGCGCCGCAATACCGGGTATGCTACGGTAAAAATTCATGAAAGTGGAAGTGGTTGCAACCTGCACCGAATAGGATGCAGCGCCCGGGGAGGTGTTCCAACTCAGCGTTACCGAACTGCCCAGGCCGCCCGTACCGCTCATGGGCCCGGCAAGGGTGGGCGCAGCAGGGATTCCCGGAGCGCCTGCCTGAAAGGAAACCGTGGCACTGCCTGTGACAATTGGATCGCCGTTAGTTGGAATGACAATAACTCCGGTACGCGATTGAAAGCCTGAGATCACACAGGTGCCATTGCCGAAGGTATCGAGCGGGATAGTGATGACTGAATCCGGAATGCCGGTTCCGAGCACGATGCAGGAGGCCGCCCATCGGGGGGTGGGTACCGTTGCCCCGGAATCGTTGCACGATAGCCTGATGGTAAGGGTATCGAAGGGAGCAGCGACAGGCTGGTAATCGAAGACCTGCATGGCGTAGGGATTGACCGCCTTGGTTATGGAATACGAGGGGGCCGAGGAATCCGGCGATGTCGTCCAATAGGGCATGATACCCGCGTCAAGGTCGAACTTCGACGTATCGGCCCGGGGTCCGGTGAAGTAGCTTCCCGTGTGGAAACGGTTGAGCAGGCCGACCCAGGTGGTCTTGAAGGTCGAATCCGCGCTTACCGCGCGGAGGTTGGTGTCGAAGGGGATCCCGTTTGTATAGTTGAAATTGTTGAAAAACATCGATTTCGGAAAATCGATCCTCGGAGACGGGGGTGCCTTTTCGTAGAGATAGATCGTCAGAAGCGAATTGGAGTACAGGATCGATGCATCCTGGTCGACAAAAAAAGGCATCTCGGTCGGAGCGGTGAAAAATCCCTCCGCGTACTGTATATAATCCTTGATATAGTCGAACCCGAGATGCTCCATCATCACCGCGGTCCCCTCTATCCAGCCCAGGGGAAAATAGTCGAACTCGGCATTGTTCCAGAGCATGGAAAACTGAATGCCATGGAAATTTTCATGGACGCAGGTGACATGGGCTGCATTCTCTGGATGAGCCATGTAGTTGAGCGTCGAGTCGTCGAGAATCCACTCAGAGTCATTCCAGTTGCCGCGAACCTCGCAGTGGGCGAAAAAGCCGATGGCGGAGTCCGGAAATGGTTGATCGGGAAAGGTCTGGCCATAGTACCCATCTCCGACTTCAGTACAAAAAAAGTGATAGCGGCTCGACGGCCCTCCGTTGGCGGCCATGGAGGTGGGATGGTGAAAGCCGAAGCGCTTCACCTCCATGGACCAGGCGCTGTCGCAGGAGAAGGCGACCTGATCGATATAATCGGGAATACCGTTGGGGCCGGAGGTCTTTGTCCGCCAGTTGGTGCTGTCCGGGCCGAATCCGATGGTGTCGGTAGGGTCCACCGCATCGGCGGAGTCGGGGTTGGTGGTGTAGTATATGACATAGTGACCGCCCGGAGAGAGGCAGGAATCATAGCCCTGCGGATTGGTGGATACCGCGGCCAGGTAAACGGTTAAAAAACTCTTGTCCAGGCCGGACCATACCTTGGCAAGCGCAAGAAAATCGCCCTCATGGGGCAGCTCTGCGGCGGGAAGGGCTTTAACGAATTTTGCCCCCTTGAGCCTTGCCTGAAGGTAGGGGAGGAGCCGGGATTCAAAGGCCTGGATGGCCGACTTCGTTACGCCATGCCGGAACTCCTGGGGAAAGAACTGCGCCGGGGTGGTCATCCGGATTTTTGCCGGTGCAGTGCCGAAAAAGCATAAAAGGAGCGTTGCGGCCAGGATGAGCGTGGCTGGAAGAGTTTGGTGCGGATTGATTTTCAGAGTCATTATTGGATAGGTAAAAATTGAAATTGAAATAAAATACGTCTACTATAAATACAATATTTGTTGCTGCTTTAGTGGGGAAACCGCCGCAGGCGGTTCCCCCACCTGAGGCACTTACACTAAATCCTTGCATTTATCCGGTTCGGCAACCATTTTATGCGGGTCAAAGCCACACCTTATCAGTAAGGATAGAACAATGAAGATAGGTTTTCATGATTGCAACCTGCCGGAAGGTAAAGCAAAGTACGACGATCGCCGCATGAACCAGCTCGTGGAAAAATGCAACCCGAAAAAGGTTTCGCCCTATTACGTCGAATTCATGCGGGACGAGTTCACCAAATCGGAAGCGATCGCCATTTCAGCCGGCTCTCTCCTCGACCTCCTGGTCGAAGATATCGAAAAATGCGAACGCCAGCTTGAAAATTCGGAAACCGAAGAGCAGAAAGAGCTCTTCAGACGGTGTATTGCGCACCTCGAAACCGAGGCCCCGCTCTGCGACCTTCCGCTTTCTGAACCGGAAAAGGAGACCCTCCGCAGCATGAGCGTGCTCAGCCTGAAGCCGGTAATTGTCCTGCAGGGAGAGACCCCGGTTACCGAGGTCATCGAATTATGCCTGGATAAGGCCGGAATCGTCTTTTTTTACACGGTCGGACCCAAGGAAGTCCATGCCTGGCCCACGGGCAAGGACAGCGACATTGTTACCTGCGCCGGTCGCATCCATACCGATCTTGCAAAAGGGTTCATCAAGGGGGACATCGCTTCGTTCGACGATTTCATGAAATGCCACAACTGGAACGATTGCCAGAAAAAGGGATTGGTGCAGGTGGTCGATCGGGACTACACGATAAAGCCGGGGGATATCATCGAAATCAGGTTTGCCCTGTAGAGGCCTAAAGCAAAAGAGGCGAGTGATTGGCGTCACTCGCCTCTTGAGGACCAAACTGAAGGGGCCCGGTACTCTTCCGCGATGCCTGGGTATTCTGGGGAAGCTCAGGCTCGCAGTGCACACAAGGGAGGTGCTTTAGAGGTCTCTGGTACCTTCATGATAGTTATCGGATAGTCCGTATTCCGGCTTGAGGATTATTTACCGGCATCCCGAATTCAGCCGCAATGGCATCGAGTTTCGGATATTCACTGCGGCAACGATCGAATAATTCCCTCGCCAGGGCCGTTTTTCCGCAGGCCGTTGCCGATTCGAGCAGGTTGAGAAACGTGTCCGGGTCGGTCGGATCGAGTCTTATTGATTCCACAAAGAGGCTGATTGCGTCCTGGGGGCGGTTTTGATAGAATGAAATTATTCCGAGTCCGCAGTACGCGGCGGCGCTATGTCCCTCCTCATCGTTCGATTTCATGAAGAGTTCCAGGGCCTTGCTCTCGTTCCCGGCTTCGAGCTCGCGCGTGGCTTCCTCGATGATCGCGCTGTAACAGCCGATCCTGAGCGCCCGGTCGCTGCGGTAAACCGAATCGCCGAGGCAAAGAGCTTTGTCGCGGATAGCCCGGATGGCGGTAAGGTCCGGATTCAGGGCCAGCGCACTATCGAAGACCGGCAGAATCTCTGCCACGCGCCTGAGCTTGAGGCCCGCATCGAAAAGATTGACAAGAGCGTCTATATAGCCGGGCTGCAGCGCCGATGACTTCCTGAACATGGCAAACGCATCTTCCCACTCTTTGCGTGCCCAGCAGATCATACCGAGGTTGTTGTAGGCACGGAAGTTTGCCGCATCCCCGTCGATAATTTCAACAAGTAAAGCGGCGGCGGCAGGAAGATCGCCCGAAGCGATCAGGTGCTCGGCAAGCTGATTTTTCTCGATGAATTTTTCCTCGGGGAGAGTGGCGGATGTTTCGGTGATCATGCTGCTTCCTTTCAGAAGGTATATATTTTTAACGGCAGTGCATAACAAAATCGCACGGTTTGTTGAGAACCGGGAATTTTCTGCCTAGTATACAATTCTTTCCGTGATGGGGGTAGAGTTTTGTTTATGCGGTTTACCATGATGGCATTAAAACACCGGGCAGGGGCGATGTGGCCGGTAATTGTCGCTCTCATGACGGTTTCCGGCTTATGTCGCGCCCAGATTGGGCTTCCTTCGCAAGGAGGAACTGCACCTGCCGGTCTCGAAGTCGAGGAGATTGCTCCCTCGAATGCTGCCTACGCGCCGGGCGACACGGTCGTTATCGGGCTTCGCCTTAAGATTCCCGCCGGGTATCACCTGTACGCAAACCCGCTCGGGCCCGGGGTCGGCAGGCCGGTCACTATCCGGATCGAAGGCGCGAGCGGGGTCGGGTGGATTGACATTAAAATGGCCCCGGCAGAGCGCTACTCGCCGGAGTCGGGCGCCTGGGTATGGGCATGGGAAAAGGAGACTGCTTTTTTCCCCTGCGGCATCGCCCGAACTGTCGGTGTAACCAACGGGTCGATCGTTATCGATGCGCTGATATGCAACACCTCGTGCGTACCGCTCCACTATTCGATTCCCTTCACCGTCCGGATAGACTCCGCGGCAGCGCGCCGGGAACCCTTTCCTGCAGGCGGGGGTCTGCGCTCCTGGTTTGCCTTGTCGCAGGTAAGCATGGCTCCGGAGCCAGCGATTCCCCCGCCGGTAGCCGAATCCTCTTCGCTGTTTGCGGCTATTAAAATGCCGGGAGCGCTGCCGGCCTCCTCCCCGGCCTGGCACTACCGCCCGCGTGAGGCAGGGACCGGATTCAGCCTTGTCACCGCGCTTCTTTTTGCCTTTCTTGCAGGTATTATCCTGAATGCCATGCCCTGCGTGCTCCCGGTGCTCGGGATAAAAATTCTCTCGTTTGCGCACGGGAGAAGCGACAGCCGGGCTCACCGGGTGCTTAAGAGTATTGCCTTTGCTTCCGGGGTGCTGGCGGTTTTCATGCTGCTTGCCGCGCTCGCATCCTTCGCGAATTTCACCTGGGGCAAGCAGTTTCAGGACCCGGCTGCTCTAATCGCAATAATCGCAATCATCGTGATCTTTGCGCTCGGGCTCTTCGATGTCTATACCCTGATCGTGCCGGCCGCACTTTCTCATTTGCCCCGAGGGAGGGGTGAACGGTTTGCCGGGATCTTTTTTCAGGGAGTTTTCGCGACGCTCCTGGCAACCCCATGCAGCGGCCCGTTCCTGGGCGCGGTGCTGGCATGGTCGGTTACCCGGCATCCTCCGGTTATTTTCATGGTGTATGGAGCGCTCGGGCTCGGTATGGCGTTTCCCTATGTGATTCTTTCCTTCAGCCATGCGCTGGCGAAACGGATCCCCAAGCCGGGGCCCTGGATGGAAGACGGCAAGCGGATCATGGGCTTCCTGCTGCTTGCGATGGCCGCCTGGCTGCTTGCCGGCCTGCCCGCCCGGCGGATTCCCGGCGCAATTTTCTTCTGCCTGGCCGTGGCCTTTGCCGTTGTCGTTTACGCGCGGCTTGCACCATGGAGCGCCTCGTTTCCCCGCAAATCGGTTGCGCTCCTTGCGGCGCTGTCCATCGCGGCGGGCGGCGGGTATATCTCGTTTGTCGCATACCATTCGCCTCTATCTACTTCAAATTCTGTCTTCTCTCAAGAAAGAGGCGAAGCCTCCGAAGCCTCCGAAGCCACAGCGGTATGGAGAGAGTTTTCACCGGATTCACTTATCCGGGCTAACGGGGAGGGGAGGACGGTGATCGTCGATTTTACCGCGTCCTGGTGTCTCAACTGCCAGTATAATTTTGCGACCGCCCTGAATACCCCGGAGGTAACAGCGCTCATCGGGCGGAAAAACATTCTGGCGCTCAAGGCGGATTTGACTTCACCCAATCCTGCTGCGGATTCCCTGTTGCACGTTCTCGGCTCGCGAAGTCTGCCGTTCCTGGCTATTTTTCCGGGAGAAGCGCCCGGCGAACCCATAGTTATGCGGGATATTGTCGTGAAAAGCAGACTGCTGAAAGTGCTGGGGAAGGTAAAATAAAAAAGGGAGGGATTCTTCATCCCTCCCCGCGCCAATCTCTAAAATTAACGGAAATATTATTATTCTGCGAAAGCCTTAAGTCTGCCTCGCAGATAAGAATGTTTAAGCCGGTGAATTGCCTTTTCCTTGATCTGCCGCACCCGCTCCCGCGAAAGATTGAGCTGTGAACCGATCTCATCGAGAGTGTGAGTGGTTTCGACACCGAGGCCGAAATAAAGTTTCAAAACATCGCGTTCGCGCTCTTCCAGTGCATCGAGAATCCGGTTCACTCCCTCCTGCCGGGAGATTTCGATGAGCCGGTTATCCGGCATTTCCTGATCTTCGTCGCGAAGGATATCGATAAGCTCGGAACCGTCTTCGTCTTTTACCGGTGAATCGAGCGAAACCGCGCGATTGCCGATTGACTGGATGGTCAGAACTTCTTCTCTCCCGACGCCCATCTCCTGGGCGATCTCATCGGTAGAGGGCTGGCGGCGATATTTCTGCTCGAGCCTGTTCTGCGTGGTTCTCACCCGATGAATAACACCGATACGGTGAAGCGGAATTCTCGTAATACGCGAGCGGTCGGCAAGGGCACGCAAAATGCTCTGCCTGATCCACCACACGGCGTAGGAGATAAATTTGAAATTTTTCTTTTCATCAAACCTTTTTGCCGCTTTTATAAGGCCGATATTGCCCTCACTGATCAGTTCGCTCAGAGGAAGCCCTTGATTCTGATACTTCCGGGCTACGCTGACCGCGAAGCGAAGGTTTGCCTTTACCAGGGTGTCGAGAGCCTTTTTATCGCCCTTTTTAATGCGGGCTGCATAAATAGCCTCTTCTTCACTCGATAAGGTCTTGTGCTTGGCAATATCTTTGAGATAAAGCTCAAGCGCAGTATCGTCGGGAACAATTACATTTTTGTCAATTACCATGTTTTATCTCCCTCTTGGGTGCAATTAAATTTCGTGTTACCTGATTATTTATTGCGCCGCGAATTAAATAAAACCTCAGACCCGGCTTTAAACAACAGTGAGCAATAATCATACAAATCACCGTGTTACCAACAATTGCAGGAAGAATTACAGCTTAAGAAGTCGTCTTAATATAAATAATGGCGGAGAAGAAGGGAAGATAATATATTTGACGACTATTTTTAAAAGCAGGGGGCACGGCGCGCCGTGCCCCTACAATATCCCCTGCGATCGCCTTTGCCTGCCCGCTTCATAGAGCAGCACCGCTCCGGCAGCCGAAACGTTCAGCGACTCCGCTTTCGGGTCGATAGGAATCGAGGCAAAGGAAGTGCAGAGTTTTTCCAAATAGGGCGGGATGCCCCGATGTTCGCCGCCAAGAATCAGGATTGTCGGGCCGGCGAAGTTCAGTGTATCCGGTGGAGCTCCCTTTCCCGCATGCGCTCCGATAACTGCAAAACCCCGGGCTGCATAATCTCGAATGATTCCTTCCAGATTTTTAGGCCTGAGGATCGTCAGGTGTTCAACCATGCCGGATGAACTTTTTGACGCAGCGGGGGAGAGCGGGGAGGTATGTTTTCGTTCGAGAAACAGCGCATCCACGCCGAAGGCGACGCATGATCTGATGAGTGCCCCGAGATTACCGGGATCTTCAATGGATGCCGCCAGGACAAAAAGGGGCGCATCGATGCCGGCAATTTTTTTTGCCAGCTCCTCGGGGGTGCAGTAGGGCTGGACGCTGCACACGGCGACCACCCCCTGATGGCTATCCGACCCGGCCACCTGGTTCAGGCGGGTTGTCGGCACGAGGTTGTACGCAAGCCGCTCTTTGCGGCATGTTTTCATGAGATTAAAAATTGGAACAGATCGCTTCCCGCTGTCGAAGTAGACATGGTCTATCGCTTCGAGCCGTTCCCTGAGCAACTCTTCGACGGCATGAATGCCGTAAATAACAGTTTCGGATGGTTCCATGGAGCCCCTTACGTTTTGTGAGAATATAATTTCCTGCCCCTCGAACCTGAGATTCGGTAGGTAAAATTCCGTCTTGTTTATGATGATGCCGGCAAAGGATTTTCCAGACTCCGGGCCGATCGTATGCCGCGCGGTGTGGTTTTAATTAAAGCTTCTATAGTATTTTCTGGGCAACGAAGGGGATAAGAGATCAAGCTCCCCTTGCAGGTTCAATTTCATGCAGGCGTAAATTCAAAAAAAGGGGAAATATCATGGGATTAAGAGATCCGTTCATCTGGGTAATCATCCTTGTTCTTGCAGTGCTGTTTTTCGGAACGAAAAAAATTCCAGATCTGGCTAAAAACCTCGGACAGGGGCTCAAGGAGTTTAAGAAAGCCACAAAAGACGATGGGAAGGAGCCGCCTCCCGCTATTGCATCCACAACTCCCAAGGAACCCGGCGAGGAGAAAAAGGACGAGCCCAAAGCGTGACGGAAAACGTGGCCGAAGACCCAGCCGGAAGCGAGACTGACACAGCCAAGGAAATGTCGTTCCTTGACCACTTGGAAGAATTGCGGTGGCGAATAGTAAAAATGGCGGTGGCGGTTGCAATCACCTCCATACCGTGCGGCATATTCTGGAAACAGATTTGCAATGTAGTTATGCTGTATCCCCTCAGTATGTCCAATCCGAGGCCGCATCTCTATTATAATAGCCCCATTGAGGGCGTTATGCTGAGTTTTAAAATTGCCATCGGTGCGGGCATCGTCGTGGCAATTCCGGTGGTTTTTTACCAGCTGTGGAAATTCGTTGCCCCGGCGCTTTTTCCCAATGAAAAAAAGATCGTGCTGCCCACGGTTATCGCTTCGAGTGTGGCATTTTTGTGCGGAATCGTTTTTTGCTATCTCTGGCTTCCGCACCTTTTCAAGATTCTTACCTCCTATGCGCACGGTCTTGCCGATCCCATGTTTACCATCGGCACCTACTTTAATTTCATTCTCAAGTTGTGCCTGGCCTTCGGCCTGGTTTTCGAACTGCCGGTGATAGCCTTCGTCTGCACGCGCATGGGAGTCATCTCGCCGACATTTCTCATCAAGCACTGCCGGATTGCCATTATCATTATATTTATCGTAGCGGCGATTCTCACGCCTCCCGAGCCGATTTCCCAGATACTGATGGCGGTCCCCTTGCTTCTCCTGTACGGTATCAGCATTCTGGTTTCTCTTGCTGCCGGGAGGAAACAATAATGGACCTCGGAGGGCGCTTTGGCGAGTTTATCATAATTTTCTTCCTGATCCTGGTATTTTTCGGGTCCAAGGAGATTCCCAAATACGTGCGCGAGGCCGCAAAGTTCATTGCAAAGGTTCGCTCGTACACCAACACGATCCGTCGCGAAATGGATACCATGGCGACATCGGTTACCTCCACCGTTACCGAGGCCCTGCCCGGCGCCGTTCCGGGACAGGCACCGGTGATACATTCCCGGGAACTTGAGCCGAAACGGTTGATGCGGGAAAAATACGGCGCAGCGCGAAAAGCTTTAACTCCGGAGGAGAGAAAAGAGAAATCCGAAGCGATTGGGCGCTTTCTTCTGGATTCGACTGAGGTGGCTGCTGCCGGCGCCATCCTGATATATGTGAATATGGGGGCCGAGGTCGAGACGCGCGAGGTCATACGGGATTTGCTGCGCAAGGGCAAGCGGATAGTCGTTCCCTATTGCAAACATGGTACAAACATGATGGGAATCGGCGAAATCCTCGATGTCGACAGGGATATCGTCATAGGCGAGTTCAAATGCCCCGAGCCCCGTCCGGATGTCCGGGATCAATTCTATCGCAGCGATTTAAAACTTATAGTGTGTCCCGGTGTTGCATTCGACCGGTTTGGCACCAGGCTTGGCAGGGGCAAGGGCTATTTCGATAATTTCCTTCGTGAGCTCAAGGGCCAGGTACCCATCATCGGTCTTGCATTCGACTGCCAGATTCAGGCCGAACCGCTTCCCTTTTCCTATACGGACGTCATGGTGGATCAGGTCATTTCCGAAAGCGGCCTGATTCTGAAGCGCGACCAGAACGGCAACCTTTCCACGCCGGAGAGCATAGTGGGTACACCGGGAACCGTTTCCGGGTAGGCGGTTGACGGATCCCGGGGAGGCCCTGTGATTGCAACCATCTTTATCATAGCTGTTGCATCCCTTGCATTCATTGCCGCTATACTCATTTTTACTCCTTTCGGGTTCACCGCAGATTTTTCCTATACACCCGGCGGGCGAACCGGCCGCATAGCGCTGCACTGGCTTCATCCGCATTTTTTGCGTTTTTTTTTCGAAGGCGGGCAGGCTTTTGGAACGTTGGTGCTCCTCAAGTGGACTCGCTGGATCGAATTTCCGTCGCAGGCAAGAACCCTCCTGAAGGATATAGTTACTGAGTCGGCAGAGGAAAATATATCCGCCGGGAAACCGGCGGCAGGTGAAGGGAGCACCGCAAGAAAAGACCAGTTGGGCCAGTCGGACCAGTCGGACCTGTCAGAGCAAGTCCGACTTTTCCGACAAGGTTGAACTTCCCCCGCAAACTTCGAAATCATGGCTGCATCGCTGGAGCTTTGTTCTCGGGAAGTTAAAAAAAATTCTCTCGATACTCTTCAAACGGCGGCTGGTGCGGGGGACGATTCGCTGGCTGCGCACGGTTCTGGGTTTACTTTTCCGCCTGGCAAGAATGCGCCGGTTTTATTTGAAGGTGCGGGCAGGGGTGGGCGACCCGGCGGAGACCGGGAAGCTGTACGGCTGGTTTGTCGCCCTGCGCGGCGCGGTTGCAGGCCGCGGATCACAGATTGATATCCGGTTTGAACCGTTTTTCGACGGGGAACTGTTCGAGATGGAGGGGAGCATAGCCCTTACCACCTCACCGGCCCGGCTGCTCGCAGCCCTGGTAATCGCTTTTGTCATGTTTCCCTGGCTGCCCCTGTATGGTGCATGGAGGAAATTGAAAAAGGTGCGCACCGGAAGTCTTTCTGCGGCGGATGGGGCGGTCGTATGATAACGCCGCTGGACAAACTTGCTGAATCGGTTGGAAGCGGAACCCGGCGATCACTGCGGGGAGTGGGTGGTGCGGGACTTTTTTCCGGTAACATCCTCCTGGCAATACCCTCGACGATAGGAAAGTTCCATCTTGTCGTCGAGCAGATGCTTCTGCTCGGAGTCAACTCTATCCCGGTTCGTGCTCCTGACATCGGTTTTCGTCGGGACAATCAGCGCCTGGCAGGCCCACTATCTCTTCGCCGGAGTCATCCCGACCACCTACCTCGGCCTCGCGGTCGGCAAGGCAGTTTTCACCGAACTCGGACCGGTGTTGACAGCGCTGGTGGTAACCGGCCGCGTGGGAGCAAAACTGGCCGCCGAGCTCGGGACCATGCGCGTAACCGAGCAGATGGATGCCATGGTCACGCTCTCCCTTCACCCCTACCGTTACCTCCTTGCCCCGCGTTTGATCGCCGGTGCCGTGATGACACCGGTGCTGACGATTTTTTCGGCCTTTTTCGCCATAATAAGCGCTCAGCTTCTGGCACAGCTGCTCATGGGACTCCACCCCTCGGCATTCTACCACGGCCTGCGCCTGTTCTTCAAGGTGACCGATATCGAGATATGCCTTGTCAAGTCGCTGGTGTTCGGCACCATTATCGCGCTGTGCGGCTGTTATTTCGGGTTTACTGCTGAGGGCGGAGCCGTTGGGGTCGGGGAGGCTACGAAGCGGGCGGTTGTCGCGGCTATGGTATTGATTCTTATTGCGAATCTGATAGTGGTTAAAGTGCTGCTTTAAGAAGCCTGAAGCCTATCTTTTAAATTAGTCCCTAGGGGAATTGAACCCCTGTTGCAAGAATGAAAATCTTGAGTCCTAACCACTAGACGAAGGGACCGCAAACGGCTGTAAAATATACATCGATGTTCATGGGCTGTCCAGAGTATCGGTTCGGACTCCAGTTCGGCAGGACAGTTCTCAAAATGAGAAGGTAATCGGGCCGCATTTGGCGCGAGCTGTGGAATAAGGTATTTTCTTTAGACTTTATTTGAGAAGTTATTGCCTCCGGATCGATTCCGGATGATTGGAAGGAACTTCGAAGCACCTATGAGGGCCAGGCCCTGCGCAACTAAAGGCTGTGAACCCCGCCAGGCCTGGAAGGGAGCAACGGTAAGCAGAAACTTGGTGTGCCGCAGGTAAACTTGGCCCTTTTAATTGAGTATCCTCGATTGTTGACGCTGGCTTGAGGATGGTAACTATATGAGTTATGTCGTACTAGCCCGCAAATGGCGTCCCCTTACCTTTGACGATGTGGTAGGCCAGGACCATGTCACCGCCACGCTCAAAAAAGCCATCGAAAAAGATCGGGTTGCGCATGCCTTTATTTTCTCCGGAACGCGCGGCGTCGGGAAAACCACGACCGCCCGGATCCTGGCGCGGGCGCTCAACTGCGAAAAGGGGCCAACCCCGACGCCTTGCGGGGTTTGCAGCTCCTGCAAGGAAGTATTAAGCGGGTCGAGCCTCGACGTCCTTGAAATCGATGGCGCCTCGAATAATTCGGTCGACGATATCCGGGAGTTGCGCGAGAATGTCGGCTACTCGTCCATGGGCGGAAAATACCGTATTTTCGTCATCGATGAAGTACACATGCTGTCTAAATCCGCCTTCAACGCGCTTCTCAAGACGCTCGAGGAACCTCCGCCCCGGGTCATCTTTATTTTTGCCACCACCGAGCCCCAGAAGATCCCGGCGACCATCCACTCCCGCTGCCAGCGATACGATTTCAGAAGGATTGTTCCGGAACAGATTCTCGACCGGCTCATCTATATCTGCGGCCGGGAAAATATCGTATTCGATAAAACGGCGCTGAGCCTCATTGCGGCTAAGGCGGACGGCAGCATGCGCGACGCCCTGTCGCTCCTTGACCAGGTGCTCTCCTATTGCCCGGAAAAAATAGACGAACGCGCGGCGCGCATGGTCATGGGCCTCGTTCCCCGGGAGGTGTATTCCCGGGTGATGGATGCCGTTGCACTCAAGACGCCTGCAGCGGTACTTGTCATCGTCCGTGAGGTGCTGCTGGAGGGGTTCGAGCTCCATGAGTTTGTTCTCGGATTCGAACAGCACCTCAGGGATCTGCTCTATTCGCGGCTCTCCGGGGCAATCGAAGGGCGGGCGTACGAGGCGGAAACTATCGAAGCGCTGAAGATCTCCGCGCTGCGATTCTCGGAAGGCGATCTCTTGCGCATGATGGAGCTCGTGCAGCAGTTCGAGCGCGATCTCAAGAGGAGCGTCTTTCCCCGGTTCGCCCTTGAGCTCTTGCTCCTCAAACTAGTCTATCTCGACAGTACCGTCTCCCTTGAACGGGTCATAGCGCTCCTCGGCGATGAGAAAGAGGATCGCGCCGGCGCCGGTATCGCGGCAGGGCCGGGGACTAGTCCTGCAGAAGCGCCGCCGGAAAAAAAAAAGCCTGAATTAATCCCGCCGTCGGCGCCGGAGGAAATTCAGGAGCCGGTCGAAGACGGGGCAGTCGAAGCTCCGTTTGCCGACAGGGTTTCCGGGGAAATAGTCGGGGATGCGGTCAGCCGCTGGCGGGAGTTCATCGATTACCTGATGAGCGAGCGGCCGAATCTGGGAATGTTCCTTTCTCTTGCCGCCGTTGCCGGGAGCTCCGCCGCTTCCATCGAGCTTGTTTACAACAGTAACCTTTCGTACCAGTTCCAGGAGGTAACGAAAAAATCCGCCCGCGAAGAGATCGATTCGCTTTTAAACAGCTTTATCGGGGCGCCGGTAGAACTGCACATCACGCTTGAGGCCGCATCGGGAAACAGCGGCAATCCCGCGACGCCTTCCCCTTCTGCCGATTCGTTATCAATTGAACATGAAATCAGCCGTGATCCGATCATTCAATCCGTTATTGACGTCTTTGACGCAGAAATTCTCAGATAGGAGCCTTTGCAATGTCCCAGATCAACAAGCTGCTCAAGCAGGCGCAAAAAATGCAGGCCCAGGTCATGAAGATGCAGGAAGAAATGCAGAAGCAGGAATTTGAAGGGAGTGCCGGCGGGGGCATGGTCAAGATTGTCCTCAATGGCGCAAACGAGCTCGTCTCCATCAAGATCAATCCCGAAGTGGTTATCGCGCAGGAGGTGGAGATGCTGGAAGATCTCATCCTTGCGGCGCATGCGGCGGCCCAGCAGAAGGTAAAGGAAACCTCGGATTCGGCCCTCGGGTCCGTTACCGGCGGCCTCCAGCTGCCGGGCATGTAATCGACCATGAACGGGCCGATCGAAGAGCTTGTCGAGCAGCTTAACCGCCTGCCCGGCATTGGCCGCAAGAGTGCGTGGCGTATCGCGCTCCATATTCTTGACACACCGGAGGACGAGGTCGCCAGGCTCAGTCGCGCACTTGACGATGCGAAGAGGCTGATCGTCAAATGCCGGCGGTGCTTTACCTATAGCGAGAGCGAACTCTGCTCGATCTGCTCTTCCCCGACCAGGGATGCTTCGACGATTTGCGTTGTGGAAAAATCGTCGGATGTTTTTGCAATAGAAAAAATCGGCCGCTACCGGGGGATTTACCATGTCCTGGGCGGGGTTCTTTCCCCGCTTGCGGGAATCACGCCCGACCGGGTTCGCCTCGGCGAGCTGACGCAGCGGGTCGCGGTTGAGCATCCCGCCGAGCTCATTATCGGCCTCGGCGGTGGTGCGGAGGCCGAACCACGGCGGCCTATATCGCCCGCCTGTACCGGAATGCAGGC